>JBDUAQ010000248.1:0-4099 GCA_040004575.1 bacterium
TTCGCTTGTTGCTGAGCACCATCGCGGTCATTGCGTTCGCTCTCAGTTTGAATATTTCAATTTACGCCCAGGACGACAGCGCCAAGATCGCGCAAAAGCTTCAGGGCTTTGACGCCTATATGGAGAAGGTCCTCAAGGATTGGAACGGTCCGGGTATCGGCGTGGGAATCGTCGTAAACGACAAGCTCGTATTCGCCAAGGGTTATGGCTACCGCGACTACGAGAAGAAATTGCCGATCACGTCCATGACGTTATTTCCCATCGCCTCCAACACGAAGCTTTTCACCGCAGTTGCCGCAGGCTTCCTGGTGGAGGAAGGAAAGCTGACCTGGAACGAGCCAATTCGCGCGTCCGTGCCGTCCATCGAGTTTTATAACTCTGAACTCAATAACACCGTCACCTTGCGCGACATGCTGTCTCACCGAACCGGCATCACGCGCCACGACTCCATCTGGTACAAATCTGACTTCAGTGAAAAGGAGCTATTTGCGCGGCTGAAATATCTCGAGCCAAAGGAACCACTGCGCCAGATGTTTCTCTACAACAACATGATGTATGCAGGCGTTGGCGAGAGTATCTACTTGCAATCCGGTAAGCCGTGGGCGAGCTACGTGCGGGAAAAGATTTTGCAGCCACTGGAGATGAACAGCACCGTCTTCACGATCGCGGACATGCTGAAGCAGCCCGACCACGGCGTGCCGTTTACCGAGAAACGTGACTCGCTGGAAATCTACAAGATTCCCTATTACGAGGATACGGAAGGACTAGCCGCAGCCGGTGCGCTCATCTCAAATATTGAGGACATGTCTCACTGGCTCATCGCACTAATGAACAGTGGCACATATGCCGGCAAGAATGTCTTGCCGCCCAAAGTACTGCAAGCCACGCTTGAGCCCTCGATCGCGCAACCTAATACAGCAGGCGAAACGCGCGGTTGGTGGGAAGTTCTGAACAGAACATACGGCATGGGTCGTCAGACAGCGGTTTATCGCGGACACCCGATCACGTTTCACGGCGGCGACCTCCCCGGATTCCATTCCCAGATCTCCTTCATGCCCAACGAACACATCGGAGTAATTGTCTTTGTGATTGGCGATCACACTGCGCCTCTCTATAACCCGATCAGCTACAACGTCTATGAGCGTTTGTTGGGCATGGATCAAACTCCATGGACGGACCGACTGCTCGACATCCGGCTGAAAAACAAAGCGTCTGACAAAGAGGCGCGCAGCAAAGCCGGAGCGAATCGCGTTATGAACACCCAGCCATCTCATCAGCTGGCTGATTATGTGGGTGAATATGAGCATCCGGCTTACGGCATTCTGAAAATCGGGCTCAAGGACAACCAACTCCAGTTTGATTTTCACAAGATCCATTTCGCCATGACCCACTTCCACTACGATCGCTTCGACACGCCCGACGATGAACAAGATGGGAAGTGGTCAGTCAACTTCGCGACGAATCCGCAGGGCGATATCGATAAGGCGACCATGTCCCTTGATGAAAACGAGGCAGTGTTCGTGCGACGAGCGGCAACGCTTGATCCCGCGGTGGCAAACCGGCTTGCCGGAACTTACTTGACTCCAAGCGGCGGCAAGTTTCAGGTAATAGTGAAAGCAGGAAGCGGACTCTACCTCGCGTTCCCCGGCGCGCCGGAACAAAAACTGATTCCCTATAGAGGACTCAAGTTTCGCCTGCAGGAGTTTTCTGACGTCGTGGTTGAGTTCGTGGAAGAGAACGGCCAGATCAAGGCAGTCAAGCAAACAGACCCGTCCGGCGAATATACTTTCAAGCGACAGTGAGCGTGCGCATACGATCGCAAAGCAAAGTCAGAACCGGGAGCAGTAGCGACCGGGTTGACGGCCTAATGGATTAGCCGCGGAGGAAAGGTCGGCTGTTGCCGCAATCTACCTGTACCGATACGATCCACGAAATCACACAAAACTACACTAACGACATTTCGTGTTAGTTCGTGTCCTTTCGTGGATCGCGTTTTTGATCTGATCCGCGTCTATCGGCGTGAATCCGCGGCTAAAAGATCTCAGGAAAATATTCATGCCAACGGCGATCGACCAGCGCTGCAATGTCGTCGCGGACGATCAACTCTTTCGGGAAGCCTGGCTTCGTGCGCGCGTCGATGACGATGGGCGCGGTATAAGCGAGATGATGACGAAGCACCTTGGTGTTCGCAGCATAGATGTCGCTGGCGGGTTCGAAGCGCGTCCAGGTTGACCAGAGAAAATCTTGGCTTGAGCGCGCAACGCTCGCGTCGTCGTGTAATACGATCAGCGGCCACGCAGCAAAAGCCGCATCCCTGGCCAGTCGCGCAGCCTGCTCCGGATCTTCTGCATACGAGCTTCCCTGCACGACCAAACACCCGCCACAAAAGACTTCCGCTGCCGAAACACCGGCTGGTGGTTCACCCCGAAACTCGCGCGGCAAATCGCGCTTCGCTTCGCCGAGCCCTAACATGATCGCTTTGCTGCCTTCGTTGACTTTGCCGCTGGTGTAGTCAAGCGTATCCATTGAAACGTTGGCAAAGATGAACAGATCCGTTCCCGGATTGAAACGAGCGAGCACGTGTTCAAGTAGTCCTGGGAAATTGTGAAGGTCTTGCGGCGTATCGGTAAGCAGCAGAAACTTCGTCAACGAAAGCTGGCCTTCGCCGAGGATGCGGAAACCTGATACCAGCGCCTCGCGGCCGTAGCGTTCCTTGACCACCGCCGCGCACAACGAATGGAACCCGGTTTCGCCATAGGTCCAGAGATCGCGCACGCCTGGCATCACCAGGGGAAACAGTGGCGACAGCAACTGCTGCAAATAATCGCCGATGAAAAAATCTTCCTGACGCGGCTTGCCGACGACGGTTGCCGGATAAATCGCGTCGCGGCGATGGAAAACTGCGTCAACTTCAAACACCGGATAGTCATGCTGTAAAGAGTAATAGCCATAATGATCACCGAATGGCCCTTCGGGGCGACGTTTACCCGGAGACGCTTTTCCCACCAACGCAAACTCAGCTTCGGCCGCTAATCGATGCGCGCCACCGAGCGGATTCTTCGTTAACTTTAGCTTCTCGCCCGCCAGCAATGAAGCCAGCACCAGCTCGGGAACGTCCTCGGGCAATGGCGCAATCGCGGCGAGAATTAAAGCTGGTGGGCCACCGAGAAAAACTGTCACCGGCAGCGACTGCCCCAGCCTTTCTGCTTCGGTGTAGTGAAAGCCCCCGCCCTTCTGAATCTGCCAGTGAAGCCCGGTGGTGTGCGCGTCGTAGACCTGCAGGCGGTAGATGCCGAGATTATGTTTCTTCGTAACCGGATTCTCGGTGTAGACCAACGGTAGAGTGATAAAGGGCCCACCATCTTCCTGCCAGGTAGTAAGCACCGGAAGCTCGTCAAGGCGTGCGGGCTCGTCACGTACCTGCGTCACCGCCGAGCGGGTGGTGTTTCTCGTTCCCAGTTTCAATGCATCCAGCCCAAGCCCACGATGCTTCCATAACTCGGCAGGACGTGGCGGCAGTAACGATTCGGCAACCTGGACCAACTCGCGTACGAGGGCTTCGGGCTTCGGGCCAAAGGCGAGATCAATGCGCCGCTTCGTTCCAAAGAGATTGGTAACGACCGGGTAGCGGCTTCCCTTCACCCGTTTGAAAAGCAAGGCCGGCCCGCCGCGAGCAATAACGCGCCGATGAACCTCAGCCACCTCGAGATACGGATCGACTTCTGCATCGACAGTTGCGATCTCATTTTCTCGGGTTAGCAGATCGAGAAATGTGCGAAGGCTGGGATGCATGGTTCGGAAAATGAGTATAACGTTTTTCGATGCCTGGGCCAGAAGGACCAGCGCGGACAGGTCTATAGAGTTTCAGATGGGATTTGGAACACGTCGACAGTCTCGCGTTGCCGGGCCGGTGCGCGGCAAGTCTTTGACTTCCCGGCTCGCTGCGGCCTGCTTCCTGGTCTCCGACCTGCTTCGACGGTCTGAGACCGTAAATGGCTAGTCGGGTTTGCGGCAAGTCGGAGACTTGCCGCGCACCGGAACGGCGGAGCCGTATGCCGCACTGACGAACACTACAGTGAAGCTTGTTGTTTCTTCCTTA
>JBDUAQ010000249.1:0-4046 GCA_040004575.1 bacterium
CGGTTAGACCCAACATTTCGTCAAAGATTTCGTTCGCATCCAACTTCTCGCCGCCGTATGCCTGGATGATCCGGTTAGCATCCTCGAGATTGCGTTCGATGCGTGAACGCAAAACCTCGGGCACTAGCGCGTCGGCGGTGCGAATACCGCGCCGACCGGCTTTGTCTTCATAAGCCGGACCAATGCCGCGCAGCGTCGTGCCCACTTTCTCGTTTCCGAGTCGCTCCTCACTCGTGTGATCCAAAGCGCGATGGTAGGGAAGTATCAGGTGAGCGCGCGAACTGATCTTTACGCGTTCCGGCGAAACCTCGACCCCTTGCGACATCAGGCGATCGGCTTCTTCAAAGAACGCTTTCGGATCGATCACCATTCCGTTGCCGAGTACACAGGTCTTACCACGATGCACAATGCCCGACGGCAGCAGATGCAGCACGAACGACTTGTCGCCCACCTGCACGGAGTGGCCGGCGTTGTGGCCGCCCTGATAGCGCGCCACGATGTCGAAGTGTTCAGCAAGCAGATCAACGATCTTGCCCTTGCCCTCATCACCCCATTGAGCGCCGATAACAACAATTATTTTGGACATAAGAAAGAAGGTAGACAGTAAACAGTAAACAGCAGTCAGCATTCAGTGGCCATCGTCCGGCTGTTCACTGATTGCTGACTGCTGATTGCTTAGGCAGTCGCCGCGCCGGCAATATGTTTCTCGATCATGCGCGAGATTGAATCTTTGGAAGTGGCGCCGACGACGCGCTCTTCTTCCTTGCCGCCCTTGAAAAGGATCAGGGTCGGAATACCCTTGATGCCATACCGCTGGGAGATTGACGGATTGTCGTCAACGTTTACCTTCACCACGCGCGCGGTGGCAGCAAACTTTTCGGCAACCGCGTCGACCGTGGGCTCCAGCATGCGACAAGGGGCGCACCAGGTTGCCCAGAAGTCGACGAGCACCGGCTTAGCAGATTGCAATACGTCCTTTTCGAAGCTGCTATCAGTTACTTCAGTTACGTTGTCGCTCATTAAGTTGCTCCTCTTTCGCTGGCTGGCCCATAGTTCAGAGTTCAAGCTTTAGCTTGCCAGAACCTAAGCCCAAACTAAAGTTTGAACTCTAAACTTCTCGCCTCAATTCATTGTGAGTCAATAATTTCCTGGTACAGTTGGACATACTTTTGCGCGGCGGCGTCCCAGGAATTATCCATGGCCATGCCGTTCAATTGTATCTTCTTCCATTCGTCAGGTCGGCTATAAAAGTAAAGGGCTTCGCGTATTTTTTCAAGCAATGCTCCGGCGTTGTAATCACGAAACTTAAAGCCATTCCCCGTTCCTTGAGATGGATCAAAATTCTCGACTGTATCGTCGAGCCCGCCAGTGGCGCGGACGATCGGTACCGTTGCGTAGCGCATGCTGTACATCTGGTTCAGGCCGCAAGGCTCATAATACGACGGCATCAGAAACATGTCGGCCCCAGCCTCGATCTGGTGGGCCAGCGGCTCACCCGCATAGCCTTTGAAGATGCCGACGCGGTTGGGCGCGCTATCGTGCCAACCCTGCAGAAAGTCCTCATACTCTTTCGCGCCCGCGCCAAGAGCAATGAAGAACGAGCCGGTCTGAAGAATTTCTCCCGCGAGTTGGCGTATTAGATCATAACCCTTCTGCGCGACGAGTCGCGAAATTATCGCAATGATTGGACGTTCCGGCTCCTCCGGCAAACCAAAGCGGCGCAGCAAATCAAGTTTGCACTCTAGTTTTCCTGAAAGATCATCAGCCGAGAAATTTGCCGCGATGTGTGGGTCCGCTTCCGGATTCCAAAGGTCGTAGTCAACACCGTTAGTGATACCGGCCAGCCGGTCGCGGCGGGCGCGCAACAACCAATCGAGACCGGAGCCGTGTTCCGGGGTCTGTATTTCCTGGGCATAACGACGGCTGACGGTGGAAAGCGCATCGGCGGCGACGAGTCCCGCCTTCAAAGCTGAGGCCGCGTCCTTGAGTATGAAATCGTCTTTGTAGGGAGACTCACCAAAACCCAGCCACCACAGATCTGTCGGATCAAACGCGCCCTGGTACGCAAGATTATGAATCGAAAAGAGCGTCTTGAGACCGCGAAAGAATTCGTCGTAACGGCGTCGCGCACGCACTTCCGCCATCGCGAAACCGCAGGGCCAGTCGTTGCCATGAATGACGTCAGGCTGCCAATCAAGATGTTTCATAAGCGCGAGTGCTGCGCGGGAAAAATAAGCGAAGCGTTCGTGGTCATTTGAGTAGCCGTAGATCGAAGGCTTTGAAAAGTATTCCGACGCATCGATCAGGTAAGCTGGCGCGCCGGCCGCGTCGCTCTGATAAACGCGGGTCGGCCTGATTTGCCCACGCCATTGGACCGGCACGTCTTCAATCACCGTTTCGCCCAGCAGGCTGTGATCGATTTGCTGGTGGAGAGGCAGGATTAC
This sequence comes from bacterium, assembly GCA_040004575.1. GTDB lineage: Bacteria > Acidobacteriota > Blastocatellia > Pyrinomonadales > Pyrinomonadaceae > PSRF01. The sequence goes on from JBDUAQ010000249.1 coordinate 2,445, forward strand.
GCGCGCATCAACACCCTGTTTGGCGAGCGCCTTGGGAAGTGCACCGGCAACATCGGCAAGCCCGCCGGTCTTGGCGAAGGGCACAACTTCAGATGAAAGCAACGCTACGCGCATGGGTTGAACTGTGAATTTCGAAGGATGGAGGATGAAGGTTCTGAAAGCAAGGAAAAGACGGAAGGAGAAGTCTGTATGGTTCATCCTTCCGTCTTCTCGCTAAAGGCTCTTGGGGAACGCTGACGCGGTCGCTACCGCTCCCGGTTCTGACTTGCTGTTAGCTTTGCATTGAAGCAAGGAACTCAGCGTTTGACTTCGCTTTCTCGAGCCGCTCGAGCACAACTTCCATCTGCTCGACCGGTGACAGCGGATTCAAAACGCGACGCATCACCCAAATTCGGCTAAGGTCTTCCTTGCTGAGCAGGAGTTCTTCCTTGCGCGTGCCTGAGCGTTGCAGGTCGATAGCGGGGAACAGTCGTTTGTCGCTCAAGCGACGATCCAAGTGAATTTCCGAATTGCCAGTACCTTTGAACTCTTCGAAAATTACGTCGTCCATGCGTGAGCCGGTATCGATTAAAGCGGTAGCGATAATCGTCAGTGATCCGCCTTCCTCGATATTGCGAGCGGCGCCAAAGAACCGCTTGGGGCGCTGTAGCGCATTTGAATCGATACCGCCGGAAAGAATCTTGCCGCTGGGTGGTACCACCGCATTGTGCGCGCGCGCCAGACGCGTGATTGAGTCGAGCAAAATAACCACGTCGCGTTTATGCTCTACCAGGCGCTTGGCTTTTTCAATCACCATGTCCGCAACTTGCACGTGACGCGTTGGCGGTTCGTCAAACGTTGACGAAATCACTTCACCGTTTACCGACCGCTGCATGTCGGTGACTTCTTCAGGTCGTTCGTCAATCAGCAGCACGATCAGCGTTACTTCCGGATGGTTCTGCGTAATAGAGTTGGCGATGGTCTGAAGCAACATCGTCTTGCCGGTGCGGGGAGGAGCAACGATCAAGCCGCGCTGCCCTTTTCCCAACGGCGTTACCAGATCGATCACTCTGGCGGAGAGATTCTCCTGAGTGACCTCCATCTTCAGCATCTCGTCCGGATACAACGGCGTGAGATTGTCGAAGAAAACTTTCTCGCGGGCCTGATCGGGCGACTCGAAGTTTATCGCTTCAACTTTGATCAAAGCGAAATAGCGCTCGCCTTCTTTTGGCGGACGAATTTGTCCGCTGACGGTATCGCCGGTGCGCAGATCAAATTTTCTTATTTGCGAAGGCGAAACATAAATGTCGTCCGGGCCGGGAAGATAGTTGTATTCCGGAGCGCGCAGGAAACCGAAGCCGTCGGGCAGCGTCTCGAGCACGCCTTCGGAGAAAATCAAGCCGCTCTTCTCCGTCTGGGCGGCCAGCACTTTGAAGATCAACTCTTGCTTGCGCATTCCCGTTGCGCCGGGGACGTCCATGCCTTTGGCGATGCTGGTTAGCTTGGAGATAGACATCTCCTTGAGGTCGGCAAGGTTTAGAAAACCCTCCCCGCCAAACTCTCGGCCGTCTCTGTTGTCCGGAGCTTCGGCAGTCGCAACGGTGCCGTCGTCCTCTTCGTTAC
>JBDUAQ010000250.1:0-4045 GCA_040004575.1 bacterium
TCAGCCATCGCCTGGAGCGCGGTAACCTGGACGAGCGCGGAGGACGACGTTCTTGCGAATGGTAGTAACTTTGATCTTGCGGTATTGGCCATCGCGGGCCTTGTTGGCAGGGTAGTAACCGATAGCGTATTGGGTTCTAAGTTCAGCTGCGATCTTTGCGAAGGCGTCCGGCAGAGACGCGAGCGTGTCGGCGCGCAACACTCGCCCGCCCGACTTGGTTGCCAACTCGAGCAGGTAGCTGTCAGCCTTCATGTAAAGGTTATCGAGCATCATGCTTATCGAGTCGTCTTCGCGACGATTGCCGCGGCCTGACGGGAGCGTGCTGCGTGTATCCGGTCGTCCGACACCGATGTCGCCCGGATTGCGATCAGGCCGACCCGTTGGACCAGATGGGGGAAGTTGATCAGGATTTGGGTAGCCGTTAGGGTCCTGCTGGCGGCGTCCCCGCAGAATTTCGTCCGCTGTCGGTAAGCCGAACGGTCCCGTTTTGTGCTGCCCCGCACTGGGCACCGGGTCAACGCCATCGCTCGGAAACGTAGGCGGAGTGCCTCCACCGGGGTTTCGCCGGATGCTGTCGATGGTAGGAAGGCCCGTCGAGTCCTCAACTGCTGCGCGGGCGATGCGCTCACTTTCGGCGCGCGTCTCATAGCGAATCGGATAAACGATCACGCCCTCTTCATCCAGCCCATGAAGTGAGCTATCAAATGTCGCCTCGTCACTGCGAAAATCCACTCCGTCTGTAAAAACCACAATGGCTTTCCGGCCCCGGATAGTTTTGATGGAAGCGAGCGCCAGTTCAAACGCATCGTAAAGCCTGGTCCCCTTGCCGGAAACAGTTTTGTAGATCGCACTACGCAGCACGGCTCGATCGCTAGTAAAGTCGCACAGCTCGCGCAGGTCATTATCAAACGAGATGACTTTGACCCGATCCCCATTTTGCAATTGCTCGACGAAAGCGGCCGCCGCCCGCTTGATCGAACTCAACTTCTCCTCAGTGCTGGCACTGGTATCAAGCAACAATACGACATGAAACGGCGCACTCACGGTGGCGAAGAACGCTATCTGCTGTTTCTCGCCGTCTTCGGCGATGCTGAATTCTTCCTGGCGCAGATCGGGAATATAGTCTCCTTCTCTGGTGCTGGCGATAACGGGAACAGTGACCAGATTTGTATCAGTCTTGAGGGTTTCGATTCCTTGCTCTTCTGGTTGACTCTCGGCTGGTGATGGTTCAGCCGCCGGCTCGCCGGCAGGCTGAGGCGCTACTGTTGGCGTAGGTTGCGCTTTTGTTTGGGGCTTTGCCTCCGGCTTGCTAACACGATGCCGGCCGCGGGATCGCGTCTGTGGCATCGCCACCAACGCAACCGCCAAGCAAATCGAGCAGATTAGGCAGATACGAAGAACCAACTCAGGTTTCTCCAATTGTTTTGAAAAGGAGTAACTCAAGGACGTATGGCTACGATGAGTCACGCAAGATTAACGGTTGCCAACCTCCAAGACAACACATGAGAAGAGACCGACAATTCAGGAGCTTTGCACAAAAAAGTGATTCTGTTACCTGCGAAGAGTGCTCGAAAGAACTCTACCGCGAAGCGGTTACGTAACAGAGCCCAGGGTTGCCGCGCCGCGCGGCTACCCTGGGAAAGAGTTTGATTTAGGGTCCTCAACCCTGAAAGGGTTGCGTTCCCTACGCGCGTTAGTCACAACCCCGGTGGGGTTGAAATGGTTCACCAATTCTTCCCCCAGGGTAGCCGCGCCGCGCGGCAACCCTGGGCTTTACTACGTAACCGCTTCGCGGTAAAGAGTCCGGCCTTTTTGTACAGAGTAACAATTCAGCGTCTCTGTAATGCGATCATCGCCGCGAGGGCGGCATCTTTCTGATCCTTACCCCACGGTGCCCCAACTGACTTACCAAGCGCGGCGATTTGCTGCAACAGGCGGCTCGCGCTCGTCTCAAGTGATGCTTCACCGTGTTCAAGTAAAGACTTTTCTGGGATAGCTACAAGCTTCAGGTCGCACGCGTCCGCAGCCTCAGCCAGAACATCTCGGAATAGAGCGCCTTCAGCTTTGTGCATGCGAAAATGCACCGCCAGGATTTCAGCGACGCTCCAGTTTGGCATCGGATTACCCACAAGTAGTCCGCAATTCAAAACTTCGAAACCGTGTTCACGCGTGCGCTTGACGGCGGCTCGCATCTCGCGAAGGGCGATCTGCTTTGCCGCATCAACACCGCGTTTCACAACTTTTCGTGCCTCAGCCGGCTTCAACTCCTCCGCAGCATGGTACGGCTGTTTCGCCCATTCCTCTTCAACCAGATCGAGGCGACTTCGCTCCAATACCTGTAGATCACAGTCGCGCCTGCCGAGCACCACAAGTGCCGCCCAGCCCGAATGCGCCTTCAATCCAAAAGCTGCTTCATCCACTTCTGATTTCCGATATGCGTTTGGTTTCACAGTCAACTAGTGAGTCAGCAATCTCGCCCGAAAATCTTGTCCTACGCACCCCTTGTGACTATTTCCTTTTGAAGCAACCACTTTTCGATGAGCTTACCATCATCCGTGATCTTCCCCAGCACTCGATACTGCGAAGTTTGCAGGATACTTGAATCGAGCGCCTTTTCCTTCACGACAGCAAACGGCTCAACATAGGACGAATGAACAAAATATACCTCATCGCCATTGTTGACGATGAACCCGGTATGAATATCCAAGCCCACAACATAAATCCCCGGGCCCCACTCTTTCACGGCAGTGACGAAATCGCCGATTGCCACTCGGCGAAATCGTTTGATGTAGGGCTCGCCAGTCAAACTCAGGACGATGTTCTCAGACGCCTGCTGTGCGAGCCGTGACCTTTGCACTCTCCAGCCAGCATCGCGAAGCACCGTAGATACAAAGTAACCGCAGGCGATCTTACCCTGCCGAGGCACTTCCGTGGTTCCGTTGAAATCCCACGTAGTACCATACCAGGAGGGAAAGATCTCGGTGTATATCGAGCTGATCACGGCCTCGCGAGCTTGAGCCATAATCCGGGCCTTCTCAGGTTCGGAGGTCGCTTGATAATAGCGCATGGCTAGAGTTACTCGCTCTGATTCGACCCTTGTAAGCAAGTCACTATAGTTGTGAGGATCGTTTGGAATTGAACTCGTTGAGTCGTCGACCCGATACTCGGATGCTGGAAGACTGGGTTTCGCCCGTGACTTGGAATACCGACCAGTGCAGGCCACGAGAAGCGAAAACGCTCCAAGCGTACAGACCAATGCGACGATAGGGACGCGCCAACTATTTAATGTTGTCATGTTTGCCACTCCGAACTAACGGTATCTCGGCCGGTAAACTCAAGGAAGCGGGATGACCACAGTCTCTATAGCGGAAGCCACTGAATTGTTGAGTGTTGGCGTCAGGTAGACCGGCCGAAGCTGTGCAACAGGGAGAACTCTTAGAAAAACCCCTTCCTTGCCGCGCCCACTGTCCTCAACTAGAATTGCCTTCGTCGCTTTGCATAATCACCTTTACCAAACATGAGATCGCTTTTGCTGGCCGTGCTGGCCGCTTACGTAGTTTCCGCGATACACGCAGTGCTGGCGTTTCTCAATAAACGTCGCGCGCTGCAGCGAGTTTCGGAATGGGCAATGGCCGCGGGCTTCGTACTGCATACAGCGGCGCTGATTGCTGATTGGGCGATCGATGGTCATTACCCACTCTTCTACCGACGCGAGACTCTTTCCTTTCTAGCCTGGACGCTCGTCGCCAGCTATGCTCTCGTGCTTTACCGCTACCGGGCACGGCCCCTGGGCGCGGTCACCCTGCCGCTGGTTTCCCTTTTGGTTTTCCTCGCGGTCATTATCAGATCAGCCACTCCTGATCAGGCTGAGGCCAGCGTGCTGTCAGCCACCTGGCTTTTTCCAGTGCATACCACGCTGCTGCTTTTTGCTTATGCAGCTTTTTTCGTGGTCTTCCTGGCAAGCATCATGTATCTCCTGCAGGAGCGGGAACTGAAACTCAAAACTTTCAGCGCGATATTCCACCGGCTTCCTTCCCTGACAACT
>JBDUAQ010000251.1:0-4019 GCA_040004575.1 bacterium
GCCCAGTGGTAGCCGCCCCATGAATGGCTGGCGTAGCTGACGACCGCGAAGGTCGCGAAGACAGAGACTGCCAAAGCGGCGAGCAGTATTCGCCGATGCGAAGTTGTAAACATTCAGTTCATTTCCTTTCTGATTGTAAGGGTTGATTCCCACCCTATTCCGAGGATCGCCTCCCACGGCGCAACGGTTTCCCAGGACCCTGTCGAGGACTGACCTTAGTGCGGCATCGCAAATAAGTCAAGTTTTTTTGAAAAAGAAGGTTCACTAGTAGGACCTTTCATTAAGCCTGCCCGCGCAACACAAACACAAGAATTGCCGGGTCACTAACTACTATCGCTCGTCGTAGAAAAGTAATATACTGCCGCTCGCTCCACACATCAGGGTCTGTGAAGTTTCTTAGAAACAATTCGTCAAGTCGCCCAGACTCCTATAGTGTTGCCGTTTTTGGCAAGCGGGTTTTCATTTTTGCCTCCCGATTAATCTGCCTCACTCCCAAGAGGTTTGTATTAACCAGCCCTTCTAATTGGAAAGGAATCGCCATGCGAGTAAATGTACAACCCGCGATCGGACCATAACGGCTTAACTCGCCCTTGTCGATTCATCCGGGTAAAACCGGTTTCTTGTTTTTAAATTGTATTCTTTGCTGACTGGAGGAGAACAAATGAAGATGCGGACAAAAGCGATCGTTTTGCTTACAGCAGCTTTGCTGCTCACCACGGTGATGGTGCTTCCCCGGATAATTGAGGCAAAACGCCTCAATGGGATGAGCGCGGATAAAAATTTGACAGTTCAACCGGTGCTCGCCACAAGCATCACGCAGAATCAAAAGGGCGGCAACGTAACTGTTGGCGCCTCGGTTCGCAACGACACTTCACCGCCGCTGCGCGATATGAAACCGGCTAAGGTCGGCAAAAAATTCGAGCGCGAGGCTAATGAAAACCCGAAGATACCCAACGCCGTAAATCACAAAAACGAAGCTGATCCGGTCGTCCAGGGAGCTGAGTCTCTGCTGGCGTTTGCTGGTATCAACATGCCCGCCGCGTCGCTGAATTTCGATGGCGTGCCGTTTCCCGGCGTGGCGTGTAACTGCGCGCCGCCGGACACAAACGGCGAGGTAGGCGCGACGCAGTATGTGCAAATTGTAAACGAAGGCTATCAGGTTTTTGACAAGACCACCGGCGCGTCCGTTTTGGGACCTGCAGGCATCACGACGCTCTGGAGTGGCTTCGGCGGCGTTTGCCAAAACAATGGCAGCGGCGATCCCGTCGTGCTTTACGATCAGATTGCCAACCGCTGGGTCATCACTCAGTTTGCCGGCATCAGTGTTCCCACAGACGAATGCATTGCAGTCTCGACCACCAGCGACGCCACCGGCACTTACAATCGTTACGATTTCCACCTCGGCTCCAACTTCTTCGACTATCCCCACCTGAGTGTATGGCCCGACGCTTACTATATGAGCATGAACGTATTCAACTCGGGAGGCACGGCTTTTCTCGGCCCGCAGCCGTTTGCGTTTGATCGCGCCAAGATGTTAGCCGGCCTGCCGGCCACCTTCATCACCACTGGAATCACAGGCGGAGCGAGCGAGGATGTTTACCTGCCTGCCGACCTCGACGGTTCAATTCAGCCGCCGGTCGGCGCCCCCGCAACTTTCGTGGAATTTCCGGGCGGCGGCGCCTACAGGCTCTTCCACTTCCATGTTGACTTTGCCACTCCGGCGAATTCGACGTTCACACTCTTCGCCAGCCCGGCAGCCGCTGGCTTCACGGTGTTGTGCGCGGCCACGCGAAGTTGCGTACCGCAAGCCGGCACAAACAACAAAGTGGATGGCATTGGTGACCGTTTAATGTTTCGTTTGGCCTATCGCAACTTCGGCGACCACGAAGCAGTGGTGGGGAACTACACGGTGAGTTCAGGTGGCGTCGCCGGAATTCGCTGGTTTGAGCTTCGCGGTGTGACCAGCGGACCGGTGACGAAGTTCCAGGAGAGCACCTACCAACCAGACACCACCTGGCGCTGGATGGGCAGCACGGCGATGGATCAGCAGGGCAATCTCGCCCTTGGTTACAGCGCCTCGAGTGGCTCAATCAACCCGCAAATACGTTACGCCGGGCGGCTCGTCAGCGATCCAATCAACACGCTGGCTCAGGCCGAAGCAACGCTATTCTCGGGCGCCGGTAGTCAAACGGGCACACTTACTCGTTGGGGAGATTACAGCGACCTGACTGTCGATCCCGTCGACGACTGCACCTTCTGGTACACCACGGAATATATTCCGTCGAACGGAAGCTTCAATTGGCGCACACGAATCGGCGCATTTAAGTTCCCGGGTTGCGGTGGGTCACCGACACCGACGCCTACGGCGACGCCGACACCGACGCCCACACCGACGCCAACGCCGACACCTACTCCCGCGCCAGCCGCTCCGAGTAATCTGACGGCAACGGCGGTCTCTCAAACTCAAATCAACCTGGCATGGACTGACAACGCCAACGACGAAACCGGCTTTAGGATCGAGCGGTGCCAGGGCAATAACTGCACAAACTTTGTGCAGATTGCCGACGTGGCCATCGCAAACTTGACAAGCTATTCAGACATCGGACTCGCTCGTAACACGCGTTATCGTTATCAAGTGAGGGCCTACAACTCAGGAGGTAACTCGGCATACTCAAATATTGCCGGGGCGAGGACGTTGAGATAACGATCCGGTAAACCAACCTACACCGGCTCAAACAATAGACCGGAGCCTGTGACGACGATTGAACCAGGCCGCTCGACTAATTCGGGCGGCCTGGTTCTTTGGTAACACAAATACAGAACCGGGAGCGGTAGCGACCGGATCCTAGACTCAGGGTGATTCATTGGCTGGTGATCTATTCGTCAAGTTGATTCCAGCACCCGGTCGCTACCGCTCCCGGTTCTGTATTTGTCTCGCTTTGAAGTTGAGCCCTTCTCGAACTAGTCAATGACGCGAAATCAGCCCCGCTTGATCTAGCAGCCGTAGCCCCTTAGGATTGTTGTCTCAGATCCTGTAGTCCAGAGGTATTAAGGTTTTGTGGAAAGGTTACATGCACGGGCGCGAACGCGCGCATCACGAGCGGGATAACAACCGCCTCGTGCGGCCGTTTGACTGGGGTCTTTCGTTCATTAGCGATCACGTGAATGGTGACGATCCGCGTCATGTACTCAGTAACTACAGTGCCGAAGCAATGGCGCACAGCGAAGATTTCTATGCGCTGCCTGAAATCACCGACTTTCAACTGACCGGCGACGGTCTCACCTGGACAAGCGCCATACACACGCCGTCTCCCCAAAACAATTTAGCGCGCGCCCGTTATTTTCCGGTGAAACCAGAAAAGGCGCGGCAACCGCGGGCCGCAGTAGTTGTGTTACCGCAGTGGAACGCGCAACCGGAAAGTCACGTTGAAGCCTGCCGCATCTTCAATTTCATCGGGATGTCAGCGCTGCGTTTGACGCTTCCTTATCATGATGAGCGCCGGCCACCCGAACTCGAGCGCGCCGACTATCTGGTCAGCACCAACGTTGGTCGCACGATTCAGTCGATGCGCCAGGCTGTACTCGACACACGCGCCGCGGTTAGATGGCTGAAGGATCAGGGCTTCGAACGCATCGGCATTTTAGGGACCAGCGTTGGATCGTGCATCGCGTTTCTTGCTTTCGCCCACGAGCCGGACATTAATGCGGGGACGTTTAATCACGTCTCGGGTTATGTGGCTGACGTAGCCTGGCGCGGACTCTCTACGCGTCACCTGCGTGAAGGTTTTGGCGATCACTTAACGTTGGATGAACTGCGTCAGTATTGGGCGCCGATTAGTCCCGTCCCTTTTATCAGTCGTCTGCCACAGTTGGGCATACGTCCGATGCGCTTCATTGCTGCGCGTTACGATCTGACCTTCCCGCTCGATCTCACGCACGAAACGATCGCCGAAGCGAAGCGTCACAATTTGCCGCTCGATGTCGTTTGGCTGTCGTGCGGGCATTACACAATGGCGTCG
>JBDUAQ010000077.1:0-13611 GCA_040004575.1 bacterium
GGATCAACCCGGTCGAGTTTCCTGAGCAGACCCGGCCACGCGAGTTGCGCTCCCTGCCCCACAGTTACAGCGCTAAGTTGTGAAGCCACCTTGTCAAGAATAGGATCAGGAACTAACACGAGCGTCGCTCCTCCCGACTGCGCCAGTATCTGAATCCGGCAGGCACTCTCCAGGATGTACATCGAAAGAAATGCATCCGCCGAAGTTTTCCCAACCGTCAACAAGCCATGATTCTTTAAGATCATGTTGTTCTTGTTTCCCAGGTCCGCGACCAGCCTCGATTTCTCATCCTCGTTAAGCGCCAGTCCTTCGTAGTCGTGATAGGACAAAGAAGACAAAGCAAACAATGACTGTTGTGAAATCGGCAGCAGTCCATTCTTCTGCGCTGACACTGCAATGCCGTTTTGCGTATGCAGATGAATCACACAAAGCGCATCTTCGCGCGCGGCATGCACCGCGCTGTGAATCGTGAAGCCCGCGGGATTAATAAAATAAGGCGAGGGAGACACAATCTCACCCTGAAGATTGATCTTAACCAAACTCGAGGCAGTGATTTCCTCAAACATCATTCCGTAAGGATTAATTAAGAAATGATGTTCCGGTCCAGGCACCCGCGCGGACAGGTGCGTGAAGATCAGATCGTCCCAGCCATAAAGAGCAACAAGGCGATAGGCTGCGGCGAGATCGACGCGCGCCTGCCATTCTTCTTCAGACACCGTTTGTCGCACACTCGCCGGCTTTTGTGCAGTAGTCATTAGTTCCCTTTCGATGGGTAGTTCTTTAGTTTGAAGACTTCTCTGTGCAGCCTTCTCTGTGCCGCCTTTGTGTCCTCTGTGTCTCTGTGGTTGATAGCCGCCCTACAAATATTCACCACAGAGGCACAGAGGACACCGAGGTTGCACAGAGAAAGAGTTTATACGATTACTTGACTGGCACTAGTCGGATGATTCGGTCATCGTCACTAGCTGGAGTGCCGCGGCCGTCCTGGTTCGAAGTTGAAAAATACAGGTAGCCATCAGGCCCTTCAGCCACGTCGCGGATACGCCCATACTTTCCTTCAAGCAAGTTCTCCTGAGTAACGAGACGTCGCCCATCCAACACCACGCGAATGATGCGCCGGCCCACCAAACAGCCAAAAAAGAAATTGCCGCGAAATTCCGGGAACGCTGCGCCCCGATAGAACATTCCGCTCCCGGGCGCGCATGCGGGCGTGTATTCCAAGAGCGGTGATTCCAAACCGGCGCCAGTTTGCGTGTGATGAATCAACGGCCAGCCGTAGTTCTTTCCCTTCTCGACGATGTTTACTTCATCGCCGCCGCCGGGCCCATCAAACCCGCTCGGTCCGTGTTCCGTTTCAAACAATAGATTCGTACCCGGCTGCCAATCGATTCCCTGGGGGTTGCGATGACCGTAAGACCAGATCTCAGGTCGAGCATCTTTCTGACCAACGAAGGGGTTGTCAGCGGGAACTGTGCCGTCGTCGTTTACACGAAGAATTTTCCCAGCCAGCGAGTCAAGTCGCTGCGCCAGATCACGCCGGGTCCCGTCGCCAGTCGTGATGTACAGCTTGCCGTCGGGTCCGAAGCGCAACCTGCATCCCGCATGATATTGCGCAGCGGGAATATTTTCGATGATGACTTTGCGGTCGGTGAATCCAGCTTCGCTTTCACGATAACGAACGACGCGAACGCTCTGGTTGTCGCCTTTGTAAACGTAGGAAAGATACAGGAAATGGTTGGCGGCAAACTGTGGATGCAGCACGATGCTCATCAGTCCGCCTTCGCCGGAAGGTGCTACATCGGGTACGACGAACACTGGCTGCGATCGTAACTTGCCGTTTTGATAAACCTGAACGCGGCCAGGACGTTCAGTAAAAAACATGCGCCCATCCGGCGCCCAAACAATTGCCCAAGGCACTTCGAGATTGCCGACGACTGTCTCAACACGAAAGCTTACGCGGCCCTGCTCGCCGCTTTTCTGCGAAGTGCTTTCCACTTCGCCGGCGCCTCGGCCCGGCGGCGCATGCCCGCAGGCGAGGACAAGCAGCGTCAGGAGACAGAATGTGGCAAATGCTATTCGATTCATCCTGTTGCCCTTTATCCTACCCTTCCCCGCATCGGCCTTAATAGACAAAAACAATAAACCGCCGAGGCGCAAAGGTCGCCAAAAGAAAGGAAAGGAATCACTCGGGTCTGACTCTTATGTGTCCTTTCCTTGGCGCTCTTGGCGCCTTGGCGGTTAATCTCGTTCAGTGTTCGATATATTCGTGCAGCAGTTTGATCTCATCTCCCCGCTCGCTCAGCTCCACGCGCATCAGATCCCGCATCGACAACATGCCCACCCAGCGCTCGCCGTCTACCACCGGCAAGTGACGCGTGCCGATCACTTCCATTCTTTCGAGTGCCTGGTGCGGAGTTTCATCGCAATTAATCACCGCTCGCAGCTCGCTGGTGACGTCTCCCACTTTGACCGTTGCCGGATCGCGCCGCAGCACCACGACTCGCCGCAAGACATCTCTCTCAGAAAACACACCGAGAAGTTTGCCTGCATCGTCGACTACGCAAACAGCACCGATATTTCGCGACGCCATAAATTCAGCCGCGTCCTGAACGGTTGCCGACGCGTTCATCGAATACGGTTCGCGATCTCGAATGACATGTCTGATCAGCATCATGGTTGAGCCTCCTGGGGATATGCTCAGGTTGTACGGTTTGCGCGGCTATTATAGATAAATGGGGGCAAGTTGTCTGCAACAGTTGTAACTGCAAACGCCGCACGTATCAACCGCAACGGGTGTAACTTCTTCTACTCGAAGGCAAAGTCAGAACCGGGAGCGGTAGCGACCGGGTGAAACTCACGCTGTCACTTCGTTGGACGATTTCGTTATGTGGAAATATTTGGAACGGCGTCGCGAGCCTCGTCGTTGATTGCTGATCTCACGTCGACCCGGTCGCTACCGCTCCAGGTTCTGACTTTGTCGACCCACGCTGAAAGAGAGTTAAGCTACCCGAACAGGCTCGCTTGCGCGGTGGGCCGGCGAAAGGTGCTGTGACCCTGCGGGACACGCTTGTTGGTGCGGTTGAAGCCCAGTCGCTCGCAATGAATTTTGAACAAACGTTCTGTGGCCGCCCAGTATTCGCCTTTGCCGCGCATGCGCTCGCCAAACTTGCTCGAGTTCATCTTGCCTCCGCGCGCCTCAAGAATTCGATTGATTACTCGGTTAGCTTTCGTTGGCAACTTTTCACGCAAGCGCTCCTCAAAATAGGGCGCGACGCTGCCCGGTAGTCGCAGCATGTTGATGAAGGCGAGTGTCGCCCCCGCTTCCTTCGCACGCTTGAGGAGGATTGGCAGTTCGCTGCTGAGCCCGGGGATTACCGGCGCGATGCCGATTCCAACCGTAATGCCGGCGGCAGCGAGATCTGCCATCGCATGAAAGCGCGCTTCTGGTAAAGGCGCATAAGGCTCAACTGCTCGCGCCACTTCACGATCGGTAAAAGGGATCGTGAAGAACACACCAAGATGCGCGTCCCGCGCGAGTTGTTGTAGCACGTCGATGTCTCTGCGGATCAGCGCCGATTTCGTAATAACTCCTATCGGTTGTCGAAACTCTGCACAAATTTCCAGACATTGCCGTGTCAGCTTGTAATGAGCTTCGAGCGGAATATAAGGATCTGAAGTAAACGAGAAAACAATTTCATCGCCTTTCCATGAGGGCTTCAGCAACTCCTGGCGCAGCAGCTTCGGCGCGTTGACCTTGACCACAATCTTGCGATCGAAATCAGTGCCCGCGCCGTAGCCGAGGTATTCATGCGTCGGCCTGCTAAAGCAATAGGTGCAACCATGAATGCAGCCGCGATAACAGTTCACCGTGTAGTCGAAGCCGACGTCCGGGCTGTCGTTGTGCGTAATTATTTGCCGTGTTTGCGTCTCTTCGAAGACTTCGAGCTTTGCTTCGGGCGGTTCACCCAGCCACTCGACTGAATGTAGGAGCCACGGGTTCGGCGGGTTTTCGACGTAGTGCATAAGACGGTGCCAACTCCAGATCAGTGTTAGAAGCAGCGATAGGCGTGCGTGCCACCGATGAAACACAGCTTAACAGAGATATCGGGTATTGGCGAGGACAGTAGCGACGGGGTAGTGATGCAGTTTAGTTTAGCATCCGCGTAGTGGCATGAGGTCAGTACCACACCGCGGTAGCGGGTGGGTCTTTCCATTTCTGACTTGCGATTTCCGATTGACTGGCCGGAACACTATTTTGAAATCTTTCGTCGACACCAACAATCGAAAGACCCACCCGCTACCGCGGTGTGGTACTGACTTCATGCCACAGCGGACGTGATTGCGGGACTTCGATCATCGTTAGCTTCGTCAAACTGCATCAGTACCAGCGACGGGCGAGTTCAACTCGGCGTTTCGCTGACCACGATCGACTCGATCGCCCGGTAGATCACGAAGACCTGCGTTTCGCGCCCTGATTCGCTGTCGGTGACCAAGACGTAATCGTTCGTGATTTCTCCAACCTGACCCTTGTACACGCTACCGGTAATACTCCTTACAGTGACGAGTTTCCCCTTATACCGGCGAAACAAATTTTCGAGGTGCTGTCCTTCCACGTTCCTCCAATCCTGCTATCAAATTATCGCCGCAGTCTCCCCTTCTTCGGGTCTACCGCCCGGCCCTCTCTCCGACCACTCGACAAAGAACAACCGATACTTGTCGGGGTCCTCCAAAGTGATGAAGCGGCCGCCCCAACCCTCATCCGCCGGCGGCCAAACTTCCGCGCCACGTTTCTTTAGCTGCTGGTAGTATTCGTCCACGTCGTCGACGCCGAGAAAAAAACTAACGCCCCGGCCTCGTTTCAACATCGTCTCCAAATGCTGCGCGAGCGTTAGCTTCAAAGCGCCCGCTTGCAACGTGGCCATCGGCGGTTCGGAATCGAGACTATGTTTGCTGATATCAAAACCGAGTACGCCATTATAGAAAGCAAGCGACTCCTCGATGCTGTTAACCTCGAGAAACAAAAGCTCTAGTCCTGAAATTCTCATGTCGACAGCTTCTCACACGGCGGTCAGCAAAAGGTAGAGTCCATAGGCGCTGGCTAAGACGACGCTCCAAAACAACGCTTCCTGTACGCGCGTGTAGCGGCGAAACGGATTGGAAACCGGTAGCGAAGCATTAAAAGCACGCATCGCGCTACGCGCCATCATGATTCCAAACAGGATGATGAACACAGCGAGAAGTGCCAGGGGCCACAAGAACCGGATCCATTGAATTCGAACCAGGAACAGCAGGAACAATCCGATTAGAAGACAGAAGAACGTGCTCAATCCCTGTCCCAACAGTCCAACATCGGGCGCCGCCGGCGATGATACTGGAACAAAACCAAGCGTGGGCTTCACGCGTTGCGCATCATACTCCTCTCGCGTCTCACTATTTCGCAGCACGCCGTAAGCCTCGTTCAGAGACTTCATCTCTTCATCGCTGCCGCCACGATCGGGATGACGGCGCGCTGCCATGCGTTTGTAGAGTCGTTCGAGATCACGCGGCGTCGTGTGCTCGTTGGCGCCCAGGATTTCGTAGTAGTCTTTATTGGAATCAAAGCTCATGCGATTGGCGCGATTCTAGATTTCGAGTTAGTGATTTGCAATTTATTTGGGAACTCGAGACATTGATGTTTACGTGAGTTCAATTTCTCTGTGTGACCTCTGTGTTCTCTGTGCCTCCGTGGTGAGTCCCTTTAAGCATCTCCACCACTAAGACACAGAGGACACAAAGGTTGCACAGAGTCGGGAATTCGTTCCTAAGGATTCGGCTCAAACTGACTAACAAATCATGCTACCCTTACGTTGACCATGCCACATCAATTCGCGCCAGGTGACGATCTCATTTTCCAACTTGAAAGCGGCCTTGGCTTGCTTCGTATTTTGGCCATCGAAGGTGAAGGTTCAGAAACAGTTTGGCATCTGCTGGCTTACGACGAGTTTTTTCCAAGCGCTGAGGCTGCCGAAGCCGCCCTGGCACAACCTGGTTCGTTGCACGTCCGCAAGGCGCATATGGCACTGACGGACCGTGCTTTCGAGCGAACTCCGGCGGCCCGACTCGGCAATCGACCAGTTACTGAAGACGAACTCGGTGCGTACCGCGAGTGGGAGCAGGCAGAGACGCGACATGTATCTGATCGCTCGGCGCTCTTGCTGTTGGGAATTCGGTAATCTGTCAGAACCGGGAGCGGTAGCGACCGGGCGGAGGTGACATGATCACTCAAGGCCAAGATATCGACAAGACCCGGTCGCTACCCCGACTCGTCGGGGTTCTGACTTTGTGTCTACTCCTCGGCTTTGTTACCCAGTCGTTCGCAGCGCGCACCGAACGTCTCATCGATGCGTGGAAGCCAACCCACTACAACGTGTCACTCACCTTTAACGACAGCCTAACTGAGATCACGAGCGCCCAGGCAGAGATAACTGTCGTTTCTCTCAAGGATTCGCTCTCGCAGATCGATTTGGATTTCGGCGAGCTGGCCGTTGACGCGGTCACCGTCAACAATCAAGTCGCACAGTACACACGCACCAACGGGCTGCTCAACGTCAAACTAGCGCAGCGAGCGCGCCGAAACACGGCACTCGTGGTTACAGTTTCCTACCATGGCAAGCCCAGGGATGGATTAATTCTGACAGCCGACAAGGCTGGCCAGCCAGCGGCGGTCGGGGACAACTGGCCCAACCGCGTGCATCATTGGATTCCCTGTCTGGATCATCCATCGGCTAAAGCGACGATTACTTTTTCGATTACTGCCCCGGCGCACGATCTGGTTGTTGCGAATGGCAAACTGGATCGCGTTGAAGACTCTTCGAATAAGACACGAACCTGGACGTACACCGAGGCGGTCCCAATTCCGCCTTACTGCATGATTATCGCGGTCGGCGATTTCGCTCGCATCGAGTCTCCTTCAGAAGTGACTCCCCTCGCCTATTATGTTCCGCAGCCCGATCGATCTTACGCGCTACAGGGTTTTGTTCCAGCCGCACCTTCGTTGAAGTTTTTCAGTCACACTGTCGCGCCCTATCCTTACGAAAAACTCGCCTTAATAATCGGCGCCACACGCTTCGGCGGCATGGAGAATTCCAGCGCCATCGTTTTCGCAAACAACTTGCTAGACGCGCGACCAGGAGTTCCGCTAAGCGATGTCTTCAAGATTCGTGAAGGGCTGAGGAATGTAATCGCGCATGAGATCGCGCACCAGTGGTTTGGTGATTCAGTTACCGAGTCGACCTGGTCCGATCTGTGGTTGAGCGAGGGCTTTGCTGACTATTTCGCCGGACTCTTCATCCAGCGTTACGAAAGCGAGCCGGCCTTTCAACACTACATGAAGCAGGAGGCTGACACTTATTTCAACTACGAGAAAAAGACGCGTACACCGATTCACGATACCGAAACTGAAGATCTATTCAAGCTGCTGAATGCCAACAACTACCAGAAAGGCGCCTGGGTCTTGCATATGCTTCGCTCCGAGCTGGGAGACGCGCAATTCTTTCGCGGGATTCGCATCTACTACGCGGCGCATCAGAGCGTGACAGCAACGAGCGAAGACTTGCGTGCCGCTCTCGAGAAAGCGTCGGGCCGGGACTTGAAGGAGTTTTTTGCGCGCTGGATTTACGGCGCCGGCCACCCGAGTTACGAACTATCCTGGGTCTGGAACGACAAGACAAGTAAGGTGAGACTCCTCCTCAAACAACTGCAACCCGAACCCGCCTTCCCCAACGCCGTGCCCGTCGACATCCTGACCGCCAGCGGCAAACGCCGTCTCGTCTTTAAGCCAACCGGCAAACAGACGGTTGAAGAGCTGAAACTAAACGACGTCCCCACCGCGGTGAACATCGATCCCGACAACACCATCCTCAAGGACGCGCACGTAAGTCAGAAGATGTCCGATAAGCTTTAGCTTGGACGAATAGGACCACGCACCACTACGAAAAGGAATTCCGTGAGACCGAGGGCTTTCGGGTTTGTACAGGGAAAGGAGCCCTCCATAACTGTCGGGCTACTGCCACGGCGGGTTTAGTCTTTTACGACTTTGGCGGTGGCGGTGGCTTTGACGCGTTCGATGTCGTCGAGGCACTCCTGCTCGTTCTTATAGCTTTCGCCTGAGTCTCCGAGAATGCGACCGTTTGACGACTTTAGTCGCCAACGCCATTCGCCTTTGGAGTCTTTGTAGTAGTGATAGGTCATGGGGTCCTCCGGTGAAAAGTGAAGAGTAAGCAATCAGCAATCAGTGGTCGGTGATCAGTGGCCAGTAGCGTGAGCCCGCAGAATGAGCCCTCCATAACTGTCGGGCTACTGCCCCGGCGTGGAAGGTTTTCTGATGAGCTTGATTTGAGCGGGTGGTTGTAGCAATCAGTAATCGGCAGTCAGCAATCAGCCGGAGCGTGAAGTGGGGAGAGTTGCGTGTGAACCTGGATTGGGCGCGTTGCGGCTCTGCCGCCGCACAGTGCGGTAAGGCTCTGCCTTACCGTTGGGTTCTCCTCCAAATTTGAGGCTACGCCTCCGATTCATGAGGCGGAGCCTCACAAAATAATGCCGCCTTCCGGAAAGGCGAAGCCTTTCCGCACTGTGCGGCGGCGAAGCCGCAACTGACCGAGCCCTCCATAACCGCCCCACCCCAACCGAGATGCCCGACCGGGGACCCCGGAGTCGAGCTACTGCCCCGGCGCGTGGCGCTTGCTTACGCGCGGACTAACACCCGAATAAGCAATTAGCAACCAGCAAGGACAGACAAGAATGTCTGTCCTACGCCGCGGGCTGGTACGGACCTGGGCTCAGGGACAGGCTGGAAAGTCTGTCCTACACGAAAGGCGGAACGCTCCTTGCTGTCGTTGCTACCAGGCGAATTGATTCCAGGTCATCTGCTTGAAACACACTGAATCTGGAAGAATGTCGATTTAGCTAAGAGGGGGTATCTGTATGATTTGGAACTTCAACGGACTAAACCGAGCCGCTGCGTCAGTATTGCTGGGAGCAATATTGCTGCTGGCCGGCGCCTCGGTAGCAACTGCGCAGGGTAAAGGAAAGGGAGCCGGCAAGGCGGGCCCGCCTGCGGAGCGACATGAGATCGTGCCACCGCGGGAAAGACACGACAGGCCGATCAAGCCGGAGCCAAAGGTGAAGCCACCGAAGCCTCACCCTGCGAAACCGCGGCCGCCGCAACCTCCCAATCATGAGAGACAGCGGGCGCACAAGCGCTGTGTCAAGGACTGCGAGCGAGCCCACAAGGCTGCGATACGTGCCTGTCACGGTCGGACTGGAAGAGACCGCGCTCGTTGTGAGCGGGCGGCGAATCAAGCGCATCGGCGCTGTGTCCAAGGTTGCCCGAGATAGGTCAGGCACAAATAAGCCAAACTAGTAAATGGTAAATCGTAAATAGTGAATAGGGAGCGAGCAGACGCAAGTGACCAGTGAAACCTGATGAGGAATGCTCACGAGGCTGAGCTACTGTATCCATCCTGAGTCGGGAATTTCTGCCCCCTTGAGAATTGCGCGCAGTGTGCCCAGCGGCAAGGTTCGGCCGCGATGTTCGGGCACAATTACCTGTAGTCGTTTTGACAAGTGGCGCCACTTGCGATGGCTGCCCTTTTGCGAAATTAATTCGAAACCATAATCCTTCAGCAGGCGTTCCAATTCGCGCGCCGTCAGGCGACGAATGCTCTGCCACCCCACGCGGGCTGCCCGCGTGGGGACCCCGGGGCTCACCCATCAGACCATTACCTCGCGCATGACTGCGTCATCCGGCACATCAAACGGATCCGCTTGAAGATATAACTCGATAGCCTCCCGAATATTTTTTAACGCTTCGTCCTCAGTCTCGCCAGCAGAAGCACAACCCGGCAGTTCGGGACACCACACGGCCAAGTCACCAGTTTCCGGATCATTCTCCAACAGAACCCGCCATTTCATAAGATTCACCTCACGCTTCAACTGGGGACATCTTTAAACTCCGGGCTGATACCTTCACTTGCGTCTATTCTAACTTCGAGTGATAGCTCCGGGAAAGCTCCGGCCGCTTTCGCCCGATGTAGGTTTGGGCAAGAATTCTTTCATATGGACCAAATTAACGAATCCGCGCGCCAGCAGCTAAGGGAGAAAGGAGCCCTCCATTACTGTCGGGCTACTGCCCCGGCGCGCGTTGCGTCTGACTACGACGCAAGGACAAACTGGAAAGTCCGTCCTACGGGCTACTGCCCCGGCGCACGTTGCGCGTACATTGTCGAGGTATCGCCGGCTCTCGTCGCTCAATGAGCTTGCGTCATAGCCCGGGGCAGTAGCCCGACACCGGGGCCCCCACGCGGGCATCCCGCGTGGGGTGGGGCGGTTATGGACGGCTCCGCAAGAGTTTTTGGGGACGAAAGGTGATTGTTACGGGCCGAAGCGTTGGCGATACTCGCCGGAGACGATGAAGGCTTTGACCATCTCGGCGTTGATGAAGTTGCCGTTGAATTGGTTGAGCTTGTTAAGCCAGAAGTTGTAGCCGTCGAAATTCAAGCCCGGTTCAGGCGCGTCGTTCGGATTGCGACGCAGGTAACCGAAGTACTGCATCAACACAAATGCTTTATTAAACTCCGCGCTCTTCAAGTCAGCGTCTTCCGCCACCGAGCGCAACACCGACGCTCGTTTCGTAACATCAGCTGGTGTCGCACCCAACACCGCCACCAGGTTCGCTTTCTCCGCCGCTGACAACACTCCGCCGGCATTCGTGTCCAGCTGGGTTACTACCTGATCAGCGGTCAGCGTATTGGGATACGCCGCGAGAAACTCCGGCCGCGCGACGAAGGAGAGTGCATACGCCTGCTTATTGTTTTCCAGGACTTGTTCCCAGCCTGTCGCGTTTACCACCACGCCGCGGCCGATCTCCTGCGTGTCGCGCAGAAAGTTGTTGAGAACAACCGGCACGGGCTTACCGGAAAGGTTGCCGAAGCCGGACTTGTAAATCCGGTAGACCAGGTAGCCCGTCTCCTGAAACTCAATCGACAGAAAGAACGCGGCCGACACGTTGATGCGTTTGATCTCTGTGCATTGAGGTTTCGGTGTGCAGTTTTCGATTTCACCGGTCCAGAAGTTCAAGCCGCTGGTATCGGCTTCGCGGTTGAGAAAATCGCGGTAGTGCTGACGCACAAAACTGCCTGAGTCATCGATTGGGTTGCCCGGCGGCTCAGTCGCATCGTCGTTAATCGTCAACGTCGCCGTTGAGGGCGAGCCGAGAATACCGTCGCCAGTCACGTTGGAAAGTGTTAGGCCGATCGTTTCCGGTCCCTCCACAAAATTGTCCTGGGCAATGAGGACGGTGAAAGTCTTTGAAGCCTCCCCTGCACCGAATCGTAAGGAGCCGAGCGCCGTAGTGAAGTCGCATTTTGTAGAGGCTTTGCCATTGACCGTTGCGCACGATGTTGGGCTGCCTTGATCTATGGTTGCGTAGTCAACACTCGCCGTGCCAGTCGTGTCGCCGATGCGAGCCACTGTAACTTGGACGCTGCCGCCACTTTCGTTGACGCTGTAATTGGAAAGGCTGAATTGAATAGCTGGAGCACTGACATTCGCGGTACCGTTGGCAGTCGCGCTGCTGCCGCCGACATCCTGAATCATGACTACGATTGGAAACGATCCGGAACTGGTATAGGTATGGCTGCCAGATATATTGAAGCCACCGCTTCCATCGTTGCTGATTGTGCCGACAGAATTAGCGCCGTCACCCCAACCAATATTCGCCGAGAATTCGGCGACGTTGCCTGTAGGATCAGCATCTATGAAATTCGCGACAACGCCTGTAAAAGCTGCGCCACGAACGGCGCTGATAGTCTTGCCAGTGGCAGTCAACGGGGCATCAGCAACTGTTGCAGTACCCGTCGCCGAGGCAAAGTTGCCGCTCATATCGGCAATCCGAACGACAAAGTGATAGGTGCCTTCCTTGGCGTAGGTATGGGTGCCGTTTACGTTGAACGCCCCACTCCCGTTGGCAGACACAGTGGCGCCGGTCGGAACTGTGGGGTCGCCCCAGTCGACAGTGGCCGTAAAGGTTCCTGCAGTCTTCGTGGCATCGTAATCAAAAAACGTGCCGACCAGCACATTAATTAGCAGCGCTCCGGCCACCCCATTGATCGCTACGCCGTGCACTGATGGAGAATTGAGCAAAATGTTAGCCCGGCCTGTTCCGTTACTCGCAATCGCAAGGTCGGGCTTACCGTCGGCATCCAAATCACTAACGGTTAAGTTTGCGGGATTTGGCTTGGCAGGAAATGTGAGCGGAGACTGCAAGGTGCCGTCGCCATTGCCGCGTTTGACAAGCACGGTGCCGCCATAGAAGTCACCCATCGCTACGTCCAACTTGCCATCACCATTAAAGTCTCCAATTACGGGTGGACTATCGCCGCCAGGATAATTCACGGGCGTTTGAAAGGTACCGTTTCCGTTTCCCAGGGCCACTCTCATCCCACTGCCCGCGATCACCAGGTCCTGGTTTCCATCGCCATTCAAATCCCCCGCGGCAACGCTATTTGCTCCCGGACTTGAGAAACCTGTGGGGGCCTGGAAGGTGCCGTCACCGTTGCCAAGCAGAATGTTGACAGTATTATCCAGGGCACTTGGAGCCGCCACGTCAGCTTTCCCGTCACCATTGAAGTCAGCCAGTGCGATCTTTTGTGGTTGCGAACCCGCCGGATAAGTCGTGGCCACGCCGAAGGTGCCGTTGCCGTTTCCGAGTAACACGCTAAAGCCGTTGGTCCAATTAGCCGCCAGCAAATCCAGTTTCCCGTCGTTATTTAGATCGCTGGCGATTAGACTGTCGGGGTGAAGGGCTACAAAGTTTACCGCTGACTGGAAAGTGCCGTTGCCGTTTCCCAGCAGAATGCTGATGTTGCCTGTACCTGTTCCACCATCAAAGTTCCCTACAGCCAGATCCCGCTTGCCATCGCCATTAAAGTCGCCGGTGGTCACACTCTGCGGGTGCAGGTCAGTCGGATAGTTAACCGCCGTCGCAAAGGTGCCGTTACCGTTGTTGATCAACACGCTAACGCTGTCGCTTTGAAAATTCGCCGTGGCCAAATCAGGCTTGCTGTCCCCGTTGAAATCGCCGGCCGACACGGAATTGGGGTTGCTGCCAATAACATAGCTTGTAGGTGTCGAAAACGACTGGGCCCTAGTGGTTGCTGTTGTACCAATCAGTAACAGGAACAGGAAACAGGCTACGAGAAGGCTAACGCGCGAGATTACTTTGGCATATCGAACGAGGGCCAAAGGCGATGGCAAGGTAGACATGGTAATTCCTCCGGTCTTGTGGGGCTAACTCATTGCGGTATCCGGGCGCAGCATCGGCTTGCTTGCAGCGTTTGAGAGAGCAATCCTGATTAGACCGGGCTAACCAAAGATCGGGGAGTAAATGCTTATCAACTTACTCAAACTATCGGGCTTTCAAGGAAGATTCGCTTCGTCTCTAAACTTCTGCAAGGATCACCTGAAACAGTGCGGCGGCAGAGTCTTCCAAATTGAGTGGAAAACTTAACACGAACAGCTTGGCTGGAACAAATGCATTTTTGCGTTCGCGCCGCAAGAAGATGGAGGTTATGG
>JBDUAQ010000252.1:0-3993 GCA_040004575.1 bacterium
TTGTTAGAAACCAGAACGGCAACCCAACGCCCCCGGGTTGCCGTTTTGGTTTTGTGCGAACCTTCAGGACCTCACGTGACTTAACAAAATTTGGCTGAGGGAATTTGGCTGCAGTTCGCGCGTTAGTATCGTAGGCGCGCGGATACAAACAGCGGATGTCTAACTTTGCCAGGATATGACTTGGCCTCAGTAATATTGACACCCAGTTGCTGCTCCTATATAAGTCGCGCCCAACAAAGACCAATTCTTTCCTTGCCGAACAGTTAATCCACGGCAACGAATAAACTATCAACCTTAGTCCTCAGGAGGAATTAACATGCCAACCCAGGAAGCGATCAATGCAGGTCAAAAGACTATTAACGGGAAGCTGTGTCAAGTAGATTGGAGGCTATTACAAGCTCTCGAAAAGGTAAGAGATATTCTCGGAAACATTCCGGGAGTGAATGCCGCAGATATTGCTTCTCTCAATGATTTAATTCAGAGAGCTGACGAGATGAGTAAAGAGGTGGCAGGCGATGACCCGCCTGGATGTGATCCAAAGAACCGACAACTTTAACTTGCCGAATTAGTCAGAGAGATCTGGAATTCTGAAAGGCTCACTTGCTCGCGGCTGTCCCCAGGCGCTAGGCCTGTGCGCGGATCGGCGACGAAGATTGTGCAACCTCCACTACTTTGGGAGCCTGATCATAGTCACATCGCGGACCTCAAGCCCGCGCTCACAGGCGAGTAACTTGTAGTCGGGCGACCATGAGTAAGAAAAGATTCTCTCTTCTTTGAAATCTGTAAGCTGTTTGGCTGATCCGCTGTCAAGGTCATAACTCCAAAGGTTGGAGGTGCCGTTGACAGTCTTGAGGTACGACAACGCACGGCCATTAGCAAGCCACTGAACTCGTTGCCAATCCATAACCGGAATCGGTAAGAGCTTAATCGGCGCCCCACCCTGAACGGGTAGGATGGCGATTCCGCGCAAACCTTCCTCGACGTAATAGCGACAGGCGATGAATTGATTGTCGGGTGAAACAACTGGCATCCGGGCGTACTGGTCAGTCAGCTTCACTGGCTCTCCCCCTTCGATCGGCAGTCTCCATACGGTGGGCTTGGCGCTGTCTTGATTGTCATAAACAAGCGATTGGCCATCCGGTAAAAAGGATGGATAAGAGTTGCCATCGCTGAATGTCAACTGCTTGAGGTCGCTGCCGTCGTCGGCGTTCATCCGCCAGATGTTGAAACTCCCAGTGCGATTAGACGCGAAAACAATAAAGTGACCGTCCGGTGAAGCAGCCGGCGTGTAGTTGTCGCCGCCATTGACAGTGAGTTGTATTTGATTGCCGCCATCGGGATCGATCAGCGATATGTTGAGCCTGTCCTGGGCCATCGATGAAAAGACAAGCTTCCCTTTGTTTGTCCAGCTAAGACCATAACTGAGTCCCACGGTTGAGACGATTGACTTGGCGCGCAGGGAATCGCCATCCGGCGCCACCCATATTTGCGCGGCCCTATGACTTTGCACAGACACGATCGTTTTCCCATCGCTTGAGAGCCCAACCCCATCATAATAAGTCCGGTCGTTGGTGATGCGCGTGAGTTCACCTTGCGGGTACGAGATTCGCCACAATTGAGTAGGGCTCAAAGGCTGTTCTTTTAGGCTCAGTATTAAGGAAGCCTTATCCTCCCAGGCGACCTGTTGAATCGAAAACCAGTGTGACCCGCCGAGCGCTTTTTCGCGTCCAGCTTCAACGTCTACCTGGATCAAATTCATCCGATAACCTTTATCCCACCAACCTGCTCCACAGACGATTATCTTTCCATCAGGCGACCATGCCGGACCGCCTAGCGAAAGTCTGTTTCCGTCTCGCCTGTTTGCAATTGTTCGTTCCTCAGATCCATCGACGTTGGCAAGCATCAAAGAGTATTCACCGCCGGCTCTATTGAAACGCACCCACGAGAATCTGTCGCCGCTTGGAGAAAAGGTGATTGGACTGTCCACACCCTCCTTTATTTTTCTCGGTGCGCTCCCGGGTAAAGCCAGTTGATAAAGGATGCCGGCATCATTCTTCTCAATCCGCGTGAAGTAGAGGTAATTGCCGTCACGTGAAAAAGTGACACTGCGGTAGTGGACAGGAGCGGCAGGAACCACAATCGAAGTGCCGTGGGTGACTATGCCGGTAACTAGAAGCTGCTGCATTCCGTCTTTTTCTTCAGCGTGAGCGAACAATTTGCCATCGGGTGAAATTGCGGCGCAGACCGAGTTGCCCGAGTTCGTCAGCGGCGTGATTTTCATCACCTGCAAAGACGACGTCGATTGCTGGTTCTCGTTAGTCAAGTGAAAAAACCGGCTGACCCGAGGCGCCATTTTCGGAGCGAGAAAAAGCAACAGCAGCATGGCGGTGGCTCCACTGAAGATAACCGTCTTCTTATGTTCCCGGATTTCGCTGAGAAGGAAGTCGGCCGTTAATACCGCCTGCGACTTTATGCGAAAGAAGATTGAACCGTTTCTGTTTACAGGTACGGTTTGTTCTTTGCTATTGACGGGATCAAGATTCAAGGTTGGCTGCGTCAATAGTTCTGAGGCTGCGGCAGCATGCAACTCGCTCAAGCGTCGCAACTCGCGACGCAGATTCCTCAAATCCGCCGCAAGATCGTTGACGGATTGGTATCGACCAGCGAGATCTTTGGTGAGCGCTCTTCTGATCACTGCCTGGAATTCGCCTGGAACTTCAGCACCGAAGGCAAATTCGGGTGGTTGTTTGTTCAGGACCAGGGCGATGATATCGTTCGGAGTTGGTGCTTCAAAGGGTGTGACGCCGGTAACCATCTCGTAAAGCACCACACCCAAACTCCAAATGTCGCTGCGAGGATCCACCGGCTGTTCGCGCAGTTGCTCTGGCGACATGTATTTCACGGTGCCAATGCGCATGCCGGGTGCAGTACGCAACTGCGCCATGGTAGATACTTCGCGCTGCTCGCGCGCCGAGCGCGGTTGCGAGTTGAGCTTGGCAATGCCAAAGTCCAGGACTTTCACATAACCACCTTTGCTCAACATTATATTTTCGGGCTTGATATCGCGATGCACTACTGAGACGGCGTGCGCTGCCCTGAGGGCCCAGGCGACTTGTAGAGCGACGTCCAGCGCCTCCTTCAGCGTCAACCTCTTGAGCCTCAGACGCTCGCGCAAGCTCATTCCGTCGACGTACTCCATGGCGATGAAGTGCGAGCCGTCGTCGGTTTGGCCAATTTCATGTACGACGCAGACGTTTGGGTGATCGGGCGCAGATGCAAAACGAGCTTCCCGCTCGAAACGCTGCACGCGGTTGGTGTCGCGAGCAAATTCGGGCGGCAGAAATTTGAGCGCGACCTTCTTGCCGAGACTGATGTTCAGGGCGAGATAGACTTTTCCCATGCCGCCCTCGCCCAACACGCCCAGTATTTGGTAACGACCGATGTCCTGGCCAACGGCCAGGCCCGCTTCCTCTTCCGCCAGCATTCCCGCCGCAAATTCATAGGCCGGCGCATTGAGAAAGTCGTCGTTGGTTGCGTCCGCGGCCAGCAACGACTCAACCTCGCTGCGAATGAATTTATCGCCGCGACAGGCTTCGTCGAGAAGACCGGCGCGCTCTGCTGGCGCACTCGAATGCACGGAGGTGAAGATTTCTTTGATGCGTTGCCAACGCTCGTCCCTAATCATGATTGTTAACTGCGGGTCTTGCCTTACGGTGCGTGAAAATTGCCCATCTGTAACGCGAAGTCTGACCTGAAAGTCCCTCAGGAAAGTGGTGTAGTTTTGGTTAACTCACGTTTGAGCCAGGCCCTGGCGACTTTCCACTCGCGTTCTACCGTCGCATGCGAAACCTGCATCACTTCCGCCGTCTCTTCGATAGTCAGCCCGCCGAAGAACCTTAATTCGACCAGGCGAGCCTGGTCCGGATCGATCTCCGCCAGCCGCTCGAGCGCATCATGCAGAGTCAACAAGTCAGCATCGGGTTGGTTGCCAAA
>JBDUAQ010000253.1:0-3993 GCA_040004575.1 bacterium
AGTTGTCGGAATACGCAGTTGCCGCAGCTTTGGTTGCGATCGCAGTCGTCGGCGCGTTCACGGCCCTTGGCACCGCGATTAGCGGCAAAATCACAACGCTTGGCACTACCATTTCCAAGTAGTCCAACGCGAGACAAATGGCCCGGCGCGCTTTAGTTGGAGTTCAATCAGGTAAAGCGCGCCAGGGCCCATTTGAACGTCGGTTGTGATAAGCGGATCAAATTAAAGTCAAAACTGACCAAACAGGTGGAGGTTACGAACGTGAAAAGATTTCTCTTAGACGAGACAGGCCTTGAGTTGTCGGAATATGCAGTTGCCGCAGCTTTGGTTGCGATCGCCGTCGTTGCTGCTTTTACGGCCCTCGGAACGGCCATCAGCGACAAGATCACCAGTCTTGGTACCACCATCTCCAAGTGATCTGAATCGAGCTTTTGCAGGCTGAGATTTTCAATCCCCGCCAACATAGAAACTGGCGGTAATCATTGGACTACACACGATGTTCAGACAAGGGATGAAAAATTTATTTCTCGATGAAACGGGCCTCGAGCTTTCTGAATACGCAGTTGCTGCGGCCCTCGTGGCAATTGCAGTCGTGGCGGCATTCACTGCGCTGGGTGATGCGATTGGCAACAGGCTCAACCAACTAGTGAGTCGAGTCGCCGGATAAAACTTATATTGAAATGACTGAAACGCTTGTCAACATATCTCTGCTGATACCACTGGCGATCATCATTGGTTATTACGATGTTCGCTATCGACGCATTCCGAATGCGTTTGTACTCGCGACCCTTGCTGCGGGCATTGCCATAAACGCGATATTTGCAGGTTTGCCTGGCGTGGCTGCGAGCATTGGCGGTTGTGCACTCGCCTTCGTCTTGATGTTCACGTTGCACATCTTTGGCGCGATGGGCGCCGGTGATGTAAAGCTCTTTGCCGCAATTGGTGCGGTTACGGGTGCACCTCTGGTTCTGCCTACTTTCGTCGTTGTGATCTTAACTGGAGGACTACTCGCGATCGTTTCGATCGTTCGCGCGGGAATATTGATCTCCACCATGCATCGCGTTTTGCAGATATTTGTGGGCATGCTACCCGGCTGGCAGATGCCGAAGTTTGCCGTGCCGCTGGACCGCAAACACACGATTCCGTACGGCGTTGCGATCACAATGGGCAGCATCATTTCTGTCGCTATCTTTCGTACCTGAAGCCCGAGCGTTTCAGCCCCGCTCTTACTGAACAACTGAAAACACGGAGAGGTAACCATGCGCAACAAACGTTTCTTTATCGTCTTAGCCGGCGCGCTGATCTTCGGACTGCTCGCCGCAGTTTCTGTTACTCGCTATCTGTCGAGTGCGCAGGCTTACACCAAGAACCTCAACCGGGTGGCGGTTGCCAAAGTCGCGATTCCGCTCGGCACAAAAATAATTCCCGAGCAGCTCATGGTGGTCCAATTTCCGGCGGAGTCGACGCCAGACGGCGCCTTTCAATCCGTCGAAAAGCTAACCGGTCGGGTGGCGGTGGTGAACATTGCCGCGCGCGAGCCGATTACTGAAGCGCGTTTGGCTCCTGAAGGAACCGCGGGCGGATTGTCGGCGGTTATTCCGGAAGGCTACCGAGCGATGACGGTAAAAGTTGACGACGTGGTTGGCATTTCAGGGTTCATCATGCCGGGGACGCTCGTGGATGTGGTTGTCGTTATCGATCCGGCAGAGAAAGCCGGAATGCAGGATCCGATTTCCAAAATCGTTTTGCAAAACATCAAGGTCCTGGCAAACGGCCAGAACATCGACAAGCCCCAGAGCGAGCGCGAAGCCAGCAGCGTCAAGGCCATCACTCTGCTGGTTACTCCCGAACAGGCAGAAAAGCTGGCCCTGGCCGCGAGTGAAGGCAAGTTGCAGCTCGTAATGCGCAACTCGGTCGATCAGGGCGACGAGCAAACTCAAGGAATCAACAAGCGCGGACTCCTTGGCGGCGAGCGCGCCCAGCCGGTTCCCGATCCGGGATCACTAAAGAGCGAGCAACCGAAATCAAATGCCAAGCCAGCGCGATCTTATCACCCCGAGCCAAAGGCAGCGCCTCAACCTGTTGCCGCGCCCCCACGCGCCTCGGTTGAAATGATCGAAGGCGCTAAGAAACGCAATGTAGATTTTCCGTGATGAGTGCAGACCACCATCACCAGGACTAGGTCACCGTTTACCAAAAGGAGCTCATGATCATGCACAGCCGTTTCCCTATCACGCGCCGAGTAAGTTTGTTGCTGGCGTCATTGATGATCGTTACCAGTTATTCCATCTGCTACGCCCAGGCGACCTCTTACAAAGCATCCTTCAAGGAAAACAAAGAGGCTATCGCGGTCAACGTGCTCGTGGGCCAGTCGCGGGTGATCAATTTCGACAGGCCAGTCGGCCGCTTCTCGGTTTCCAATCCCGAGATCGCTGAGGCTGTCCTGGTTACGCCCGATCAAGTGCTGGTAAACGGCAAGGGATTCGGACAGGTGAACTTCATCGCCTGGGAACAGTCCGGTGGTGAATATCTGGTGTTCGACGTCTACGTGCGCGCGAACCTTTCATTGATCGACTCGCAAATTCGCGCACTGTTTCCGAAAGACGACATTCGTCTCAGCCAGGCGAATGGTTCGGTTGTTATCTCGGGGAGCGTTACGAATCCGCAGACCTCCGCTCAGGTAGACAGCGTGGTCCAGGCAGCCGGTTTCAAGACAGTAAACATGCTGGCCTCGCCGGTAAAAAACATGGCGCAGGTTCAACTTCAGGTTCGAGTCGCCGAGGTAAGCAGAAACAGAATGCGCGATCTCGGAACCTCTTACGCCTATCAGGGCGGCAGCTCCAGCGTCTACGCAAACAGCGGAGCTGGCCCGAGTTCGTTGAGTAGCGTGGTAAACGGCGTTCTTACCGGGCAGTTCTCAAGCGCCCTGAACCTTTTCGTGATGGGCGGCAATGTGATGACAATGATCCGGGCCCTGCAAACGCAGGGAGCTCTCCGCGAGCTTGCGGAACCCAATCTGATTGCAATGGACGGCCAGCAAGCCAGTTTTCTGGCCGGCGGTGAATTCCCGATTCCCATCGTCCAGGGCGGCTCAGACAGAAGTACGGTGACGGTGGTGTTCAAGGAATACGGCGTGCGCTTGAACTTCAAGCCGACGATCATCGATGAGGACCACATCAGACTTGAACTGGAGCCCGAGGTTTCGACTATCGACTTCTCAAATGGCGTGAAGTTCGATGGGTTCTTGATCCCCGCGCTGCGAACGCGCCGTGCCAAGACGGGCGTGGAACTCCGCGACGGTCAGTCATTCGCGCTGGCTGGATTGCTCGACAACACTGAAACTAAGTCGCTCTCGAAAGTTCCAGTGCTGGGCGATGTGCCGGTGCTTGGTTCGCTGTTTCGTTCCAAGTCGTTCCAGAAAAACGAAACTGAATTGATTTTCATCGTCACCGCGCAATTGGTGAAGCCGATGAACAGGGACGACCTGCCACAGCTCAAGGGCATCGATGGTTTGAAGACCGGATCGCCTTTGGGACTCGAGCCCAAGGGTGAAGGGATCCAGGGAAGAAGTGGTTTTTCAATCACCGGTCAAAACAATGAGGCGCCGGCTGAGACACCAAAGAGTGTGGAGCCTGCCAAGACTGTTGCGCCGGCCGCAACCCCGACTGTTGATCCCAAAGCCAAGAGCGGAACGGAATCCAGCGGTACGTCTGCCGCGGGCCCTGCGGCCAACGCTGCGCGGATCAACCCAACGCTTCCCGTCGCGCGGATCATGCCAATCGATTTCAGCGCCGAACCGGTCAAACCATAATCAAACCTCAAAACCGCATTAACGTGGCTTTCAAATAGTGAAAGCCTTTGAGCAGGAGGAAAAGAGATGAACAGACTAGCAGCAAGAAAAAACAAAAAGAGTGAACGTGGTTCGATTCTCGCCACTTCGGCGTTGGGAATGCTCTCAGTTCTGCTGGCGGTGGGACTGGGTGTTGATATCAG
>JBDUAQ010000078.1:0-13504 GCA_040004575.1 bacterium
CAAGTGGCTGCCGCATCCTCGATATCGGTATGTGTCCCGTACCGACGATTCAACTGATGGTGCGCCATTATCGCGCCCATGGCGGCATTGCAATTACTGCAAGTCACAATCCTGCGGAGTGGAACGCGCTGAAGTTCATTGGTCGGAGTGGTTTTTTTCTGAATATGGGCCAAGCGCGTGAACTGCTGGACATCTATCATCAGGGTGAATACACGAGGGTCGCAGGCGCGGAGATGAGAGAAGTTGCGGAGCTTTCTGGAGCGACAGACCTGCACATTCAAAAGATCCTCGAAGTGCTCGGACCACTAGCGTCTGGCAAGAAAAAGCCTCGGGTGCTTCTTGATGCTTGCAATGGCGCAGGCTCGCTGGTGGGTCCCAAGCTGCTCGAAGCTTTGGGCGCGGAAGTCATCTCGATTAACGTGACACCAAATGGACTGTTTCCTCGCCCGGCAGAACCTGTGGCCGAAAATCTGGGCGACCTGTGTGCTGCGGTCAAGGAACACCGGGCTGATATTGGTTTTGCTCAGGACATGGACGCCGATCGTCTGGCGATAGTTTCGGATCAAGGCGTGCCTATTGGTGAGGAGCAGACGTTGGTGTTGGCGACCCTCTATGTTCTGGGCCAGAATCCCGGGCCGGTCGTGGCAAATCTATCAACGACGTCAGCGCTACAAGCGGTGGCGAGCCGGTTCGGTTGCCCGCTGTTTCTCTCGAAGATCGGCGAGGTTAACGTCACTGAAGAGATGCAGAAACAAGGCGCTGTCATTGGCGGAGAAGGCAACGGCGGCGTAATTTATCCGCGCCTCAATTTTGCACGCGACAGCCTGGTTGGCATGGCTCTCGTTTTACACTTGCTTGCCGAAACCGGGCAGACGATTACTGACTTATTGAGTAATATACCGCAGTTCAGCATGATCAAAGAGAAGCTGGTTTGTCCCTCCGGCAAGATTTCTACAGTGCTTAGAATGATACGCCATGAGTTTGCCGCGTATCCGATGGATCTGCGCGACGGGGTAAAAGTGAGCTTGCCAAACGGATGGTTGCTTGTAAGAGGTTCAAATACAGAACCGATCATCCGCGTGGTCGCGGAAGCAAAGCTTGAGGCAGATGCAAAGATGATTATCGACAGCGTATATTCACGGGTTCACGACTGTATTGCCTGACTGCTGTGTTACATAATCGCTTCGCGGTTGAAAGGATCTAGACTTGATCAAAGCCTCTCTCATTCTTCTCTTGATGATAGTAACTATGGTTCCGGCTTCAATCGCGTCATCTCCAACTTCACGCGTACAAACACGACGGCTGAGAGGCAAGCAGCCGGCGGTTTCATCGATGGTTCTCGGCACGCACGTTTCCTCCGGGACACTGTTTGACGACTTTAATTACTCGAACGTCAAACAGGTGGCCAGACACGGCTGGATCATTCGTACAGCAGTGGGTTGGCCGGGAGTGCCACGCGCAACCTGGGGAAACCAGGGCGTGTCATTTCCGAGTGACCGGGACAGGCGCGGCAATCGCCTGTTGCGCATGATCTCCTCCACTGATGGGACCGGGCCCAATACCCATCAAACACAAATTTGCCATCAACGCAAATACCTGGAGGGCACATATGCCGCTCGTGTCCGTTTTGTTGATCTGCCGACAGACGGCCCCAGCGGGGATCAACTCGTAGAGAGCTTCTACACTATCAGCCCATTGAAGGCGCCGTGGGATCCTGACTATAGCGAGTTGGATTTCGAGTATCTGCCGAATGGGGGCTGGGGCTACACTGGCCCTACGTTGTTTGTGACTTCCTGGAGAACCTTCAGTCCGGAACCCAATTGGAAAAAAGATAACGTCTTTAACACGAGCAGCGGAAGCTTTGCAGGGTGGCATACACTCGTAACACAGGTCTCTGACGGAAGGGTAAACTATTTCATCGACGGCAAACCTCTGGCTGAACATAGTGGCCAGTATTATCCGCGATCGTTGATGTCGATTAATTTTAATCTTTGGTTTATCAAAGATGCGGCAGCGAAATCCAGCGCCGTACGCCATTATCAGGAGGACATCGATTGGGTGTTCCATGAGGCTAAGAACTTACTTGCGCCCGCAGAAGTCGAAGCGAAGGTGGCGGCTCTGCGACGAAGGTCCGTCAAATTTCGAGATACAGTTCCGGCGCCCGTGCCGGCGTTGACGTCACCCTGCGATTACTGAGCGCAATTGCCGAACCCCTTTCTAACAAGTCGGTGGCCGCATCCTGGTCCATTGGCGCGCGTTTCAATTTGCTAGATCCTGAATTTCGGAGGTGGGTACATGAAGAGGATATTGTTTTTTTGCGCCCGGGGCCTGGCAGTTTCAACCCTTCTTGTCGGACCGGTTGGTGCTCAGGATGCTTCGAAGACTGCCAAGTCGGACGCCTCCAAGCTCGTCTATGCCGACTTTCAAGACGAACAAAAGGGCCGGCCGATCAGCACGCATGGCGGCATGATCCGGTTGAATCGATATTCCCAGAACTCAGCGAACCCACCTCAATTTCGTGGTTTGGAAAATGCGGATCCGCCCGCCCCTGCGTTTGCGCGGGTTACGGCGGAAGATGCTGCCGCCGCTTTCGATTACGAAATGCGCATACCCAACGAATGGGAGGGGGTTAATATGGAGGTGTTTGGACACCCCGAGAAAGACGGCAAACTCGTGCCTGACGATGTTAGCGGTTATAAGTTCATCACCCTACGAGTCTTTACCAAAGGTGCCCAATACATACGACTCGAGCTCATTACGCGCGGTCAGGGGACCAATCTCGAGTCCGGTTATCCGATGGCGAGCTTTCGCGTATCTTCAGGTTTCAATACGTACAAGCTCAAACTCGACTCATTTAACCAACCGGAATGGGCGGTTCCACTTGATTTCAAGCTGGATGTCCTCAAGAAGTTAACATCCGTTACCGTCGGGGTGCACTGCGATAAATGCACACTGGAGAAAGGGACCGTGGTGGTCGACAACATCGCTTTCGAGAAATAGAATCCGCCGCATACGCATAGATGAGACACGGAAGCAAGATCTACCTTGTCTCACCGGCAAGCGACAGTCTTATCGAGAAGAAAATCGAACCCATGATCCACGAAGCTGACAGCGCGTCTGCGCGGCGCGAATTTCTGCAATTTGCCGGCCTGGCGTCGCTGGGATTGATACTGCCTGGGCTTCCCTTTGCTCGTGTGCTGGGTGCGAAACGCATCGGGGAACTGCTGGTCTACGTTGGAACCTACACTACTGGTAAGAGTGAGGGGATATATCTGTATCGGTTGAACCTCGCTTCGGGAGAGTTGAAGCACGTCGCCACCACGAGCGGCGTAATAAACCCATCGTTTCTTGCGCTCGCGCCCAGCCGCCGCTATCTGTATGCCGTCAACGAAGTCGAGGAGTTCGCTGGTAGAAAAAGCGGAGCCATCAGCGCCTTTGCTGTTGATCAAACGACTGGACAACTGCGGCTGTTGAATCAGCAAGCATCTTTGGGTAGTGACCCCTGTTATCTGGATGTGGATGCCGGCGGCAGGTTTGTTTTGATAGCAAATTATACCGGAGGCAACGTGTCGGTTTTCCCGGTTCAGCGCGACGGCAGGTTGGGAGCGGTTACGGATATGAAGCAGGGCAAAGGATCGAGCGTAAACCGTGAGCGTCAGGAGGGTCCGCATGCACACTGTATCGTGCTTGATCCAGCCAACCGGTTCGCATACTCATGCGATCTGGGAACGGACAAAATTATGATTTTTCGGTTCGACGCGCGACTCGGAAAGTTGCTGCCGGTTGAGCCGCCCTGGGTGCAGGTCAAGCCAGGATCGGGTCCACGCCACCTGGCTTTCCATCCCAGCGGCGAATACGTCTTCGTGCTTAACGAACTGGATTCGGCGGTAACTGCTTTCGCACGCGATCGAAGGAAGGGAAGTTTGAAAGAGCTGCAAACTTTAACCACTCTGCCGGCGGGTTTCACGGGCACGAACACTTGTGCCGACATTCACGTCTCCCCGGACGGTCGATTCCTTTATTGTTCGAACCGAGGCCACGACAGCATCGCCTTTTTCAAGATTGACGGGCGAGGTGGTCTTACAGCAGTTGGCCAGGAACCAACCGGCGGTATGACACCTCGAAACTTTGCCATCGATCCCACCGGTGCCTTCTTGCTGGTAGCGAATCAAAAATCTGACAACATTGTCGTGTTCAAGATTGATCAGAAGACAGGTCGCCTTAGTCCAACCGGCCATGTGGCTCAAGTGCCGTCGCCTGTTTGCCTGAAGTTCACCGCTCCGTTTTCATAGGGGCTTGAACCGGGATCGCTTGCATATTTCCGATTGGCTCTTGAGTGATGTTGCACGTAGCGGAGCCCTCCATAACTGTCGGGCTACTGCCCCGGGCCATAACCCAAGTTTAGTTGGACAACGGGAGAATGCGAGACTTGCGAACACAAGCGCAACCTGCGCCGGGGCAGTAGCCCGACAGTTATGGAGGGCTTGAAACACGCGAGCTTGGGATTTCTGTACGCCTCAAGCCGACCGCCGACAATACGTAGAACAGAATCGCAACCAGCATCACATACTGAAACCCCAGGAGCATCGACATGTATTCGGCCAGTCCGCCAACCATCGCGCCTGCGATGTTAATGCCGAAGGCGCGATCAGGATGGGCGGTCCGTTTGAAAGAGGCGGCAAAGATCACTCCGGCGAACAGGATTGGCGCGAACACCAACACGCAGGAGCCAATCACCTGAGTAGTTCGGTTCATTCCCAGAAAAAAATCGAGTGGGACAACCGTGTTTAGTATTAGTGCTATTAGCAAGCCAGTGTAATAGGGCCACAAACGCTCCGGTTGCGACATGAGCGTCCAGCGATTGGCCAACAAGATCATCACCAGCACAGCAAAGAACACAACAGAATTAACGACCCAGGTACTACCAAACAGCAGGGCCATCGTGACCACCGCCTTGGTTTCGACCAGCATAAATCCCGCGCCGAGAAAGAAGAGCTGAACGCTAAGTGCGTTCCCTTCGCCGCGCGCTCTTGAGCCATCATTAGCAATGGCATTGGAGGTTTCTTTTAACCGGCGAAGAAACAGAAAGATCATCAGCAAACCGGAAGCCCCCATGATCAGCATTCCGCGCAGGTTCAGCGTCGGTATCATGGGCTTACGCAGATACAGAAACGGCCAATCGTCGGTCGTCGTGCGCAGAGTGTCGCCTTCAGGGGTCAAGACGGCGGCTAAGCCAAAATGCAGCCAGTGAGACGTCGCTGTAGTTCCCTGGTCCGGTAGCTGCTGCGCGGTTGCGCTCACTTCTGGACCATTTGATCCAAACTGCTGAAAACCGTTGGGTGAGGTCGGGCCTGGCGGCTCGTCATCGCGGAGCCAATAGTCAGGTTGCCGGGCAAATGCATTACGCAATTCGCCGGTTGCCCCAGCAAAAAAAACCGTGAAGTCTCCAAAGGTCGCTCGGTCGGGCTCGATAGTTTTTCGGTACGGCAGCGTTAAAACCAATGGATTGCCCGCACCAAATACTTCTTCCAGACCCTTTTGCAGACGAGCCGCCAACCAGCCCTGCCGAAAGTAATTGTAGATTACGAAATTGCCGTTAGGCTTGAGGTGACGGCGTACGTCTTCAAAGGCCTGCCGGGTGAACAAAAAACTCTCGAGGCGAATATTGCTGTAACCGCTGTGTAATACCAGCGAGTCGACTAGCGCATAAACGATCAAATCGTACTTCCGATTGCTGGAGCGCAGAAAATTTCGTCCATCATCCAAGTGAATCTCGACGCGCGGGTTCTGATAGGGATGGTCGGGATGATACTGCCGCCCGAGTCGATTTATGGCCGGGTCGATCTCAACAGCGTCGACGTGTTGAGCTCCCCACTCCAGCGCGCGGCTCACATCATTTCCGGAACCGGCACCAATTATCAGTACTTCCGCAAAGGCGGGTCTGCCGGCGTCTCGATTTAAGAGGTGCGGCAGTGCGTAGGCGGGAAAGTTCTCGCTGCGCGAGACCATCTGCTGGTGATAGATCAGGTTTACTGAAAGAGACAGTTCAGCCTTCTTGAAGTCGAGGCGGTAATAAGGCGACCAGAATTGCTGGGCCTGACTCTGTCCCTGATAGTCCTCAGGGGCTGGCGCAAAGGCAGCCAACCAAACCACCAGCACCAGCAGCAAAGCGTTGACGAGATTCCAACTCAGTAGCCTTCTCGGATGCCGAGGTGAGATGAAATAGAAATAGCCCAGTCCCGCAGCGACTAATAAGAACCACCATAACGGAGACAACTCGAGCCAGGAACACGCGGCAAATAGAACGATCCCGGCGATGCTGCCAATGATGTTCAAGGTGTACGCCTGCACTCGGTTGGGCCACTGTTTAAGTGCTCGACCCAATTTCTGGCCGGGACCAATAAACGCGAGTGCGATGACGATGAAGAAAAAGCCACAAAGCACCTCGACCGGAATGGCATATCGCGAAAGGTCCTGGCTGTGATACTCGGTGCCGAAGAAAACCTGCTGCGGCGAGGCCTGATGACCTACATCCACAAACTTGATGAATGAGCCGCTGCTGATCTCAACGGCATGAGCGGCAGCTAAAGCAACGATGAGCACTAGCGGAGTCCAGGTTAGATAGTTGTGTCGATCCCCGGCGGCCAAACACCCCACGGACATTCCCAGGAAAGAGGCCAGGAGTACGACGTTGGTGAAGAAGGTGAGATAAAGCACGTGAGCTGGGAACCAGCGAATACAGGCAAGCTCGAGAAACAGAATTACGAGGCTTATCAAGAACAACTCGAAGCCGTTACTGAAGCGAGAGAATGTGTCGGAACCGCTCCTGGATAAGTTGATAGTGTCCACCGGTCTTTTCTTAACGCATCCTGGAGCGTGGCTCAGCGAATGCGAGCGAGCATTTCTACTAACGCCTCAGGAGCCGACCATTGAGCGTTATGATCTGCTGTCAGTTGTAGAACGGGCCAACCGCGGTCCTTCGCACGTTGCGCCTGGGACCAAAAGTCGTCGTCTTTGGGTTCCTTACCTGCTTCGACGGTGAGTATGTAGGTGGCGGGCAGCTTTAGCGCGGCCTTGTTCTTCAGGGAGAGCGATTCAGTAAATGTTTTCAAGGGGTGCGGCTCATCGTGTGGTGGTGGCTGATCCGGTTTTACCCACGGCGGCACAATGTAATCGCCCTTGATCATCGGTTTCAGCCAATCTCCGCGAGGGCCGATTAGACTCATCACGCTCTCACCATCGTTTGGGACAAACGCATCGACATATATCAGTTGGCTGATCCGATCCGGTATGCAATCCGCGACACCGGTAATAACCATCCCACCATAACTGTGGCCCATCAAAATAATGTCGTGCAGATCTTCATAGAGGATTGTGTTAACCACGTCGTCGATGTGCGTGCTTAAGCCGATGTCGGGTCTACGCAGATGAACGCGCTCACCCAAACCCGTGAGTTGCGGGCGGTAGACGTTGAACCCTTTTTCTCGCAGGAGCGCATCAACTTTCCGCCAGGCCCAACTACCGCCCCACGCTCCATGAACGATCACGATGGTAGGCTTCGAAGTCGTGGCAGGTTTTGGCTGCTGCGCCTTCGTGGCGCCAGCTGATAAGACGCAGAAAAGGGTAACGAAGACGAGAGCCAAAGCTCTCTTTTTGGTTTTCATTGAAACCTCACTTCGGACATAATCACGAGTTAGTTGCGAGTGCGCATCTTAACACGAATTCTAAACTGTCAGCGTCAACTCCAAAGTGTTGACGCTGTACCACCACGTGGAATGTTTTCAAATATGAAACTACTTAGAAAACTGGAAGCATTTCTGCTTGCCGCTATTCTTTTGGGCCTGGCGCTCGCGACAGCAAGCAACGGACAATCAAGGTTTGTCACTACCCGAGGTAAGAATTTTGCCTCGCCTGACGGCAAGCCGCTGCTCCTGAAGGGCATCAACCTTGGCAATTGGTTGCTGCCTGAGGGTTACATGTTCAAATTCAAGACCGTTAATTCACCGCGGCTGATTAATGCCGTGATTAGTGAAATGGTAGGTGAAGATGAGGCGCGTCGGTTCTGGAAAGCTTTTCGTGAAAACTATATTACTCGAGACGATATCAGGTTCATTAAGCAATCAGGGTTCAATTCAGTGAGGGTTCCTTTCAGCTATCGGTTGTTTGTACTGGATAGTGATCCGCAAAAGGTGGAAGGCCCCGGCTATGAGTTATTGGATAAGGTTGTAAGTTGGTGCAGGGAAGAAAGCCTCTATGTAATTCTGGATATGCACGCAGCGCCTGGAGGCCAAACCGGAGACAATATCGATGATAGCTGGGGTTATCCGTTCCTCCTTGAAAGCAGTGAGAGCCAGGACCTGACCGTGAAGGTATGGCGGAAGATTGCCGCCCGTTATCGAGCCGAGCCCGCGGTCATCGGATACGATCTACTCAACGAACCGATTGCACATTATTTCGATACCACCTCACTAAACCCGAAGCTCGAACCGCTCTACCGCAAGATCGTTGCCGGAATTCGAGAGGTAGACAGGAACCACATTATCTTTCTAGGCGGTGCGCAGTGGGACGGTAACTTCAAAGTTTTTGGCCCTCCGTTTGATGATAAGCTGGCTTACACTTTTCACAAGTATTGGATGGATGTGAATCAGAAGGCCATTCAGGACTACCTCGATTTTAGCGACAAGCATAACGTCCCGGTGTGGATGGGTGAATCCGGCGAAAACACCGATGAGTGGATCGCCTCGTTTCGGACGTTACTCGAAGCGCATAGCATTGGTTGGTGCTTCTGGCCTTACAAGAAACTTGACGCGACGACCTCAATCGTTTCGATAGGCTTGCCGGCGGAATGGGAGGCGATTGTTAACTTCGCGGAAGGGCCACGCAGGACCTTCGAAGAAGTGCGGAAACAGCGGCCTCCGAAAGAGAAGGTTGAAAAGGCGCTGAGCGATTATCTGGAGGGAATGAAGTTTGCAAACTGTCGGATCAACCAGGGTTATTTGAAGGCGTTGGGCCTGAAGTGATGCTTGCGTCGCCGGGGCAGTAGCCCGACAGTTATGGAGGGCTCCAAGCTGAGTGGCCACTCAATCATTGTGCGTAAGCCCGCCGCGCGCCCTCCATCACTGTCGGGCTACTAGCCCGGCGCAGCCGGCCTCCAATCGTGGCGCTGCAACTACTTCGTGCCGGCCAATCTCAGAGCCTTCACGATCTCTGGATCAGGCGTCGCGTGACCATTTTGCTTTTTGACCACGCCAAAGCCGCCCGCGTAATCCCACATGGTCCAGCCGATGCCGTACTTTTCCAGCGCATTGCGCATATCCCGAATCCAAAGGGCGCGATCAGCAGGCGGTGCAAAGGGGCGATAGGTCCCGAATTCATTACAAGTAAGCAGGACGTGATACTTTGCTGCCCAAGCTGCCGCCACCCCAATTTCCCGGTCAATGCGCGCGGCGTTCCAGCCTTCTTCGCCATAGCGGAGAAGATTGTAACGCGCCGGTTCATCCTGAATTGTTTCGAGAACTTTGCTTACTTTCTCCGGACTCGATGGATAAGGGATGTTCTTATAAAAAGGCAAATTGGCGCCGGCCCACGTCGCGCCCTGATGGGTGAATGCCATCGGTTCGTAGAAGTGGAAGTTGTAGATAATGTTACGGTCGGCATAAGGCAGCATAAACAATAACTCGGGAATGCCTGACCACCGATGGCCTGACGCGATGATCGTATGCTGGGGTGCGCCCGAACGAATAGCGGAAATGAGCTTACCCTGGATGCCAAACCAACGGTAGCCATCTTCCTCCATCGGCTCATTGATAACTTCAAGAAAGACGCGCTCGGGATCCCGCGTTGAAAGATGCTGGGCCAGGGATCGCCAGAATTTGCCAAAAGCTTCGATCTCACGTTCGCTGCTTCTCAGCTTTGCCTTGAATTCACCAGATGGATGAATATCAACGATCACGGCCAGGCCCTGCGCCAAAATTAAGTCAAGAGCGT
Organism: bacterium; assembly: GCA_040004575.1. Taxonomy (GTDB): domain Bacteria; phylum Acidobacteriota; class Blastocatellia; order Pyrinomonadales; family Pyrinomonadaceae; genus PSRF01. Next base: position 9,988 of record JBDUAQ010000078.1, read on the forward strand.
TGTCGAGATACTTCAGGTACTCCGCGTTCAGGGTGCTCGGGTCGTTTGCGTTGAAAAGGGGTGCGGGCTCGAGGGTCAGGCGAACATGATCAAAGCCAAGGCTCTTAATAAGCGCGATATCTTCGGCGGTGGTATGTGATTCGAGATGAGCTTTTGAATAATCTGCGGACTGTGCGAACCAGTGACTCAGATTGATTCCGTGGCGCAGCCGGGCAAGTCTGGAAGCCGGCACCTCCGACTGCACTGACCAGTTCTCAGTCGCCTCGCCTTTGCCATGAAGCGCTGTGTTACTCGCCGCTGTTGACACCGGCGCCAAAATAGAGAAAGTTACGGCGATGATCAGTAAACAGATCCATTGTTTCAGCATGGCGATTCTTTTAGCAGCCATAGCAAAAGAAAGCAAAGTGGTCCTGGGCAGTTTCGAAATCAGCGTCGTCTACAGAACCAAGCGCGGTAGCGCCGGATCCCAGAGTCAACTTCGACTAACGCGCTCGGTTCTGTAGTGGCGGGTTTCTCAAACTGACCCACTACCAGCAAGTAAATGCCGTTAGGAAAGTGAGCTAAACAGGTGAACGAGTTGAAATCTCTCCTGCCCCTTCTTGCCTTGCTAACTCTGACTGCTTGGACTTCTCAATCTCAAACCAGACCGGGAGGAGACAGCGGCACGCGGAGCATCAAAACATCGCTAAATGCTGGTTGGCAATTTCGCGAGGCTGCCAAAGACACCTGGTATCCGGCGACTGTGCCAGGCTGCGTACACACTGATCTGCTCAACAACAAACTGATTGATGATCCTTTCTATCGCGACAACGAACAGAAGCTGCAATGGATTAGCAAAACCGATTGGGAATATCAGACTACATTCAAAGTCGGACCTGAGCTCCTCAGGCGTGAACAGATCGAGCTGGTTTTTGAGGGTCTCGACACTTACGCTGACGTATTTCTCAACAACGTTTCGCTGCTCGCCGCCGATAATATGTTTCGCACTTGGCGTGTTGACTGCAAACGGCTGCTTAATGCGGGAGCCAACACCTTGCGCATCCGCTTTCGCTCGCCCATCAATGAAGTTTTACCCATCATGGCGAAGATGAGTTATCAGCTTCCCGCCAGCAATGATCAAGGTGAGAAAACGAGCCCTCACACTCGCAAAGCGCCGTATCAGTTTGGTTGGGACTGGGGCCCGCGCTTTGTTACCAGCGGTATCTGGCGACCGATCTATCTGGAGGGTTGGAATCAGGCGCACGTGAACGACCTGCATATTTTGCCGAAGCAGATCACGGCTGACGCCGCAAACTTGACTGCGGACATTGAAATTGTTGCCGGCGATAAGACCAGCGCTCGGATTGTTGTGGACAACCTGAGAGATAAGCACGTTGCTGTGAGCAGAGATGTGACCCTGGTGAAGGGTAGCAATCGGCTCAACCTCGACTTCGTTATTCCGCATCCGGCCCTCTGGTGGCCCAACGGACTCGGCACACATCCGCTCTACACTTTCAAGGCGCGACTGCTAATCAATGGCAAGCCGACTGATGAAACAACCACGCGCACAGGTCTGCGATCACTGGAACTCAGGCAGCAGCACGATGAATTCGGCAAGAGCTTCACCTTCGTGGTCAATGGCGTGCCCATATTTGCCAAGGGCGGCAACTGGATTCCCGCTGACAGTTTCCCCACTCGTATCACCAAAGCCAAATATCGCCGCCTACTTGAGTCGGTGCGCGACACAAACATGAATATGCTCCGCGTTTGGGGCGGCGGTATTTACGAAAGCAACGACTTCTATGATCTCTGCGATGAGATGGGAATCCTCGTCTGGCAGGATTTCATGTTCGGTTGCAGCATGTATCCCGGCGATCCGGCGTTTTTGGAAAATGTGAGGCAGGAGGCAAGCGATAACGTCAAACGACTGCGCAATCATCCGAGCATCGTGATTTGGGTCGGCAACAACGAAATCGAGACTGCGTGGAAACACTGGGGATGGAAGGACCAGTTTCCGGCCACCCTTTGGGACGACTATCTTAAGATCTTCCACGGCGTGCTGCCGCAAGTTTGCGAGTCGCTGGATCCGTCGCGGCCTTACTGGCCCAGTTCGCCTAGTTCCAACCTGGAAGAAGATCCGGATTCTCAGAAGATGGGTGACGTTCACTACTGGCAGGTCTGGCACGCCTCCGCGCCGTTTACCGATTATGAAAAACAGTTTCCGCGTTTCATGAGCGAATATGGTTTTCAGTCGTTTCCGCAAAGTGAAACAGTCAGCACCTACACTTTGCCTGAGGATCGCGACATCAAGTCGCCCGTGATGATGGCCCATCAACGACATCCGCGTGGTAACCAATTGATTCGCGAATACATGTTGCGGGAGTTTCCGGAGCCGAAAGACTTCGATTCGTTCTTATACGTCAGTCAGGTCTTACAGGCTGAAGGAATCAAAATTGGTGCTGAACACCTGAGGCGCATCATGCCTCATAACATGGGCTCATTGTTCTGGCAGATTGACGACTGTTGGCCTGTCGCCTCCTGGTCGAGTATTGACTACACCGGACGATGGAAAGCATTGCAGTACTATGCGCGCCGGTTCTATAGCGAGATCCTTGTCAGCCCGCACGAAGAGAATGGCAGCCTCAACTTCTACATCGTTTCGGATCGATTGAAGCCGACTCAGGCGCAATTGAACGTGAGTCTACTCGATTTCGAAGGACATACGCTGTGGAGTAAACAGCAGAACGTCGAGGTTATTGGACTCAACAGCAAATCATATTTGACCGTCCCGATCGAGACGCTGCTCGCAGGGAAGGACGTGAAGACCGTCTTTCTGTTTTCGGAGGTCGTGGTGGGTGGCAAAGTCGTATCGAGCAGCGAACACTTCTTTCAACCCTTCAAGAATCTCTTGCTGCCGCAACCGGAGATCAGTGCGGGGGCGGTACGCACGCGTGGAGGATTCACGATCACGCTATCTTCAGACAGGCTAGCGCGGGCCGTTTACTTGTCGGCGCCGCATTACGCGGGCTTCTTTGTTGATAACTACTTCGATCTGATTCCGGGAAGGAAAGTGGAAGTGAAGTACCGAATCGGTAGTGCAGTTGCGCTGGCTGATTTTCAGAAGGACCTGAACGTTCGTTCGCTGGCGGATGCTTTTTAGTGCTGGCGCAAGTAGCCCGATGAGGTCAGTACCACCAGGCGGTAGCCGGTGGGTCTGTCGATTGCGATTGGGTGATACCGAAACACTAATCTGAAATCTTCAATCGACAACCCGCAATCGAAAGACCCACCGCTACCGCCTGGTGGTACTGACCTCATGGGACCGAAACTTTAGTCAACAATGCATCGATCGACGGAATCTCCGCAGTGACCAGGCGCGTGTTGTACCGCTCAATATAGGCCCGTCGCGCTGCGGTCATCGGATAGGCCTCCAGATCTGCATACGGGTATTTCGTCATGCCATGGAACGGCAACGGCGAAACCTGATCGGGACTGGCCGAGTTAATATCCATCTCCTTGCTGAAACCGTCCGAATACA
>JBDUAQ010000254.1:0-3972 GCA_040004575.1 bacterium
GAAAACTGCATGTGGAATGATCCACGCGCCGCGGTGATCGAGTTTAGAGTTGACTGATAGTTGAGCATTTCCGACATCGGCACCTGAGCTTTGATCACCTGGTTCTTGCCACTCGTCTCCATGCCCTGCACGCGCCCGCGCCGGGAATTGAGATCGCCCATGATGTCGCCGCTGTTTTCCTGCGGAGCGCTGATTTCGACGTCCATGATTGGCTCGAGTATCGACGGCTTCACCTTTTCCATCGCCGCTCGAAACGCCTTCCGACCAGCCGCGCGAAATGAATGCTCATCGGAATCGACGTTGTGATACGAACCGTCAATCAATTGCACTTTAAAATCCACCAGCGGGTAACCCGCGATTGCCCCTGATTGAGCGGCCTCGATAATGCCTTTCTCGATTGCCGGCCGGAACTGTTGGGGCACTGAGCCGCCGAATATCTTGTCTTCGAAAACAAAGCCACCGCCGCGCGGCATCGGCTCAAAAATGACCTTGCAGTCGCCAAACTGGCCACGACCACCGGTCTGTTTCTTGTGACGACCTTGCACCTCAGCCCGAGCCGTAATTGTTTCCTTGTAAGGAACCTTGGGAGGATGAAGCGTGACTTCCACCGTGTAACGCTTCTTGAGTTTTTCGACCACGGTTTCGACGTGAAGCTGGCCGGAACCGGAAAGCAGGAATTCCTTCGTTTGCGCATCGCGCGTGAAGTGGATCGCCGGATCTTCTTCCAAAATCTTGTGCAGCGCAACGCTGATTTTTTCCTCGTCCTGCCGCGACTTCGGTTCAATCGCAAACGCGATTGCCGCTTCCGGGTAAACGACTGGTGGGTAGACGATCGGATGTTGCTTGTCGCAAAGCGTGTCGCCGGTTTGCGTCTCTCTTAGTTTGACGCAGGCCACGATGTCGCCGGCATGGGCCTCGGGAATCTTGTCGAGTTGTTTTCCCTGGATGGAATGCAACATGCCGAGGCGTTCCATTGTGCCGCGCGAAGAGTTGAGCACCGTCGCATCGTTCTGCAATTTGCCGCTAATCACCTTCATCACGTTGATGCGACCCGCAAACGGATCGGCGATTGTGCGGAAACAATAAGCGGAAAATGGTTCGCCGTCGTCATACTTGCGAGCGATCTTCTCTGCGTTCGCGGCAGCGTCAACCGGCAGACCATACTCGGCGGTGTGATGCGCTGGATCGGGCGCGTAGTCGACGATTGCATTGAGCAACGCACGCAGGCCGACCAGCGTGGCCCCGGAAACGGCAAACACGGGACAGAGTTTGCTGTTAGCGATCGCTTTATTGATGTTCGGCAGAATGTCACTCTCATCAAGCGTGCCCTGTTCGAAATACTTCTCCATCAGCGCGTCGTCGGATTCCGCTACCAGTTCCACCAGCCGCTCACGGGTCTTGTCGACGTAATCGCGACCCTCGCTGGGAAGATCAATCTCCTTCGCCTGCCCGTCCGCGCCCAGCTCATAGGCCTTCATGTGCACGACATCAACAACGCCACGAAAGTCTTTCTCTTTTCCGATTGGCAGCGTGAAGGGAATGATTGCGCGGCTGAAAGCTTTGTGCGCGCTGTCTATCGCGGCCCCAAAGTCCGAGTGTTCTTTGTCGAGTTTTGTCACCACCATCATGCGCGGAACAATGAACTCATTCGCGTAGGCCCAGGTCTTTTCCGTTTGAACTTCAACTCCCTTAACTCCGTCCACGACAGCGATCGCGCAGTCGGCAACGCGGAGGGCCGGGCGCGCGTGGGCCACGAATGCAGCGTACCCGGGCGAGTCGATAAAATTTATTTTGGTATCGCGATGGTCTAAATGGGCGAGTGCGGTATTGAGTGTGATCTTGCGGGCGATGGAATCTTCTTCGTGATCGGTAACGGTGGTTCCTTCTTCGACCTTACCCCAGCGTGGCGTGGCTCCGGCGACGTAGAGAAGCGAACTGATAAGTTGCGTCTTCCCTACGTCGCCGTGTCCGATGACCGCAAGGTTGCGAATAAACTCCGTGGCAAAGGCTTTCATAAAGATAATTCCTTTCAGAGAGCGAATCTTGGTGGCACAGACATTCTTGTCTGTCGCGGGCCGCATTGGACAGGCAAGGAGTCCTGTCCTACTAATGCATATTAGGTGAGGGATAATTTATCTGAGCGGAAAGGTGAAAGGCAAGTTAGGCCATCTTTTTCAGGAGATTGGGCATCGAAGTGTCACGAACTAATTGGGTAATCTAACCAGGAGGAAGAAAATGTTTTATCGCAGAATTATAACGTCTATCGCAACGCTTGCACTGGCTCTAAGCGCCGCCGCAGCGACGTTTGCGACAGGCCCGACCAATGTAATCCCCGCGGACAAAAAGAACACAACTCGAAAGAATGCACCGGTTTCGGAACCGCTAAATCTTGCCGTGCTGGTGCAGGATGATCTCATCTCGCAAGTGGGCAACGAGCTCGGCGTAACGCGCGACTTCATAAGTTCACTTCCCATCGGCTCGCGCGTGATGGTGGGTTATATCACCACTGGCACGCTGCAAGTTCGCCAACCATTCACCACCGATTTAGATAAGGCGGCGCGCTCACTGCGCGTGCCTCGCTCCAGCACTTCCGCCTCGCCGTTCAATCCTTACGTGGAAGTAATCGAAGCGCTGGGTAACTTCGACGCGAACTGGAAAGGTAAGAATGCGGTACTGCTTATCTCGGATGGACTCGATACTTCCCGTGGGTTCGACGTCACGAGTTCGGCACACACCCTCGACCTTGAGCGAGCGATTAAGAAAGCCAACGAGCGCAATGTGGCAGTCTATGCGTTCTACGCGCCTTCGGTTGGCTTGACGAGCCGCAGCCGGTTGGCGGCGAGCTATGGTCAGAATTCACTCAATCGTTTGGCGGATGAGACGGGTGGGAAGGCTTTCTTCCAGGGAACGACTGGCTTCGTTACCTTCGATGCCTATTTTGATCGACTGAGACGGACGCTAAACGAACAGTATGCGCGAGCTTCCTAAAAGGGAGACCAATGACACGTGCATAACCAGAGGCACCGCCGCGGAATAATCTGCGGCGGTGTTTTGTTGTAGGACAGGCATTCCTGCCTGTCCTTTTTAATGAAGAGGACAGACAGAAATGTCTGTCCTACGTCATTATTTGCTTGGATTGTTAAGAACCACGGTGATAGAGTTAACCTTAACTTCGAAGTGAGTTGACCGGAGAACGTGCGCGAATATTGTCTAATCGTCGGCGGGGCCTATCTTACGGAATCGGAAGCCGAGCACGCCCTGCGCGATCCCTTCATTGAGGACTGGGTCGAACAAACCGGCCACTTCAAAATCCACAACATGAATGAAATACAAGTGACTTCCGGTGTCACGCTTGGCTCGCTCGGTGTAGTAATGCTCGAAGAACGCTTATTTGAAATCGCCAGCGCCGACGCGCAGCACCCGTTAACTGAACTGAAGGCAAAGGGCGTTGCCGAAGCCCTCAAGCGACAGGACATGTTTGACGAGATCGAGGTTAAGCCACGCGACGAAGCAGAAGAATTGATCCAGACTGAATCCTTACCTGAATCCGAATCCAGTGAAGAAAACTGAAGCAACGTTTCTCGACGGACGCGTTGTGGTAGCGGTCGGTGACATCACACGCCTGGACGTTGACGCGATCGTCAACGCAGCGAACTCGACGCTGATGGGCGGTGGTGGCGTTGATGGCGCAATTCATGATGCGGGAGGTCCAGCAATTTTGGAGGCCTGCCGCGAAGTCAGACGCACGGACTATCCCGACGGACTGCCAACCGGCGAGGCCGTGATCACGACGGCTGGAAATCTACCGGCGCGCCACGTGATCCACACCGTTGGACCAATCTATGGCCACCATGATGGACGTGAATCAGAGTTGCTGGCGTCGTGTTATTTCAAGTCCTTGCAACTTGCGGCAGGGCGTTCTCTAACTTCAATCGCTTTTCCTGCGATTTCAACAGGCGTGTTTGGCTATCC
>JBDUAQ010000079.1:0-13430 GCA_040004575.1 bacterium
GCGTTTCCTGCTGCAACTGGCCGCCGGATTCAAGCACGCCAATCTGCCTGGTGACTTCAAACTCGATCGCGCGTTGCATATGACGCACAGAGTTCAGGTTCTTCACCTCCACTTTGGTGCCAAACTTCTCGTCGCCGATTCGCCGCACTGACACGTTGGCTTCACAACGGAGATTTCCCTTTTCCATGTCAGCCTCGGACGCGCCAACCCACTGCAGCGCCCGGCGCACGTGGTTGACGTAATCGTAGGCCTCCCATGAGGTGCGAAAGTCGGGCTCCGTAACAATCTCGGCGAGTGGCGTGCCGGCGCGATTCAGATCGATGTAGGAATATCGATCGACGTCGGGTAAACCCTCATGCACATTTTTCCCGGCATCTTCCTCGAGGTGCAGGCGAGTAATCGCGATCTTCCTGGCCTTCCATTCGACCGGGTGGCCCGCCTCGTCGCGCTCAGTCGTCATGATCTCCAGCTCACCGTTTGCGGAAAACGGTTTGTCATACTGCGAAATCTGATAACCCTTAGGGAGGTCCGGATAGAAATAATTCTTGCGGGAAAAAATAGAGTGGTTGTTTATGCGGAGCCCGAGCGCCAGCGCGGCGCGTGCGCCGAGTTCTACCGCGCGCCGATTCAACACCGGGAGCGCGCCGGGCAGACCCAAACAAACGGGGCAAGTGTTTGCGTTCGGCTCGTCGCCAAAGTGTGTCGAGCAGCCGCAAAAGATTTTCGACTCCGTGCTCAGTTGCGCATGAATCTCGAGGCCGATAATTGTTTCCCAACCATTCATAATCTTAGATCTTAGATTTCACATTTCAGATCCTGAATTTCAAGCCAACGAGCGACGGACAAGTTTCCAGAGAGCGCACGGCAAAGCAACCAACCCGGTGGCTGCCACCCCACGCGGGCTATGGCGCTCCCCGGTCCGCTCCCGGTTCTGACTTCCTGCCCCTGCCCTCTGCCTTACGGCCTGAGCCATCCCGGCGGCGCACCCGCGCGTCTGGCCTCGTCTTCGAGCTCCCGCCATCTGGCGCTAAGTCCCGAACGAACCGCAGCCAACTGATTGAACTGCGTGACGAGCTGGCTGCGTTCGTAAGAATAATCATAGGCCGGCCAGGTAGAACCAAAATCCGTCAGGTTAGGAGGCGCCAGGAATGGCGAACCGAATGGACGCGCACGAGGAAATCCCAACGGACTTGAAAATCCTGGTCCTCGTCTATTGCCTGTACCAAAAACACCACGCCCACCAACTTGCAGGCCCTGTTGCTGACCCACAAAAACACCGGGCCGGCGTGTAACTCGACCACCAAACGGGCCACGACCGAAATCCCCAAACGAAGGAAACGGCACCACATTCTCAACCGTAGTAAACGATCCATTCGCGCTTGGAAATGTTGGTTCATCGAGTTGCCGGCGAACGTAGCTGAGTTCAGCATCCACTCCCGCGATCTCGCTTCTCAGCGCCGAAGCTCGGGCCCGCCAGTAGGTTTCCGATTCCCTTTCCGCAGCGCTAGTCTGCTCCAAGTCTTTTCCGATCAAGGCAGCTTCCGCTTCCGCTTGTCTGCGTGACGCCTCCACTGACGGCAGCCCCAATTCCTTTCGTCGCCGCTCATAAGCCAACTCGCTCTCGCGTCGGCGCCGACTTGAAGACTCCAAATCGCGATTCGTGATTGTGTGACTGGCAGCTCGACTGGCAGATGGAACGCGTAGGCTGGATCCATGTGTAGTTCGCTGCAGAAAACTTCCGGGCGCCTCGTTATTCGCTTGCTCTGTTGCTGTAACATCGATCGCCGCGAGATTAAGCGTGACCTGAACTCCCGGTGAAACTTCATAGGTCAGGGTTGACGCCGTTAGAGTGAAACTCGACGGAATCTCGACTCGTCGCCCGCCGTGCAGTACAACGGTGTAGGCATTCGCGGCGACGGTCACGACACACAGGAAAGCAAAGACAAAAACGATGCGGCTGAAAGTTCGACTGGTTTTGTGAAGTGCAGGCATAGCTATCGCCTCCTCAGCTTTTACAATCGGTTCTTGTTACGGGGGAATTCGGAAACTAGTATAACATCTCAGCAAAAAGCGGGCTTGTCGGCAGACGGCTATTTTTGCGCCGCGTCTTTTTAACTCTACGGTCGCGAAAAAACCTTCCCAAACGGCGAACAGTTTGATATACAGAGGTTTCCATTAGGACTCCCCTCTCGCTTATTAAATGCGGACGCCCGGTTTTTTCGCAGCGGCCGTGCGGTTTTCAACCTTGATATAGGAGATTATGTACAATCATGGCAAAGACTGTCTGCAAAATTCTGGGCGTCGTTTTCCTTCTGGTGGGAATTTGTGGCTTCTTTGCGCCGCACCTGCTCGGCGCTCATCTAAACCCGGCACATAATATTGTCCACCTCGTCTCCGGCGCTATTGCTCTCTATTTTGGCTTCGCTGGGTCGCTATCGGGAGCGAAGGGATTCTGCCTCCTGTTCGGCGTCGTCTATCTGGCACTGGGATTCCTGGGACTGTTTGTCCTTGGTGATCCCGCCATGGATAGAATGTGGCATATAGGACCGCTGGACCTGGCCAGAATCGACCACTTCATTCATATTTTGCTCGGTGTAGTTTTCCTGGGCGGCGGCCTGCTAACGAAGAAGCCGTAATTGACTTACCTGACGCTGACCAGCGTCTAGAGTTTCAGGTTGCAAGGACAAGCTCGATAAGTGGCGCAATGGCGCCCGAGAGCTTTGAACCTTGCAACCTGAATTGCTGTAGTTAGAATTTGAACTTAACCCCACCTCGCCCCACTATCCTGGGCGCGAGAAACCCATTCTCGTAATAGCGCCGGTTGAAGATGTTGTCAGCTCCCGCAAACAGCACCATCGTTGTTCCCTCAGAAACGCGCCGCTCATAACTACCAAATAGGTCAGCTTTTGTGTAGCCGTCAAAAGTGAGTTCCGCGGTGCGAAACGGAAAATCATTTTCGAACACCGGAGCCAAATGCGATCCGGTACGGTTCAAGTCGAGATTAAACGCAAACGACCGGTAACGCTGATTCAACGTGAGCCCGAAGATGTGACTGGGAATTACATACTGCGGTTGCAATCCGCGAAACGGCACCAGGCGATCGCTGTTGGTGTAGGTGTAGGACGCACGGACTTCCATTCCATGCCACGGCGTCGCTTCGATAAAGCTCTCAACCCCGCGTGATATTCCTCCCGGGCGATTCACGTAGCCGCTAAAGCGTCCGAGACCCAGCGGGTCAATGACAAAGAAGGACTGAAAATCAATCACGCGTTGCAGTCGAGTGTAGAAGTAGGTAACGCCGGCAAGCACACGATCGCGCGCCAGCCGTTGGTCCACGCCGCCGTCCACTCCGATCGATTGTTCGGCTCGCAAAGTCGGATCGCCAAACCTTTGCAGCCCCACACCTGAAAATGTTCCGGCGCCAAATCTCTCGAAAAGCGACGCCGCGCGAAAACCGTTTCCGACATGAGCACGCAGCTTGGTGTTCGTCGAACGTATGAAGTAGGCGACGGCGCCGTCGCCGGTAAGCGACTTCTCGGCGTTTACACCACTCAGCACGCCCGGACGATCTGCGGCGCGAATCCGAAAGAACTGGCCGCGAATGCCGAGCGACAGTTGCAACCGATCGCCAAAGAAAGAAAGCTGATCCTGACCGAACACTGCGAACGTGCGTTGCCGATCAGTAGTGTTGTTGAAAGCACTGAACGACGGAATTGCCAGCTGAAACAGCGACTCGCGTTCATACTCAAAGCCGACGGTAGCCAAGTTTGATCGCGTGAGATGAGCGTTAAGGCGCGCATCAAGCGTGTCAGTTGTTCCCTTCTTGACGTCGATGAATTCAAAATCACCGAACGGGTAGAAAGCGGCGAACCGCGGATCGATGCGGCTGCCGTTGTAATTCCGCCGGTTACTGGACACTCGTTGATACGCGAGCGAGTAGGAAAAGCGGTCGTTGATTTGCTGCGACAGCTTGACTGAGCCAACCAGCAAACGGTTGCGCCGGCCCTGATCAGGGTTATTGAAATCGGGATGAAAGTTCACGCCGGCAACTGCCCGCGGAAATGGCTGCCCTGCGGTGAACGCACCCGGCAAGGCGAATGGACTGTCATTGAGACGCGCGTTTGCAATCGTGCCGTAAAGATTTGCCGCGATCGTGATTGACGAAGTGGGCGCAAAGAGAAAGCGGCCGGAGCCCGCGGTATTTCCATACTGGTCCTCGCCGTCTACGCCGCGGCGCACATCGAGGCGATTGAGGCCAAGACTAAATCCCGCGTGCACTGACCCTCCAGACACTTTGAAGCGCTCGCGAAATGTTCGAAGCCCACCACCTTCAGCGCCCGCCTCAAAATGTAGACCGGCCGCGGCCGTTTCGGGAACAATGTTTACTACGCCACCGATAGCGTTGGTGCCGTAGATTGAGGAACCGGAACCCCGCAGTATCTCGATGCGATCGGTAGCCACAGGAACAAGATCGGAAGTTAAGGAAGCTGCCGAGCCGGCAATGTCTGACGCATCGCGGACTCGTAAACCGTCAAGCAGGATTGCGGTATCGAAGGCCCGTTGCCCGCGCAAACGTATTGATGTTATTGCCCCGGGCGAGCCCTGTTGCTGCACGCGAACTCCGGGGGTTCCGCGCACAGCTTCCCAAAGTGACAACTCTCGCTTCTCCTCGATCTGTTGTGAGTCAAGAATCGAAACAACCTTGGAGACTTCATCCGCGCGCTGTGCCGTGCCCGCAGCAGTTACGACAATGCTTTCGTTTATACCTGCAACCTTGAGCGTCAAGTCAACCGGTTTTGCCTGTCCGCGCTCGACAACTATTTCGTCTGACACCAACTTCGCAAATCCATTCGCCTGAACCTCAATCAGATACTGGCCCGCCGGCAGATTTCGGAACTCAAATGCTCCGCCGGTATCAGTTGCTGTGTTGAGTTGCGCTCCAGTACGCGATCTTAGACGGACATCAGCGCCGCTGATCTTCCCGCCTTTCTCGTCTGCAATCGAACCCTTGATAGATGCGGCGGCGGTTTGCCCAAAACTCACAATCGAAATAAGCAGTGTTAAGGCGCTGGCAGCGATTGCCTTTGTCAGGTGGCACCTGAAGTTAATTCCTCGTCCGCGAATATTGTCGCGAGTGGCCTCGCGCAGTTGTTTTCTGATCATCTTAGCTTCTCCTGCTAGACCTTTGTCAGACCCACCTGCGTAAGCGGGTGGCCTGTACTATCTGAGCCCCTTGGCGCGGGCCACCCGCTTACGCAGGTGGTTCTGATAAGAACTGCAACTCACTCGCCCGCTACCGTAGACTGCACTTCATGCACCGGCGTAATTCGTGGCACTCCCGAAATCGGATGTGCATCTACCAGCACCCTTACCGCGAAGACCTCCTTGAGTAGATCCGGCGTCAAGACTTCGTCTGGAGTCCCAAACGCAACGCTCTTTCCCTCTTTCATTAACAACACATGATTCGAAAACTCTGCTGCGAGGTTGATATCGTGTGTAACCACCAGCGCCGCAGTTCCGCGAGTGTCACAGCGCTTCCTCACCAACGCGAGAATGGTGGCTTGATGCGCCAAATCGAGATTCGCCGTAGGTTCGTCGAGCAAGAGAATGCCGGCCTCTGTCGCCAGCGCGCGCGCCAGCACCGCTCGCTGGCGTTCGCCTCCGGACAACTCAGTCATTAGGCGATCGCTAAGTTCCTCCAGTTGGGTCTCATTTAGCACCTCTCGCGCCACGGCAACGTCATGAGAAGTCTCCCAGCCCCAGCCAGACGTGTTGGACCAGGCATAGCGACCGCCCAAAACAAATTCAAAAACCGTCACCGGAAAACGCAGGTCGGCTTCCTGAGCCACCACGGCGATGCGTTTCGCTATTGCCCGCCGTGAATAAGAACTGAGCGGTTCGTCATCAAGAATAATCTGGCCGGTGGCAGTCGCGATTCCGGCGTTGAGAGTGCGCAGGACGCTCGACTTGCCGGCGCCGTTTGGCCCAATGATTGTCGTTACTTCACCGGGCTCCAGCGTCAGCGAGACTCCTGACACGGCGAGCCTTGAACCGTATTTGACAGTGATGTCGCGTGCTTCAAGCATTGAAGTCTGCGCTACCTTCGTCTCAGCAAGTAAACAAACAGCGGCGCGCCGATAAGCGCCGTAATGGCGCCGACCGGTAGTTCGCGTGGCGCAATGAGCGTGCGCGCGAGCGTGTCAGCGACAACCACGAAGATCGCGCCACAAATTGCCGCAGCCGGCACGGTAATTCTGTTATCGCTTCCGAGCGACAGACGAACCAGATGCGGCACCACGAGACCGACATAGCCCACCGAGCCGCTTGAAGCCACTGAGCTGCCCACTAGCAAGCTGGCAACGATGAACACGACCAGTCTCACACGCGAAACCTCGACACCGAGATCGAATGCATCGCGCTCCCCCAGCATCAACAAATTCAGTGAACGCGCATGCGCCGCCAATACGATTGTTCCCGACACCGCAATGAAGAGCGCGAGCCACAGGAGTTTCGCCGTCGTGCCTGACAAGTCGCCGAGTAACCAGAACGTGAACGACCTGATGCGCGTCGCATCCATTAGCGTAGTTACAAAGACAATCGCCGACGACAGAAATGTCGTGACGATTACGCCAGCCAGGATAAGGCGTTCGGGAGTTGCGCCGGTTCGACCCTGGGCCAGCCGGTAGACCACCAGCGTCGCGATCAACGCACCAGAAAACGCCATCAGCGGGCGGCTCCATTCGTGCGCACCCAGGAAAACCAAAGCGATCATCGTTCCGACCGCGGCGCCGTTTGAGATTCCGAGGAGATATGGCTCAGCCAGCGGATTTCGCAGCAGCGACTGATAGCTGGCGCCGGCCACTGCCAACGATCCACCAACTGCTGCGCCCAGCAGGATGCGAGGCAAACGAATGTCGAAGAGTATGGCGTCCTGGTCGCCCGTTAGGCCGCACGACGATTTGCCAAGAGTAAGTAGTGCGCAGAGCGAAGCGCGGGCCGGCAGTTTTTCACTGCCCAGCAGTGACATAAGAACAATGATAATGACGAGCGCAGTTAGCAGAATGCCACAAACAACCAGAGTTTTCCGGAAGGTCGCGCGTGAAGCATCAATCCCGCGAAACGCGCGATCCTTCTGAGTTGCTTCGCCTGAACCAGCCATCATCATTTCGTGAAAACTTCCGGATGGAGTGCCCGCGCCAAATCCTCCAGCCCGTCTACTGCTCGTGGGCCGGGCCGCGAAAGATGGTCGTCGTTGATTTTGTAGACGCGGCCACTGGCGACCGCCGGCGATCGTTTCAGCGCGCTTGCGACGTTGGAGTTGGCGTCGCCCAACGAACCACCCGTCGGCAAAACAATCGCTTCGGGTTGTGCGGCGAGAGCCGACTCGGCGCTGTACTTGGGCCAGGCCCCGGGAACGCCGGCGGTCACTGAAATTCCACCGGCGCGCTTGATCAGGTCGGTAATAAACGCGTCGCGGCCAATCGTGTAAAGCGGTTCGTCAGATACCTGGTAGAAGACGCGCACCGGCGGGCGCGACTTAGTCTTCTCTTCGACAGCGTTGACTCGCGCTCTCAGTTCCTGCAACAGCTCGTCTGCCTGCTGTCGTTTCCCCAACAGGTCGCCCAGTTGCTCGATCGAATGGAAGACTCCTTCCAGATCGTGCGAATCGGTAACGTAGACTGCGATGTGATGTGCGTCCAATTCGCTGGTGAAGGCCTCGAGCTGTGACGCAGTGGAAACGAAAACAATCTGCGGTCGCAAGGCGATTATGCGCTCAATGCTCGGCTTGAGCGTGTCGCCAACCGCTTCGACTTTCTGCGCCTCAGCCGGATAGTTGCAATACGTAGTTCTGCCGACCAGGCCATCCCCGGCGCCGATCGCATAAATTGTCTCGGTCAGATTTGGCGCGAGGGAAATGAATCTGGTGAGGTGGTCGGGGACGTTGATTGTCCTGCCGCCCTGGTCAGTGGTTTGGTGAAAGCCGGTTTGAATGTCAGCTTTGCTCTGGGGTTTAGAACAGCCGGCGGTTAGTAGGCCCAGACAAAGCAGGACAGCGAGTAGACCTCGCCTTGTTCCAAATGGTTGAAATTGTGGTAGGTGTCGCTTTAACAAAAATCCCACCGATTCTTAATCCTTCGCGAAAAGCGACAGGCGGTCGGCGGGACTGAAAACTGGCTTCGAATCCGGGCGGCCTGAACGCCTTTCCGCGAGCGTTCAAAACTGCAAAGCGTCGTAGGCAGGTCTCCTGGCTTAAAGAACTTTTGCCGCTCTCATACGAGCAGCCGAAGTCTCATCACAGTGGCGCGACCGCACGGGATTCTCACCCGTTTCCCTATTCTCCCCATTTCCTGGGGCACCCAGATGCTTTCAAATACAAAGAACAATCTCTGATCGAGCAGGACGTTATCACGCGCTCGCTGGCAGTGTCAAACTTAGGCCAATCCAGGTGGTGCGTCGTTTGAAAGCTGCCGATAGAACCGATCAAGTGATTGCTGGGACCGCGGGCGTCTCGTCCGCAACGCGCCGCAGGCGCGCAGTTACTCGGAACTCGTTTGCTCCAATCCATTTTCGCGCTTCGCGCTCATTGCGGGCGGGACGCCCGCGCTCCCAACCAATCACTTGACCGCAAGCCTCGCTTTGCGTCGGCAATTCGCGTCCAGTAAGATTCATCGCACTTCAAACTCGGAAAGAGCCGCCAGAACAAATGATCAAAACTATCGAGTGGACCGACGAAGGCATTCGCATGCTGGATCAGCGACTGCTGCCGATGGAAGAAAAGTACCTGATGCTGAGGTCCTATGAAGAGGTAGCCGAGGCCATCAAGAAAATGGTCGTGCGCGGCGCGCCGGCCATCGGCGTCTCGGCCGCAATGGGACTGGCTCTTGGCGCCAGCCAGTCAGTAGGCACCTCGATAGTGGACTTGGAAGATGATTTCGACTACATGTGCAAGGTGATGTCCGAGACGCGTCCCACCGCAGTGAACCTTTTCTGGGCCATTGAGCGAATGCGAGCGAGACTTCGGAAGGAGAAATCAGACACCCAGGATCCACTCGTTATCAAAGCACGGCTGATTGAAGAAGCGCAAAACATTTTTCGCGAGGACATTGAAGCTAACCGCGCACTCGGACGTTTCGGCGCCGAACTGCTTTCCGATGGTGATACGGTTCTTACGCACTGCAACGCGGGCGCACTCGCAACTGCAGGGGACTACGGAACCGCGCTCGGAGTAATTCGTGGCGCAATTGATGCGGGGAAACACATCGCAGTGATTGCCGACGAAACCAGGCCCTTTTTACAGGGCCTCAGGTTAACGGCCTGGGAGTTAGCCAAAGACAACATTCCAGTCACTGTCATTACTGACAACATGGCTGGGCATATAATGAAGAGCGGCAAGATAAACGCGGTCGTAGTGGGCGCAGATCGAATTGCCGCAAACGGAGACGCAGCAAACAAAATTGGGACCTATATGGTTGCCGTACTGGCACGGAAGCACGACATTCCATTTTATGTGGCGGCGCCAATCTCGACGCTCGATCTTACGCTGAAGTCAGGTGATGAAATCCCCATCGAAGAGCGCGACCGCCGAGAAGTGACGCACATCAAGGAACACCAGCTCGCCCCAGACGGAGTAGGCGTGCAGAATCCCGCGTTTGATGTGACGCCCAACGATCTGATTACGGCGATTATTACTGACAAAGGCATCGCCCGAGCACCCTATGTAGAAAGTTTGCGGGCGTTGTTTGAGGGAAACGCCATCAGGACAAACGGGTAAACGTCATTGCGAACTAGCGCTTCGCGAACCGGCTGTTTTTCCACCAATCGATGGTCAATTCGAGTCCCGGACGCAAGCCTACGCGGGGCTCAAACCCCAGCAACTCCCGCGCACGCGTAATGTCGGCTAGGCTGTGCTTAACGTCGCCGGCTCGTGGCTCTTGGAAATCCGCTACAACCTCAGGCTTGCCGGTCAGGCTCTTTAGCTCCTCCAGGAGTTGGTTCAAGGAGATTCGTTCTCCATTTGCGACGTTTATGACCTGACCAATTCCCTTGGTGCTCTGCGCCGCTTTCAAGTTTGCGTCCACTACGTTTTGGATGTAAGTGAAATCTCGCGACTGCTCCCCGTCGCCGTAGATCACGGGGCGCGCACCGCCAAGCAGGTCGCTAATGAAACGTGAGACCACTCCGGAGTACTGCGAACTTGGATCCTGCCGGGGCCCGAACACATTGAAGTATCTCAGCGAAACTGTCTCCAGACCGTAGACACGAGTGAACACCTGACAGTACTGCTCTCCCACCAGTTTGGCCACAGCATAAGGCGAGAGCGGTTCCGGTAGCATCGTCTCAACCTTCGGAAGCATCGGCTGATCTCCGTAGGCTGAACTCGACGCCGCATAGACGACTCGTCTCACCTTTTTCTCGCGCGCCGCTAAAAGCAGCGAGAAGGTTGATTCAACGCTGGCGATGTGCGTCTGTCGCGGATTCTCAACTGAACGGGGGACCGACGGAATTGCCGCTTCATGGAAAACCAACTCGACATCTTCGATAGCCTTCCCCAGTGCCACCTCATCGGCAAGACTCCCCTGAACGAAGTCCAGTTCGCCCTTGATCTCCTCCAGGTTTTCCCGGTAGCCGGTGGACAAGTCATCGATAACGCGCACTCTGGCGCCAGCGGAGGCGAGCGCGGCAGCAATGTGTGAACCGATGAATCCGGCGCCACCAGTTACAAGTGCAATTCCACTTAAGGCCATAAAGGAAACCGTCGGGTTGACTTGGTCAGGGCGGAAATATTAGGCGAGGGCTGGGAACAATTCCTTAGCGGCCTACTCCTACATACTCAAAGCCCAACTCCCGCATATCGGCGGGGTCGTAAATGTTGCGCAAGTCCGCAATCCTGGGAGAGCGCATCAGGTCCCGTACTCGACCCATATCGAGCGCCCGAAACTGATTCCACTCGGTCACAAAAACAAGTGCGTCTGCGCCTGCCACGGCCTCGTATTCGTCGTCAGCATAACTCACATTAGAAAGAACCTTGGCGGCTTCACTCATGGCAACTGGATCGTAGGCCCTCACAGTTGCGCCGCGTTCCAGTAGGCCGGCAATAATATCAATCGCTGGCGCCTCGCGCATGTCGTCTGTTTCCGGCTTGAATGCGAGGCCGAGGATCGCGACAGTCTTTCCCTTGAGGTCGCCAACGAGCTTTTCGATCTTCGGCACCATCGCTTGTCGCTGTCTTCGATTCACCTCAATCACCGCATCTACGATCATCGAGTCGCGGCCAAACTCACGGGCTACCGAAGAAAGCGCCTGGGTGTCCTTGGGAAAACAGGAGCCACCAAAGCCGGGACCCGGATGAAGAAACTTGCTACCGATCCGTCGGTCCATGCCTATGGCCCTGGCCACATCGTGCACATCACAACCGATGCTTTCGCACAAGTTTGCGATTTCGTTAATAAAAGATATTTTCGTGGCGAGGAAAGCGTTCGCTGCATATTTAGTTAGTTCAGCCGCTTCCAACGATGTCACTACAAAAGGGGCTTCAATCAAGTAGAGTGGCCGGTAAAGGTCACGCATAATGGCAACTGCTTCCTCGTCACGGCTGCCGATAACCACGCGATCGGGTCGCATGAAATCATTAATTGCAGCTCCCTCGCGGAGGAATTCGGGATTGGAGACTATTCCGAAGTTCAAGCCGGATTTCACCTGCTGCCTGATCAACTTTCGCAGATACTCGCCGGTTCCAATGGGCACGGTAGACTTGGTTACGATGACCTTGTAACCGTTCATATGTTGCGCGACCGAACGAGCAGCGGCTTCAACGAAACTGAGATCCGGCGAGCCGTCACCTTTCGGCGGCGTGCCGACGGCCAGGAAGACGACCAAAGCCTGCTCGACAGCCTGCTTGAGATCCGTCGTAAATCGCAGCCGGCCGGACTGCATGTTCTTAGTTACTAACTGCTCGAGGCCTGGTTCATAGATCGGCATCTCTCCGGCGCTCAGACGATTGATCTTCTCGGAGTCAATGTCGACACAGGTGACATCAACACCGAATTCGGCAAAACACGCACCCGTGACCAGACCCACGTAACCGGTCCCTACAACTGCGATATGCATTCAGAAATTACCTTCAGAAACAAAGGAAGGGATTAATGTGGACACGTGCAAAACCTTGCGGGTCAAGCACGACCTGTCGTCGCGTGACCCGCAAGGTTTCACATAGTTGACCGCGGCGCTCATCGGCGCGCGTCCGCAGTGTTTTTAAGAGCAACTCGATGACTTACTTCGCTGGGCTGATAACGACTGCCGTGCCACCGAAGTTGAGGTCGTTGTTGTGCAAAGCCGCATACAGGATTCCGACAACCGCGCCGGCGCCCAGCAGAAGCAAGGCAGCCAACTCACCACTGCTCATCTTGTCGTCGTCGTCGCCTGGATCAGTTTTCGAGTCCGGTGTGCCGGCCATGGCGCTCTCACCAGCCGCAACCTGCTTCACAGAGTTACCGACGTGCAGCTGTGCTACGCCGGAGTGAGTTGTTAAGGAAGTGATTCCCTTCACAACATTCACTGTCAATGAAGTTGCCTGGCTTCCATCGACTACCACCACACCATCTTTGGTTGTGATGTTAACCGAAGTTCCAGCCAGAGTTGAGATGCGAGCAGTACCGCTCTCAAGTAGACCCATGATGCTCTTGCCTGTGAAGCTCAATTTCAAGCTCGAAGTTGGTGACAAGTCTACTCGGCCCAACTTGCTAAGGTTCACAGTCGCAGTGCTCTTCTCGGCAGTTGTAATAACGCTGTCCGAAAAGATCGTACCGCCAGAAACAGCTGTCTCACCATTCACTGTAACCTGGCCGGCGATCGACAACTCGCCCGACGGGGCCTTTGCCGCAGGCGACGCTAAAACTACCATCGAGTAAGCACTCAAAATGGCTACTGCCAACAAGGCCGCGATAGGCTTGCGGCTCCAAATTTTGCTAATCATTAACTTTCCTCCCGTATTGTGAACAATTTCTTGATTGCGTGCCGCGACGGCCAAAATGTCTTGAGAGGCTCACTCAATTCCCATCCGCCTCTTTTCCAAAATGCTATGTCCAAAGGCCTAAGTGCCGTCTGCAAAGCCTAAACCACGGGGCTGTTATTACATGATTGACGGCACTCTGTCAACAGACTTTTTCCCCGATTTGCCACAAAACTGTGCTTTTTTTCGTTGGCCCTGAATTTACCACACAGACCACTCGTAGTCCAGAGTTTTTTGCCTCCTTAACGCTCCATTGGCTCTGCGCCCGGCAGCTCTGAAGACTAATGAAGCATGGATGTGACTTCGGTCCTTGCACAAATGGGTTCGAATGTATAACCGAAATAAGCGAGTTCTGGTTGGAGTTAGACGAGTCAGATCAGTCCTAATTCAGGAAGTGGCGATATCTAAGCTGTCATCTAAG
>JBDUAQ010000080.1:0-13409 GCA_040004575.1 bacterium
CACCGAGACTGCACAGAGAGTTCTTAATTTGGGACACTACTGAAAGAACCCGCTCGCCGCATCATCCGAGGCACAAATCCGCCAGTCACTTTGATTTCTTCAGTGCGGTGAACTGCGGTAAGCGTCGCCCCTGTGCCGAATCGTCAATCAACTTTTCAAGTCGCCGCAGTCTGGTCTCTTCCTGCTTGGCGCTGACAACCCACCAGTTTGCAGCTTTTCTATATGAAGCGGGCTGCGCCTGAAAAAACTTCCAGGCAGTTGGGTTTTTCTTTAGCCGCTTCGCATATTGATCGGGCAGCTCCGGACTTCGTTGTTCATAGGAATAGATTCCCGAGCGGTTTTCCTGGCGAGCGGCAAATGCTTGGAGACCCGGCGGCTGCATCAGTCCCTGCTCGATGAGTTGTCCGGCGCGCTTGATGTTGACCGCGCTCCAAATGCTTCGTGGCTTACGTGGAGTAAAACGAATCTGGTAGCTGACGTCGTCAATGCTTCTTCGGATCCCGTCAATCCATCCGAAGCATAACGCCTCATCCACAGCCTGCGGCCAGGTGATAGTTTTCTTGCCAGAATCCTTTTTATAAAAGCCCACCCACAGCTCTGTTTCTGCGTGGTGATGAGCTGCAAACCACTTACGAAAATCTGCCGGAGTCTTAAAGAATCGCGGTCCTAAAGTTCGCTTATCAGCCTGAAACGCCATTATCCTTTCGCACCTCTCGCATCCGTAGCCGCAAGTTCTACTAACGGCTGTAATCCTAAATCGAGATTATCTGCAACTACTCGCACTCTTCAATGCAAGGACGCTTGTATAAGATCGTCCGCGAAGGTAGTATTCCGGCGCAACGATACGCGCAGAGCACCGTAGGTCTTCCGGGTTCCTCCGTCGTAATCCCCCACCTTTGCAGTCTGTTTCAGAATTGACGGTTGAGGAGTGAATCATGCGTTCGCGTCCCAAGCAAATTCAAACTTATCACGCCCGGTATTTTCGTTTCGCGCTGGTACTTGCGCTGGCGGCGATGCTGTTACTGGCGTTGTCGTCGTCGCCGCGGGTTGTTCGTCCTGTCCGGGCGGTGTCGACTGGCGTAGTGATCAGCCAGGCCTACGGCGGTGGCGGCAACTCGGGCGCAACCTTCACGAATGACTTCATAGAACTCTTCAATCGTGGCACCTCGCCTGTTAGTTTGAACGGTTGGGCGGTGCAGTATGCTTCTTCGGCAGGAACAACCTGGGCGGTCACACCGCTTACAAACGTCACGCTCCAACCAGGACAGTACTATCTAATTCAGGAAGCCGCCGGCGCCAGTGGCACCACCCCTTTGCCGGCGCCTGATGCGACTGGCAGCACTGCCATGAGCGCCACGAACGCCAAGGTGGCATTGACCAACAGCATCACGGCTTTGACCGGCAGCGGATGTCCTTTTGGCGCCAGCGTAGTTGATTTTGTTGGCTACGGCACTGCCAACTGCTTCGAAGGTACCGCGGTAGCGGCCCTGACGAATACCACTGCTGCTTTGAGGGTCAACGGCGGCTGCAATGAGACAGATAACAACTCGGTGGACTTTGTTACTGGCGCTCCCAATCCGCGTAATACGAACGATGACTTCAATCCCTGTAACGGGCAAACCAATCCTTCTGGAGTTGGCGCGGCAAACCCAAATTCAGTTGCACCTGGGAACTCGTCTCTACTCACTGTCACTGTAAATCCCGGCACGAACCCAACTAGCACGGGCCTTACGGTTACCGGAAATTTATCAGCAATCGGTGGTTCAACCACCCAGGCTTTCTTCGACAACGCCACCAACGGAGACGTAACGGCCGGCGACAACATTTTTTCATTTCAAGCGACGGTAGCGGGGGGAACCACTGGCGGCCTCAAGACGCTGCCAATGGCAATTGCGGATGCGCAATCGCGCACGGGCTCGACAAACATCTCGCTTACGGTACAAGCACCTTCAAGTCCGTCAGTAACAGGCGCCGCAAATCCGTCAACGGTCGCTCAGGGTGCTTCGGTAGTTCTTACCGGAACTGTAACCCCCGGCCTGGTTCCCAACAGCACCGGGCTCGCAGTTACCGGCGATTTATCGACGATCGGCGGTTCGGCCACGCAGCAGTTCTTCGACGATGGAACCAATGGCGATGCCGTGGCCGGGAATAATGTCTTCACTTTTCAAACCACCGTTCCAGCTGCTACCACAACAGGAGCGAAAAACCTGGCGCTTAGCGTGACGGACGCGCAAGCGCGATCGGGTTCTGGAAACATTTCATTAACTGTCACCGCGCCACCTGCGCCGCACGACCCATCCGAACATTTGGTGATGGGCAATCCGAATGGCGCCACCGCCGATGTGGCTTTCCCGGATAACTATCTGATGATGAAGTTGCAATATGCGCTTTCGTATAACAACACTCGGCGTATTCCCAACTGGACCAGTTGGCATCTTGACAGCACCTGGCGCGGCAGCACGCCGCGGCAGGATGATTTCCGCGGCGATACCACTCTGCCGCCGACCTTCAATCAAGTTCAGGGGACCGACTATTCCGGCTCAGGTTTTGATCGCGGCCACATGTGTCCGTCTGCAGATCGCACCTCGAGCGTTCCGGACAACTCCGCGACCTTCCTGATGACCAATATGGTTCCGCAGGCTCCGGGTAACAATCAGGGTCCCTGGGCGGCGTTAGAAAATTACTTGCGCACTCTGCTGCCTAACAACGAAATCTACATTGTCTCCGGAGGCGTCGGCACCGGTGGTACCGGAAGCGGTGGCGGACCGACGAACGTTCTGGCTACCGGCGTGACTGTTCCCGCAACAACCTGGAAAGTCGCGCTGGTTCTGCCGGTTGGTGACAACGACGTCACGCGCGTTGACGGCAATACGAGAACGATTGCGGTGATCATGCCGAACATCGATTCGATCAGACCCGATCAGTGGCAGAAATACCTGGCGACTGTCGATCAAGTCGAGACGTTGACTGGTTATGACTTCTTTTCGAATGTCGACCCAACAATTCAGAATGCGTTTGAGCCGAAGTTAGATGCGACAAACGATACCGCGCCGAGTACCAGTGGCCAAACCAAGACGACCAACGAGAATCAAAGCGTGGCAGTGACGCTGACTGCGGCAGACTTCAACATCAATAATGTGTTCACCTACACGGTGGTCGCACCGCCAACACACGGTTCACTTTCAGGCAGTGGAGCCAGTTTGACTTACGCGCCTACCACGAACTACGTGGGCCCGGACAGTTTCACTTTCAAGGCGAATGATGGAGCGTTGGATTCAAACACCTCGACCGTCAGTATTACCGTGAACGCGCCCACCGCCGCTGACGGAGTTGTCACTGGACGCATCACCGATCCGGATGGAGATCCTATCGCCGGCGCGGTCGTGAGTCTTGGTGGCACACAAAACCGCAAGACGATCACAGATGCCGATGGCAACTATCGCTTCGGCGGCGTCCAGACTTTGGGCTTCTACACGGTCACCCCTTCACGAGCGAATTATTCGTTCAGTCCTGCTGAGCGTTCCTTCAGCCAGCAAGGCAACTCCACTGAGGCAGCGTTCAGCGGGTCGCCGGTGAGTAACCCGACTAACCCGCTCAACACGCCCGAGTTTTTCGTGCGGCAACACTATCTCGATTTTCTGGGACGCGAGCCTGACGAGAGTGGGTTCAACTTCTGGAGTGATCAGGTGCGCTCGTGTGGTAACGATGCTGGCTGTGTCGAGCTCAGAACGATCAACGTGAGCGCAGCCTATTTCCTTTCGATCGAGTTTCAGGAAACGGGCGGGTTGGTCGATGGCCTTTACCGCGCGAGTTATGGTCGCGCACCGCTCTTCAGCGAGTTCATGCCCGACACGAGGACCGTGGCGCGAGACGTCGTTGTTGGTATTGGCGATTGGGAAGGGACGCTTCGCCGGAACAAGCAGGCGTTCGTTGCCGCCTGGGTCGAGCGCGCGGCTTTCCGTGCTTCCTACGATCATCTATCCAACGATCGCTTCGTGGCTGAGCTCATCAGCAACACGCGCGTGAGCTTCAGCCAAAGCGAGCGCGACGCCTTCGTGAGTGGTTTGGGCAACGGCACGCTTTCGCGAGCCGACGTGCTGCTTCGCGTTGTCGAGAACGAAAGCTTCGTTAGCGCCAAGCGCAATGAAGCGTTTGTGATGATGGAATACCTTGGTTATCTCCGCCGCGATCCCGATGCGAGCGGCTATCAATTCTGGCTGGCTAAGCTGAACCACTTCCGCGGCAACTTCGAGCAAGCGGAGATGGTCAAGGCCTTCATCAACTCCGGCGAATATCGCGCGCGCTTCCCGAGATAACCGGAGCCCGGTTGCGGCAGGAATCAGACACGACCCACCCGCTACCGAGGGTTGGTACTGAACTCATAGAACCGCTACTAACCCAATCAGCCTGGCATTTCATGGTCAATGGTTCGTTTGTAAGTTAAACTTGGCAACGAAATAGATCATGAGTTCAGCAAACATTTCACCTAGAGTGCATATCGGCGAAG
This sequence comes from bacterium, assembly GCA_040004575.1. GTDB lineage: Bacteria > Acidobacteriota > Blastocatellia > Pyrinomonadales > Pyrinomonadaceae > PSRF01. The sequence goes on from JBDUAQ010000080.1 coordinate 4,508, forward strand.
TTATTCGCAACGCCGTTCTGTTCAACCCGGGGAATCAGCGGGAACGCCTCATGAATTCTGACTTACTAATCGAAACAGTCGCACGTTTCTTCTCTCTGCTCGGCGAGCGTCAAATCGAATATGTCCTAGTCGGCGGTATAGCCATGCTCCAATACGTTGAAGGCCGCAACACGGAAGATGTTGACCTTATCATGGCCTTGTCAGCGCTGGAACAATTGCCGGAACTAAAAGTCGATACTCGCGACGCTGATTTTGCTCGCGGCAAGTTCGGTGACCTCAAAGTTGACGTGCTGCTTACCAGCAACCCGCTCTTCGACGAAGTTCGCCAGCGTTACACGAGCGTGCAGCGCTTTGTAGAGCAAGATATTCCCTGCGCGACGGTGGAGGGTTTGATTCTGCTGAGACTCTACGCACTTCCAGCTCTCTATCGCCAGGGAAACTTTACCCGCGTCGGCCTCTATGAAAACGATGTCGCCACGTTGATGCACGCTCACAACCCGCCGGTTGAATCGCTCCTCAACGAATTGACTTCCTACTTGAACGAGAGCGACATGACGCAAGTCAAGCAAATCATAGGCGAGATTCAGCAGCGCATCAGCCGGTTTGAAGAGCGAAGCTAGCCAGACAAATGTTTAAAAAAAATCGCTCCAAATGCCCGGGTGGCTTCCGCCGGCCGTTGTAGTGCGGTCAGTAGCGCTGCCCCTCCCCCAACCCCTCCCAGGGGAGGGGAGAATGTCAGGAAAAGATCCCGAAATAGATCGCGATTACTACCGCCACAATGGCCTCGCCGCAGATCAAGCCCGAGGCGAGCGGAATGCGTAGGCGATCTTCCGAGTCCGCCGCAGTCTTTGCCCAGATAAACTGTGCGACGCCGCCCAGTATGAAGGTCATCAGCACCGCTGCATTGATGAGCATGCCGATGCCAATCGCCGCCGGCGAGGGAATTACCTCGCCAAACTTTTCTGCCAGCAGCGTGAGAACAATTCCTACCGTGATGCCAATCACCAGCCCGACGAGGCAGCCGGGCGGTAAGGCGCTCAACCCTTTCGTGAGCAGTTCAGCAAAGCCGGCCCACTTGACGCTGATGGGCGAAGACAAGCCCGCCGGTCCAATACCAAACCTCGCGCGCAGCACTGGATAGATAAGGGCGGTCGCAAGCGACCCGACAGGAGCCGCGATCAGTTGAGCGATCGTCAAGCTGCGCGGGTTCGATTTGATCAGTTGTCCGGCTTTGAAGTCCTGCATCAATGCCTCTGAGGTAACCGCGATCGTCCCCGTCAGTCCGCTCGACGACATGTTGATCGGTACATTGCCTGGCGAGATGAAGGCGAAGATGGCCTGCATCATGTTTGAGAGCGCGCTAATTGGTCCCCAGTTTGTTTCGCCCAACACGCGCAGGCCCACCAGCATGAGCGGCAGCGACAGAAGAATCGCGATAAACGAAAGGTACACGGGAATTCCCATGCTGAAGTATTGAACCAGACAAATCACGACGGTCATCACCAAGGATCCGACGACGACCCACTTCATGGGAAATTCGCGTTGCTCGATCTTGCCGCCCTTGCCGCTCCTGAGATCACGAAACGTTTTGACGATGAGGTTCCATTTGAGCACCAGCGAAGTTAGCCCACCGGCAACCATTAAGCCGGTGGCGGGCCACATCACCCAGCGCAGAGTTTGCGCATAAGTTAGACCTTCAATCATGCCGTGTGCGAAGAGATATCTTGGCAGGATGAACCAGCTGATGGCGGTGCCGATGGCCATGGCCAGGCAGATGCGGAACCCGACCAGCAGTCCCGAACCGAATGACAGCAGGCTTAAGTTAAAACCGATAGCCATTGGTTGCATTCCGGGAAAGAAGAGCGTATCCGGAATCCATGCGAGGGCGGTTGTAAAGATGGTAAGAACTCCGGACAGAAGGCCACCCAAACCGAGAGCTTTCACTGTCGGCGCGCCGGCGCCCTTCTCACGCCCTTCGTGCAAAACGAGAATCGTTTCGCCGGCCGCCATGCCGTCTGCATAAGTGAGATTTTCTTCGTCGATGTAATGGCGGCGCATCGGGACCGCGAGCAGAATGCCGAGCAGGCTCGCACTGCAAAGCCAGAAAAATATCTGAGCTGTGCCCAGATGAATCGGCGGATTGAGCACGCCCTTGGTGTTGAGCATGTCGAAAGCCGCCAGCAGGACGCACATAAAAGCTGTCTGCCCGGCGCTCGTGCCCATCGTCTGCACGATGTTGTTCTCGCGTGCGTTTGTTCCCGCGGCGCGCAGGATGAGGACCAGCGCGATGAAACCAAAGAAGGCGGACACTACCGAAAGGTTGGGACCGAAACCGAGTTTCAAGACGCAGTAGGGATAGGCGCAGCCGATGATCGCGGCGACTACGAGTCCAACGATGATGGAACGCGTGGTGAGTTCCGGAACGGGTTGCGCGGCGGCAGTGCTGCTGGGCTCTGTCATGTTTGCTCCTTAAACAACAGTTGTTCGATCCGAAATAGATACAATCGGGTCTACTCGGAAAACAAATCTCAATGAGCCCTCAAAGAGGGCGGAAGAGAATAGCCCCGGGCGTGAGCCCGGGGAAACGGTTCGAAAAAAGATCTCTTAGCCCGCGAAGCGGGCGGCAGAGAACCTCGGATCGCCATTATCGCAACAACCGCACTGTCGCCCCTGCGGGGCTCGGTTTTCTTTTTCTTCCGGATCCCCGGGCTTACGCCCGGGGCTACTTTCTTCCGCCCGCTTTCGCGGGCTCGATGAATGTTTCCCCCGCCAAACCAATTGCCAACGCATAGCATCAGCCCGTTACGGAGTACTTGGTTTCGCGTCCGGTTTACCCTGCTGACTCTTCGGTCGCGGCTCCGGGGCTTCAGCGATTCGCTTACCCGTCGTGCGATCGAAAACAGCGTTGCGCAGAAATTGTTCGGTTGTCCATGGCGGCGGATCACCACCCAGATACTTGTTGAACCATTCAACGTGCGCCGTGTAGTAGAGCGCCATCTCATACCATCTGGGCCAGTGGCCGGCATTCGAGTAAATGATCAATCTTGATGGAACTTTCATCTCCTGCAGATCAGTAAAGAAATGCAGCGACTGCGTGTAGGGCACGCGGTAATCGCGCTCGCCGGAAATGACCAGCGTTGGTGTCTTGAAGTTTTTGGCGTAGTTTGAGGGCGAAAACTTGTCATACTGCGCGGAGTCGAGCGGCTTTCCCTTTATGTCCCATTCGGGAAACCAAAGCTCCTCAGTGGCGCCGTGGAATGAACGCAGGTCATACATGCCCATCATCGAGACGATGGCCTTGAAGCGATCCGTGTGACCTTCGAACCACATCATCATGTAACCGCCGTACGACCAGCCCATCGCGCCCATGCGCGTCGAGTCAACATAAGGAAGTTTTTCGAGCGAATCGGTCACCTTCATCAAATCTTCGTAAACACGGCCACCAAAGTCGCCGGAAATCTCAGCGGTGTAGTCCTGACCAAAGCCGGTTGAGCCGTGCGGATTGGGAAACGCCACGATGTAACCAACGCCCGGATAAACCTGCCAGTCGCCGCGAAACGCATCCGCCCAGTTAGACTGCGGCCCCCCGTGAACATTCAGGATCAGCGGATACTTGCGTGCCAAATCGAAGTTGTGAGGCTTGACGATGAAGACCTGCACACGTTCGCCGCCCGAGCCAGTCACCCACATCGTTTCCGCCGGACGGATGTCAACTTCGTTCATCAGGTCGTCATTGAAGTGCGTGAGCTTCACCGGCTTTGAGGGTTTGTCGCTAGCAATCTCATAGCGGTAGATTTCCTGAGGCTCGCCGACGGACCGCTTGATATAGAACAAAGGGTGTTGTCCGCCCGGGTCAAATTCCCAAGCGTCAATCGTCTTGTCTGCCAAGACCTGCTCAATGGCTTTTGAATTTAAGTCGAGGCTAAAGATCGGGTTTTGACCTTCGACCGGCCCGGAGAAGTAGAGGCCCCAGGATCCAGCGGACCAACGAAACTCATCAACCCAGTTGCGAAAAGATTCAGTGAGCGCTGTGATTTGACGTGTCGCACGATTGTAAAGCGCGAGCCGGAAGAGATCAGACTCATATCCTGGCTGCTTCTGCATGCGAAAGCCGATGTACTTGCCGTCGGGCGAATATTTCGGGCTGCCATCGTAAGCGAGATTGGGCGCAGTGATGTTGCGCGGTGTTGCGTCCTTGTCTTCGAGTGAAATGAGCCAGAGATCGTTGTTGGTGGAGACTGCGGGAACGGGGTCGTGATTCGAGACGTAGACCAGTTCCTTGCTGTCTGGAGAGAAGTCGTATTGCAGTGGCCCGCCGAGTTGAAAAGTTGGCGCGTCGTAACTGCCGGGCGTTAGATCTCGCGTTTCGCCGGTCGCTGCGTTAGCGATGAAAGTGTGAGTGCGCGTCCCATCTTTCCACGCCGTCCAATGGCGATAGAGAAGTTCATCTGCCATGTGGGCCTTCAATGGTCCCGCTTCCCAACGCTCAGCAATCTTCTTGTTGCAGGCATCGTCGCCATTGCATTCAGGATAGACGTCAGACGAAAAAGCGATCCAATTGCCGTCGGGCGACCAGAGCGGATCGGAAACGCCGGTTGAGATGTTGGTGAGACGGCGCCACTCACCTTTGCCCGTGACGCTCATCAGGTAGAAGTTGGCGCTGCCATCCTTCGAACTAACGAAAAGAATCTGCTTACCGTCGGGCGAGAAGGTCGGCGAAGATTCACTCTTGTCGCTGGTGGTTAACTGGCGCAGGTTTTTCCCGTCAGTATCCCCGTTGATATCTAAGGCCCAGATATGGCTATTGCGTTTGGCGCGGGCCAGGTCTGAAGTTGTTACGACGAAGATCAAGGTTTTGCCGTCAGGAGCAACGTGCAGGTCGGAAATGTTTTTGACGCGATAAAGATCTTCAATCGTGAAGGCCCGCTTTTGAGCGTGCAATGAAGTGAAACAAAGCAGCAAGATAATAAAGAACAGAAAAGTGCGACGCATCATTCGTTAGACTCCTTGGTTTAACGCAACTGTTAGTCTGCGGTCCGCAGCCGTTACTTGTTTGGGTCTCGTATTCTATTACGAAATAGAAAAAGGGCAATTGTTATTGCGTTGTCGGGTACTGATGCCGTTTGACAGCGCATATGGACAACGTGCGGTCCCATGAGGTCAGTACCACCTCGCGGTTTTTCGATTGCTGATTGTCGATTGAAGATCTCAGATTAGCGTTCGCGTATCAGCCAATCGGCAATCGGCAATCGCAAATCAGCAATCGAAAGACCCACCCGCTACCGCAAGGTGGTACTGACCTCATGGGACTGCCACCATCGCAATTCGTAAGGATCTAAGTGCAGGAACCAGCAGAGCACACGCCACTACGCTCACTCGCTAAACTGTACTTCCGCGGCAGCTTCATCTTCAGACGGCAACGCCGATGACGCCGGCCTGGGCCCGTCGGCATATTGGAGCTTGTAGAGTTTCCAGTAAAGACCGTGGTGCGCCAGCAATTCCTGATGCGTACCTCGTTCGCGAATTTCGCCGTGATGCAGCACGATGATTTGATCGGCGCGCTGAACCGTTGAAAGACGGTGCGCGACCACGATGGAAGTGCGAGCGCGCATCACGCGCTCGATCGCCTGCTGAATCAGTTGCTCCGTTTCCGTGTCGATTGAGCTGGTAGCTTCGTCGAGGATCAGCAAAGCCGGATCAAACGCGAGTGCGCGCGCGAAGGATATCAACTGCTTCTGGCCCACCGAAAGCCCGGCGCCGCGCTCTTTCACTTCCGCCTGGTAGCCACCATGCAAGCGGTTTATGAAAGGTTCGGCACTAACTTCCTGCGCCGCCCATTTTACCCGCTCTTCGGTTATATCTTTTCGCCCGAGTCGAATGTTTCCTTCTATCGTGCCGCTGAAAAGAAATATCTCCTGCAAGACTACCGCAAAGTTTTCCCGGAGCGATTGCAGATCCCACTCGCGCAAGTCGACGCCGTCAAGCAGAATCCGGCCACGCTGCACATCGTAAAAACGCATGAGGAGATTTGTGATGGTTGACTTGCCGGAGCCGGTGTGACCGACCAGCGCGATTGACTGTCCCGGATCGACCTTGAAGGAAACGTCTTTGAGAATCCAGTCGTCGTCCTTGTAGGCAAACCAAACGTTCTCGAATTCAATGCGGCCTTCTGCACGCCCTGACTTCAGGGGCGCGGGCGGTGAAGTAATGGCTATCGGCAGATCCAGCGTCTTGAAAATGCGATGAGACGCGACCACGGCGGCCTGGAGCACGTTGTACTTATCAGAGATGTCGCGAATCGGCTGAAAGAGAAAACTCGAATATTGAATGAACGCGACCAGCGCGCCGAGGGTAAGCACGGTGTGGCCCGGCGAATTCTGCATTACGCGATAACCGCCATACCAGATGATCAGGGCAATGCCGATGTCGCCGATGAAGGCGACCAGCGGAAAGAAAACGGCGTAGTAAAAAATCGTGTCGATGTTTGCTTTCCGATAGTCCGCATTTATCTCGCGAAACTTCGTTACCGACTTTGTTTCCGCGTTGAAGATCTGAACGGTTTGCGCGCCGGCGAAGTGTTCCTGCAAAAAAGCGTTGATGCGTGCGATGCGCGTGCGCACCATGTCGTAGCCCTTGCGCGCACCTATGCGAAACCAGGTAGTTGCGACCCAAAGCATAGGGACGGTCAACAACGTAACCAGCGTCAGGCGGACGTCCATCCATAACATCACGCTGATGATCGCGAAGATCATTACGACGTCGCCCAGCAGGTCGGTGATTCCCGCCGTGAAGAGTTCGTTGAGCGAGTCAACATCGCTGGTCAGGCGCGTCATGATGCGACCAACCGGATTGCGATCGTAGTAAGCCACTTCCTGATGCTGCAGCTTGTCGTAAAGCTCGCGGCGCATATCAAACATCACATACTGGCCCACGGTGTTGAGCAACAGCGCCTGGAAATAAGAGAACACAAGTCGCAGGAGTTGCACGCCGACATAGAGTCCAACCAGCAGTCCGAGTCCTGAAAGCTTGCGCGGCAGGATGTGCCAGTCAATCGCATACTGGGTAAACTTTGGTGGCAGAGTTCCCAAAAGATTGAGCACGAAGGTCAAGAGCAGGGCAGGGACGAGCAGGCGCAGGTAAGGACGCAGGTAACGCAGCAACCGGCGGGCGACCTGAAAGTCGTGGGTCTTCCCGATCGCTTCTTCTTCGTGAAACTGTTTTACCGCTGTCGACATTAATTACCTTTGCGTGCTTAGTTCATGCCTTTGAAGCTGGCGGCTGCCAGTTGACTTCGTCGCGGAAAATGAAGAGCCATGCCGCCTCCCGCAAGCAGGAAAAGCAAGTAGTACTCGCGATTGCCAGCAATAAAATGCCCTAACAAACCGAGGAGCGCGCTTACTTCGCACAAAGCGCAGGCGATAACCATTCCCTTCTGTACCAAGCTGAGGTCTTGCTTTTCGACCGAGCGGTCCAGGAACTTTTTCTTTATCGCCAATGAAACGCCTATTAAGAACGCGCCGAGCACCGACAATCCGAGAATCAAGATAGTGTTGGGCTGATTACCGGGTTGGTTATTAGGGTTGGGCGCCACAAAAAGCGCTAGCAGGAAGTACATGACCACGCTCATCAACAATGCGAACCACAAGGTGAGCATCGTCTGGTATCGTTTGTCCAGATCGACTTCCATGGTCTTAAGCTCCTCCCGGGAAATGACGAATTAAGTAAGCGCCAACTCTTCTTCGAGCAATTGTCGCTCATAGAGCGCCGAGTATTCTCCGCCGAGCGCGAGCAACTGATCGTGTGTTCCCTGTTCAATGATTCTTCCTTCGTCCAGCACGCAAATCACATCGGCATCGCGGACAGTAGAAATGCGATGCGAAACAATCAGACTCGTGCGACCACGCATCACAAAGCGCAGTTTTCCCAGAATCTTTTCTTCTGTGTAGGTGTCGACAGAAGACAGAGCGTCATCAAGGATTAGAATCTTCGGCTCCCGCAGAATTGCGCGCGCGATTGCCGTCCGCTGTTTTTGACCACCCGAGAGCGTGAGCCCTCGTTCGCCGACCAGCGTTTCGAAACCGTCAGGAAATCCTGCAACATCTTCTGTTAGCCCTGCCACGTTGGCAGCTTCTTCGATCTGCGGCCGGTCCGCCTGTCGCACGCCGAAAGCAATGTTCTCGGCGAGTGTATCGCTGAAGAGAAAAGTCTCCTGCGGAATGTAGCCAATGCTGGAGCGCAACTGCGCGAGCGAATAGTCGCGAACTGAAACTCCGTCAACAAACACCGTCTGTTCCGGAGCCTCAATGATCCGCGAAATCAAGTTCACCAGGGTCGACTTGCCGCTGCCGGTGCGCCCCACAAACGCCACTGTTTGGCCCGCAGCTATTACCAGACTAACGTCGCGGAGCACCGGTTCATCCGTGTGATGGTAGCCAAAAGTAAGATTCCGAAATTCTATTTCACCGCTGATCGGCGGTTGTATCTTCACGTGCTTTGAGTCTGCAATCGTGGGCGCAACGGCAAATATCGCGTTCATTCGTTTCAAGCTGGCTGTGCCGCGCTGGTACAGATTGACTACATAGCCGAGCGCGATTAGCGGCCAGATCAAGCGGAAGAGATACATATTGAAAACCGTAAACTGACCGACCGTGATCTCGCCGCGAATCGCAGCCGGCACGCCGGCCCAGATGATCAGCACGAAACCCATCCCGATCAGAAACTGCATCAGCGGGCGCATCAGCGCGTCGATTCTCACCAGGGCCAAATTCTTTTCCGCATACTGTCGATTCAGCTCGTTGAAAGCCGCAATCTCCGCGCCTTCCTGCGCGTAGGCCCTCACGACGCGCACGCCGGTAAAGTTTTCCTGAGCGCGCGCGGTGATTTGCGCGAAGAAGTCCTGGAT
>JBDUAQ010000255.1:0-3945 GCA_040004575.1 bacterium
AACGTCGAACGATTCAAGGAGCCCGGCGGAGTAGCGACAAACGGGCCGAGCAGTCCGTTGGGGCGCTGTGTAACAATGCCGGTTACCGCCAGCGTGACGCGCGGATCAGCGGCATACGCGAACTGGAAACGGTGGCCACGAATGTCAGACGGCTGCGTAAAGTCAGAAAAATTGAATGGCGTGAGCACCGCATCCTTCTGGATACGCATGAACGTGTAACCAAGCTGCATGTCGCCGCGCGCTTTCGTTGCGCCAACCTGAGCTTCGCCCCAGAAGCCGTGATTCTCGTTATTAGGAAGCAGCAGGTCGGCACCTCCTGGCCCGGCTGTTACGACGTCGTGTGCCTGCGTATTAGTGACGAAATTCAGGAGCAGTGTTACGGGCCAGCGTTTGCTCTGCTTAAACTCAACTCGGGCGAGCGCGTCAACAAGATTGTAGCCAGAAGCCAGACGTCCATCGCGATTGGTTGCATTGTTGCTGGCGTTGGTTAATCCCAAACCGGCGTTGCCGGCAACCAGCAGATCGCGCGGTATGGAAACCTGAGTTGTAATCGTTTGTGCTGGTGACGTTCCCGACGCCGGAATTGTGAACGTTAAAGGAAGCAGCAGATTGCTGCCGAAGACCTGCACCGGCGAAATGAACTGCGTCCCGGAAAAAAACAGATCTGACAACGAAAGACTGACCGCTACTTTCGCACTCGGTTCGAAGCGCGCGCGCACCTGCCCGCCATAGAGCGCCAGGTCGCGGCCGCCGCGGCGCGACTGATCAATGTTGACTGTGCCATTGCTATTGCGAACGAACGCTGAGTTTCGTTCGAGAAGAGGCAATTGCCAGGCGACAAAAGTAAGGTCCTTCAGCGCGGATTTCTTGAATGTGCGCGTGTACGACTCGTTAAAGCCATCCACCATCAAGTCGTTGTCGATGGTCATTTCGGTGAACGTCCAGGGCGGTTCGAATCTCCCACCCTGCAGGCGCAGACCGGCGACGCGTTTCGGTTTGTAGGTGACGAAGGCCTGATCGAGCGCGAACGGCTTGCGATTGAAAAAGTCAGTGAGGGTTTGGTTGGTCGAAATGTTATCGGCAAAACTGCCGGTCGCCAGACGCAGGCCCCAATCAAACTCGTCATTAATGCTGCCGCGAATCTGCAGACGCGCACGCAGCCGCATGCGGTGGCGGGGGCTCAGCTCGTTGCCCAGCACCGCCGGATTGTCGCCGTTGGTCAAACTGTTTGAGAGACCAAAGAACGATTCCGCTCGCAGCCGAATGTCACCGCTGAATTTGATCGCGCCGATTTCCGACACGCGCGTCTCAACCTTCTTCAGCCGGTCTTCAACTGTTGGCACTTGCGCGGTTGGCGTAACCACGTCGCGCGTTGTGGCAGTTGCGTCCAGAGTCGTAGCCGTCGCGGGCTGACCATTCACCTTGCCGGCCAGCAAACGAATGGTTTCTTGTTGCTCCGCGATGGTTTGCTGCAATTGATCCAGCCGCTCGTTCTGTCGCTCGAGCATTTGCTCGAGGGCATTCAGTTTTTCTTCAGTAGTCTCCGGCTTCTTGCTGACTGCCGAGTTGTCGCCTGGCCGAGTCTCGGGTGTCTTCCTCGCTGTTTCGCCTGTTTCGCGCAGGAAACTGTGCCCGTCTGTGAAATTCGGTTGCGCGACGCTTTGCGCCTTTATACCGGCAGCGCTCAACGCAAACAGCGACAAGGTTAGAAGTGGGACTACCAAAGCGGACTGGGGGTTATGCGAACTGAATGTCTTCAACATGATTCGTCATCCTTTGTGAAGAGGCTACTTGAAGAAATCACACTGGGAACTTTGAACAATGAAACTAACGTCTTAAGGTCAAGGGAACGTGGCCTTAAATCAATGTTAACAGACTGTGAGATGAGGGGGCGTGACAACTGCATCGCGGCCTTGCCGCAATAATCTCGCCTAATCCAGCAGCACTCGCGTCGACAGCGCTTCCGCGCGTTCAATCGCTGCCAGCAGACGGAGGAACTGGGAATAGTTCCTTCCGCGCGCAGTGAGACGCGCAATCTCCGACTGAGTTAGATCGTTGCGCAGGATAAGGTCCAGAAAATCGTAGTAGTCGGCAATAGCTTGAAATGGAAGCTCGCGAACGTAGGTCGTCTCCTCATTATCCTCGGAACGAAATCCGGCAAGCAGATCGAAAACGTTGTCGGTCGTCAGTCGCGCGGCTTCACGCGACAAGCGAATGGGCACGCGTAGTTCAAAAAAACGTAAGCCTTCGGGAGTGGTGACGCGTCGTAGTTCTTTAGTCGCTTCGCCGTCAAAAGGCGACTCGGCATCGATGAGTATGCGCAAGAGGCGCGGCTGATCTTCACTGTCCACCGTGTCGAGCGCCAGTTGGACCCGGTCGGCGAAAAACTTCTCAAACTGCGCTTCAATTGGATAAGAGATCCGGCCGAGGCAGCCTACTGCTTCACCTTCGCCGGCCGACCCGTCAGGGCCCTCAGGTAAACACGCCGGACAACTCAAACAGATCGCGGTCTCAACCTGCATGAGTTCAACTTCTTCGCGCGCATTCTCCACCCACTCGAGTTTTTCCTGAGAGGGCGCGCCAGTGTCGCCGGTTGTCAGCCGCGCATGGAGGCTGCTTAGCCGGCCCCACTCGCGCAAATGTTTCTCCGCGTAGCGGGCGCGCAGCGTGCAGGGATATTGAACTGCGAATTCGAGTGACACAACTGGTTCTCCGATATCAGGATCGGAATCTTCGGGAGGGAGACATCGTAACTTTAGGCTGCGGACAAGAGCGCTTTCTGAGCAGCTTGAGGTAATTCAATCGGAACAAAATAATCCTGTGGGTAAAGGTAATCCTCGCCTGATTCATCGATCACCCGAATATGGCCTTCAGTCGCGGCAGATTCGTCAGGCACGACGCGATAAATCTTCCGAGTCTCCAAGTCATCGCAGTCTTCGTTTCGGATACAAAGGACAAATTGTGCTTCTGGTTCTGATAGCTTCATGTTTTCAGTCTAAATAGCGTTTGATTTTTATTTTTCTCTTGCCAACCCCGTGCGCTTCATACCAGTGCAGTTCGACCCTTCGTATCCTACCACTGGCGAGCCGGACCGTGGCAACGCCTCACTGGAGTGTAACGAGGCAGCGGGGGCAAGCCCACCTTCCCGACCCTGAGCTGATCAGAGTTGAGCGGCAAATCATGATTGAAAGGCTCTCAAGGTTGGAGTCAGGCGCTCCGAGGACGGCCTCTCAGGTTGGGAAGGTGGGCTTGCCCCCGCTCCTTAGCCAACACTGCTAGAATAGACCGATGCAAGTTTCCATTTATCCACCAGGCCCGCGCCGGATGATTCCGCTATCAGGCTTGCTTGCTTACCGCAAAGGCCCGCTGCCGTTTTTTCAAAACCTCGCGGCGCAGTACGGCGACCTCTCCTATTTTCGCCTCGGTCCGCAGGAGGCGTTTTTCTTAAATCATCCGGACTACATCAAAGACGTTCTGGTCACTAATCACCAGCGGTTTCATAAAGGCCTCGCGCTGCAACGAGCGAAGCGTTTGCTCGGTGAAGGGTTGTTGACCAGCGAAGACGAATTTCATCGTCGGCAAAGGCGTTTGGCGCAGCCCGCGTTTCATCGCGCGCGCATTGCTTCATATGCCGGCGTGATGACTGACTACGCGTCACAAACACGCGAACGGTGGCGTGATGGCGACACGCTCGACATGTCTGAAGAGATGATGCGCCTGACGCTGGGAATTGTCGGGAAAACGCTTTTCGACGCTGATGTCGTTTCTGATGCGAAGGAGGTTGGTGAAGCAATGACGGTAGTGATGGATCTCTTCAATATCATCACCATTCCTTTCTTCGAGTTGCTACAGAAACTTCCGCTACCGCAGTTGCGCCGCTTCGATGCCGCCAAGGCGAAACTTGACGCGATCATCTATCGCTTGATCGAAGAGCGGCGGCGCAGC
>JBDUAQ010000256.1:0-3909 GCA_040004575.1 bacterium
GCAGCGAACGCGAAATGTTGGCCACCAAGAATTTCGGCAAAAAGTCGCTGAACGAAATCAAGGAAATCCTGAACGGGATGGGTCTGGATTTTGGGATGGAATTTGACGAGCAGGGAAATCCGATCCCTGGGACGGGCGGCCGCGACGGCGCCGATCTCAGCGACTTCGCTGATACTGACAACGACGACGAGCAGTAACGCAAGCTTGGGCGCCGGGCGCCATTACCGGAACGATTAAGAATACGACGGGTCTTTTAGAGTCATGCGACACCAAAAAGCACATCGCAAACTGGGGCGAACAAGCGAACATCGCATGTCACTGCTTCGCAACCTCGCTGTCTCGCTGATTAATTCTCGCGAGGAGCGCATTGTCACAACCCTGCCGAAAGCAAAAGAGCTAAGGCCTTTTGTTGAGCGCGCAATTACGCTTTCTCGCAAAGCCAGTAATCTTGAGGGCGACGATACCGGTGCGCGCGCATTACATCTGCGCCGCCAGGCCGCGGGATTCTTCCACGCTGGAAATATGCAGGCGGGGGCATTGAGCGGAAAACGCGGACAAGCACGTTTGCCGCGAACGGCTGGCGTAGCGGCGCTGAGGCGTTTGTTCGACGAGCTTGGCGAACGTTACAAGGACCGACCGGGAGGTTACACGCGGATCTTCAAGCTCGGACGCCGGGCCGGAGACAACGCTGAGCTGGCCATCATTGAGTTGGTCGATAACCGGGGCGAGCGTGATGCGCTGGAGGCAGCGAAGAAGCGCAAGTCAACTGGACCGAAGAAGAAAAAGCCTGCCGACATCAAGGCACCGGGTCCGGTTGGTCGCATTAAGGCTGCGCAAAAGGAAGCGAACGAATCTGCCGTCACTAATCCTGACAAGGCTGATACTGCTAAAGCTAACAGGGATGCAGCAGCCGAAGCTGAAGTTGAAACTGCTGATGAGGTAGCCGCGGCGGAAACGGTCGAGCCTGAGTCCAGTGAAACTGAAGAGAGCTAGATTCAACGTTTGACAACGCCGGGTGCTGACCAATGCACGCTCGGCTCGGAAATGCCCCAATTGACCACCGGCAACGCCCCCGAGTCTCTTGGGGCTAAACAATTTGTCAGGGTGAGTTTGGCCAGTTAAGTAAACGCGAAAAACGATGAGCGATCCCGGAAGTCAAAAAGCAGAGCTTGAGCTACAACCGGAAGCCGAAGTCGAGGTTCCGAGTGGGCCGGTGCGCAGTCGTCGCCGCCGCAGAGGATCAGTCGGCGCTGAGACTTCGGTAAACATGGATGAGTTGCGCGAGCTCATTCAGCTGATAAACGAAAACGACTTTACCGAGTTTGAACTCGAACGCGAAGGATTTCGCGTGCGGTTTCGTCGCGGCGCTGAAATCAGTGAACCCAAAGCGGGTGGTTTTAGTGCGCCTCGGGAGTTGTCTGCGTCTGGTAGTGTAACTGCCGGCGAACAAGGCGTTGGTACTACTTACGTCCCGTCTCATCCGGGGGCAAAAGCCCAAACCGAAGCGTCCGAAGATCAGGACCTTTACCTCATCCCTTCTCCGATCGTCGGCACTTTTTATCGCGCTGCTTCTCCCGCCTCCGAGGCCTTTGTAAAAATCGGGAGCCGTGTCGAACCCGATTCAGTGGTTTGCATTATCGAGGCGATGAAGCTGATGAATGAGATTCAGGCTGAGACCACTGGAGAGGTCGCAAAGATTTATGTTGAGAACGGGCAGCCGGTTGAGTATGGCCAGCCACTGTTCGGCATTAAAAAGTAACCGTCCAAAAGTCCAACGTCCAATGTCCAGAGTCCAGTCCGGACTAAGAGACGTTGGACGTTAAACTTTAGACTTGAACTAAAGATGACTCCGGAAATTAGAAAGTTTAAGAAGATACTGATCGCCAACCGTGGCGAAATAGCCTGCCGTATTATCTGGACCTGCAAGGAGATGGGGATTCGCACCGTCGCGGTCCACAGCGACGTCGATCGCGATTCCCTTCATGTCCGCTTCGCCGATGAGGCGGCCTGCATTGGTCCGGCGCCTTCGGCGCAAAGCTATCTGAATATTCCCGCCATCATCAGTACCGCCGAGATTTTTAACGTCGACGCAATTCATCCCGGTTATGGATTTCTCGCCGAGTCGTCCACCTTCGCTGAAATCTGTGCCGCCTGCAACATCAAGTTCATCGGTCCGCCAGCCAACATTATTCGTCTGATGGGTGACAAGGTCGAAGCGCGACGGGCCATGGCCGAGGCCGGCCTGCCGGTGCTTCCCGGTAGTCCGGAACCGGTGACGTCCGAAGTCGAAGGTTTGCGCGTGGCGCGCGAGATTGGCTTCCCCGTGATCGTAAAAGCGTCGGCTGGAGGCGGCGGTCGCGGCATGCGCATCGTTCAGTCCGAAGACGAATTGGGCAAGGCTTTGGAAACTGCGTCGACCGAAGCTGCTGCTGCATTCAAGGATGGCAGTGTCTACATAGAGCGCTACGTGCAGAATCCGCGACACATCGAGATCCAGGTCTTGGCTGATGAGTATGGCGACTGCATCCATCTCGGCGAGCGCGAGTGTTCGATACAGCGTCGCCATCAGAAGTTACTGGAAGAGGCGCCTTCGCCGGTGTTGTCGCCGAAGTTGCGCAATCAAATGGGCGACGCGGCAGTCGCCGCTTGCAAGCAGCTCGGTTACGCGAGCGCCGGCACTGTCGAGTTTCTACTGGATCAGGACAACAAGTTCTACTTCATGGAGATGAACACGCGCATTCAGGTTGAGCACGCGGTAACCGAAATGGTTACACTGGCCGACATTGTGCGGAACCAGATACGGATTGCCGAAGGCGAACGACTGGGTTACACGCAGGACGACCTCTTGATTGTGGGTCACGCCATTGAGTGCCGCATCAATGCTGAAAATCCGGAAACGTTTGCGCCGTCGCCGGGTTTGATAACTGCTTTCAACCTGCCGGGTGGGCCGGGAGTTCGCGTTGATACGTATGTGTATGCCGGGTATCGTGTGCCGCCGTTCTATGACTCGATGATCGCCAAAGTCATTACGCATGCAAGGACGCGAGACCTCGCGATCGCGCGTATGAAGCGGGCGCTGGAGGCCATGGTGATTGAAGGCATCCAAACGACGATTCCGCTCCACCTGAAGATCATGGACGATCCGAAGTTTAAGGCAGGCGACATCTCCACCAGCTTCATGGAACACTTTCTAACGCAAAATGGGACAAAGATTCCCAAAACCCAGAGCGGAGCAGGAGCTTTGGCGGGATAAGGCGTGGCCGGTTGCCGTTTGTGAGTGAGATGCCTATAATGTTCGACTTTTCGATGGCGGCTCGGCCCGTCTGAGAGGATAAAGAGATGGCATACGCAGTTATCAAGACAGGCGGCAAGCAGTTTGTCGTGGAAAAAGGCAGCACGATCCGTGTTCCCTCTATCGAAGCTGAAGCGGGCAAATCGATCGAGCTGGATGCAATGTTGACTGCCGGCGACGGTTCGGACGCAGACGCGCCCGTAGTCGGGGCGGCCAAGGTTTCCGCAACTGTAATTGACCACGGTCGCGGCACGAAGATCATCATCTTCAAGAAGAAGCGTCGTAAACAGTACAAACGTAAGCAGGGTCACCGTCAGGGGTACACCACGATTACGATTGATTCGATAGGTTGAAAACAAAGTGATGAGTACTGAGTGCTGAGTCCTAAGTAAAAACGGCAACAGAATTACTCAGAACTCAGTACTCAGCACTCAGAACTTGGAGCGAAGCAATGGCACACAAAAAGGGAGTTGGCTCATCTCGCAACGGCCGCGATTCGAACTCGCAGCGATTGGGTCTGAAGAAGTTTGGCGGCGAAAGTGTTCTGGGTGGCAACATCCTGGCCCGGCAGCGGGGAACGAAATGGAAGCCCGGAAAAAACGTCGGCCGTGGCAAGG
>JBDUAQ010000081.1:0-13057 GCA_040004575.1 bacterium
GTGATGCGGTATTGGAGCACGCCGCCACTCGCAAACCGAGATGCCGCCAGTAAACTAATCAGCGAAATTCACGAAGGCCTCGATCGTCAGGAGCTGCTGAAGTGGGGCATCGCGCTGCGCGCGGACGATAAGTTGATCGGTAGCGTCACGCTATTTCGCCTGGACTTCACCCACCGCCGAGCCGAAATTGGTTATGCGCTGGGTCGCGCGTATTGGGGAAATGGCTACATGCAGGAAACGCTCAAAGCCGTACTCAACTACGCCTTCGATGTACTCAACCTTCACCGCATCGAAGCTGATGTCGACCCGCGCAATGACGCATCAGTGCGCACCCTGGAGCGCCTCGGTTTTCAACGCGAGGGATACCTACGCGAGCGTTGGCAAGTTAACGGCGAAATTCAGGACGCTTTCTTTTACGGTTTGCTGAAACCCGACTGGGAGAGCATCAATCCCCCACCCGCAATATCTCGATAGCAATTGTGCCACCCGCAATCAGGACACCCCTGTACGGTTTCCAACTTAAGACAGTGAGGAACGCACGCGCGATCCTTTATCAATCTCACAGTGCCTTGTGCCTTTCCGCCGATTTCGTATTTCATTCGCTCAAGGATCGCCTCGGTACAATCATTGCTATGTGTCATGAACAACCTCCGCAGGGGGTTCTAGAAAAGTACGACTTAATCATTTGAGGGAGACAAAAAAAATGGGATTGTTCGACAAGATGTTCGGCGGAGGCGCTTCCGAATCTGAACAGCAACAAGGTGCGCAGCAACGCTTCAACGAGCTTAAGCAGAAATATCAATCTGTCCTGAATATGGCTGACCAGCAGCACATTCAGTTTCAAAATCTTCACGTACAGGACAATAAACTCTACATCAAAGGAGTCGCGCCGTCAGAAGATGCCAAGAACAAGTTTTGGGACCAAATCAAACTCGTGAACCCAAACGCAGACGATGTGACGGCTGAGATAAGTGTGGACTCTAGTCGGGCCATGGGCGCGGCTGCGGGCGGCGCGGGCGACGCGCAAGGTGGTCAGACTTACGAAATCAAGTCAGGTGACAATTTGTCAAAGATCAGCAAGCAGTTTTATGGAACTGCGAATGAGTATATGCGGATCTTCTATGCAAATCGCGACAAGCTTAGCGACCCGGATAAGATTCAAGCCGGACAAAAACTGGTGATTCCGCCAGGCGACAAAGCCTAAAGGCGACAACGCTAGGTAACCTTAAGGAGGCGCCGTAATCGGTGCCTCTTTTATTATTGGTTGGATCGTATTAGAGGAGCCCCCAAAAGCGAAAAGCGTGTGTTACGATTCCGGCGAAGTTCGCGGGAAGAGGTGGAGTTGTATCCAAATCTCGCCGATCCTTTGATTCGATAAAATCTATGCCGGACATGCTTGTAAACCTTCTGCAACTCCCGTCGCTGGAGCCGGCGCTGCAGGAGTTGAATGAGGCGAAGATAGTTGTTCGCCGCGCGCAGCCTTTTGAGCTAACTCCGGTGCGTTCATTTATCGAACGCGAGTTCCTCCTGTCGTGGGCAGATGAAGTATCCGTGGGCTTCGCGAGTAAACCAATCACTGTCTTTATTGCTACTTTGGAAAAGGAACTCGTCGGCTTCGCAGGTTACGAGTGCACGCGTCGAGGTTTCTTTGGGCCAACCGCAGTTATTGAAACGATGCGGGACCGCGGTGTAGGCAAAGCTTTGTTGTTAGCATCTCTCTGGGGTTTGCGAGAGATGGGCTACGTTTACGGAATCATCGGGCGCGCCGGACCAGTTGAGTTTTATGAGAAGATAGTTGGCGCCGTGATAATTTCTGATAGCGAGCCCGGTATTTACGTGGACTTGTTGAAGTGATGTGGGTCGACAATGTCAGAACCGGGAGCGGTAGCGACTGGGTTGCCTTTTACCACACAGCCGCAGCGGAGTGACTAATTAAAGATTCGGTGGGCGGATATCTGGAAACTTATGAAGACGACGCAAGATCTTCCACTTAGGTCAGCCACCTCCGCGCAAGCCCCACGCCCGCCGGGACCCAAGGGCAATCTCATTCTCGGCGTGATGCCGGAATTCAATCGCGACATGCTGGGCTTCATTGAACGCGCGCGCGATTACGGCGACATCGTTCGCCTGCGCTTCTTCTACCTCACGACCCATTTTCTCTATAACCCCGATCACATTGAATACGTCCTTGCAACCAACGCCCGAAACTTCATCAAGTCGCGTTCACTCCGCACACCTTTCTTCCGGCGATTAGTTGGCAATGGCCTGCTAACGAGTGAAGGAGACGAATGGAAACGTCAGCGACGTCTGGCGCAACCTGCATTTCATCGTCAGCGCATCAGCGCCTATGGCCAGGTGATGGTCGAGTACGCCGAGCGCATGATCTCCGGCTGGAAACAAGGCGAAGTGCGCGATATTCATCGAGACATGATGCGCCTCACTTTGGAGATTGTGGTTAAGACGCTCTTCAATGCAGACATTTCCGGCGAAGCGGACAGGGTTGGACGCGTCCTCTCAAAGATGGTCAAGCCGTTTGCCTCGCAGGCGACGCTGAAATGGATTCTCGATAATCGTTTGCCCACGCTCACTCATCGTCGCTTCAACGCCGCCGCACGCGAGATCGACGACATCGTCTATCGCCTGATCGCGGAGCGCCGTTCCAGTGGTTCTGACCAGGGCGACCTTCTCTCCATGTTACTCGCAGCTCAGGATGAAGACGGCAGCCAGATGTCTGACCGACAGTTGCGCGATGAAGTGATGACGCTCTTTCTCGCCGGGCATGAGACGACGGCCTTAACACTTTCGTGGGCCTGGTATCTGCTTGCGCAGAATCCCGAAGTTGAAAATAACTTTCATGCGGAACTCGATGAAGTGCTGGGTGGGAGGTTGCCCACGGTTGCCGACATGCCGCGTTTGCAATACACGGAGCGGATCGCGAAAGAGTCGATGCGGCTGTATCCACCCGCGTACGGCGTAGGGCGCGAGGCAATCGAGGAATTCGAACTGGGCGGCTATCGCATTCCCGCGAAGTCGCAGTTGTTCATGTTTCAATGGGCGGTGCAGCGCGACGCGCTCTACTTTACAGAACCGAACCGCTTTTATCCGGAACGGTGGACAGAGGAATTCACGAACAGTCTACCCAAGTACGCCTACTTCCCTTTTGGCGGCGGCCCGCGCGCCTGCATCGGCAACTATTTTGCGATGATGGAAGTGGTGCTATTGCTCGCGACCATCGGTCAACGATTTCGTTTTTCGCTCCTGCCTGATCATCCGGTTGGCTTGATGCCTGCGATGTCGCTAAGACCAACGAACGGGATCAAGGTGGCGCTACATACACGATAACTGCGAAGAGCGGGGGCAAGCCAACCTTCCCAACCTGAGAGATTTCTCTAGTCGAGTACTGCGGTTCTCTTGAAGGCCTTTCAGACTGGGCTGAGTCACTCAGGTCAATTAAGCTCAGGGTCAGGAAGGCGGGCTTGCCCCCGCTCCTTCTTTTACAATCCTACTCAAGAGCTCGCGTGATACGCGCCCACTCGTCGAGCGTCAGCGTCTCAGCACGTCGCTGCAAATCAACCTCAGCCTGACAAAGCACAATACTTGCGCCACCGTGAGTCTTAACGATTTCCTGTAACGGGCTCGGCGCGTTGCGCAGGTTGTTGAGAATCGTCTTGCGTCTTTGGGCAAATCCCGCGCTGACCACCCGCCATAACAGTTGCTCATCCTTCACCGCGGCCGCGGGTTGCGTTCGCAGTCTCAGCCGAATCACCGTGCTCCAAATCTTAGGAGCTGGACGAAATGAGCTGGGCGCAACGTTAAACAATTTCTCAGTCTCGCAATAAGTCTGGATAAAAACTGAAAGATAACCACGCTCGGCTGAACTCGGCGCGGCAGTAATGCGCTCGACAACTTCCATCTGCAGCATCACGACCATCTCGGGCAAACAATGGCGCTGTTCGATCAATCGCTGAAGGATCGCGGTCGCTACGTTGTAAGGAAGATTGGCAACGAGTCGAGCCTGAGTCGCCGGACGAATTGCGTTGCAGAAATCTGTTGTCAAAGCGTCGCTCTGGATCAGTTTGAAATTCTCTTTCGCGCTGAACTTTTCGGCTAGAAGAGGGATTAGGTTTTGATCAAACTCAATCGCCACCAGCGTTCCCGCACGCTCCAATAGCGGCGCTGTGAGCGCGCCTCTGCCGGGCCCAATCTCGACAATAGTCTCGCCTGAGGTCGGCTCAAGCGCTTCAACGATGCGCTGAATGATTCTTTGATCAGTGAGAAAGTTTTGACCGAGGTGTTTCGAGGGATGAGGGATGAAGGATGAAGGATGAAGCGCAGAAGCATCGCGATCTTTTCTCATCCTTCCGCCTTCATCCTTCATCCTTCGGCTTTGGATAACCGGTGAACTCAACGTCCTGACCGCGCTGCGTCACTTCAACGTCCCGCAGTTCGATACCCTCCGCGAGTTTCTCAACACCATGCCCACCAACTGTCGTCGGCGCGCCGCTGCCGCCAATTATCCTGGGCGCGATGAAGAAGGAAACTTTATTGACCAAACCCGCATCGAGAAACTTGCCGGCCACGTTTGCTCCGCCTTCAACCAGCACACTTTGGATCTCGCGCCGTCCCAGTTCAGCCAGGACCATCGTGAGGTCTCGTCCGTTTGCTGCGTCGCGCACAACCTCAACTCCGCGCGCCAGCGAATCACTCTTAGATGCCGGGACAGAGTTGCCGGAGAAAATCAGCAGCGGTGACTCATCTGCTGTTTGAACGAGTTTGGAATCTGCGGAGATCGTAAGGTTCTCGTCCAATATTACACGGACCAGGGGCTTTCTTCTTTTCTTTTGGGAGCGATCGGTCAGCAAAGGATCGTCGGCCCGGGCGGTGCCGGCGCCAACTAGTATCGCGTCATACTCATGCCGCAATTCCTGAACACGCGCCCGCGATTCGGCGCCGGTAATCCAGCGCGAGTCGCCGGTTCGGGTGGCGATTTTTCCATCCAGAGAAGACGCGAGTTTCAAGTGAACAAACGGACGCCCTGTCCGCATGAAGTGCAAATACTTTTCGTTAAGCCGCTCCGCTTCCTTGCTCAACAAGCCTACCGAGACTTCCAGTCCGGCGGATCGTAAGTGCGCAAAACCCTTTCCCGAAACTTTCGGATTCGGATCTTCGATGGGGGCTACCAGGCGCACGATACCCGCCTTGATCAAGGCATGACTGCACGGCGGCGTGCGACCGTGGTGCGCATGTGGTTCCAGCGAGACGTAAGCAGTTGCGCCTTTCGCGCGCGCGCCCGCCTGCTCAAGCGCGTAAGTTTCCGCGTGCTTGAGTTGTTCGTAAACGTAGAACCCTTCGCCAACAACCTCGCCCTCCGAACTTGCGATGACACAACCGACCAGCGGACCCGGACTTACCAGGCCGATCCCTTTCGCGGCCAACACCAGCGCGCGCCCCATTAGACTCCGATCCAGCTCGCCCCACTGACCAGCGACGCTTTCTCCTGCACTTGTATGTTGAGCTGACATGTGTTGGGTTCTACTCAAACAAGCCGTTTACGTAGAGTTCCGGATCGAAGACAACGAGGTCGTCAACCTTCTCACCAATACCGGCATAACGAATTGGCAGGCTGAGCTCATTGGCAATCGCTACGGCGATGCCGCCTTTCGCCGTGCCGTCTAGTTTCGTCAATACGATACCGGTCACGCCTGCGACTTTGAGAAACTGCCGCGCTTGCTCAAGTCCGTTCTGACCGGTGACAGCATCGACGACCAGCAGCGTCTCGTGCGGGGCTCCTTCAACTTCCCTTCCGGAAACGCGTTTCATCTTCTCAAGCTCAGCCATCAAATTCAATTTGTTGTGCAGCCGGCCGGCGGTGTCGACAATCAACACGTCCGAACCGCGCGCCTTCGCAGCTTTCAACGCGTCGAAAAGTACCGCCGCGGGATCAGTTCCCTGCTTCTGTTGAATTAACGGAACACCGGTGCGTTCACACCAAATCGCAAGCTGATCCGAAGCGGCCGCGCGAAAAGTATCGGCGGCGCAAATCAAAACGTCGTTCCCCTCAGCCTTTATTCGCTGGGCCAACTTACCGATAGTTGTGGTCTTTCCCACCCCATTTACGCCAACAATCATCATCACGTAAGGCGCAACGTTTTCGGGGATACTCGTCTCGGAAGCGACGCCTTGCTTTTCAGACTGTCGCAGAATTTTCAGCAACTCTTCTTTGATCGCGGTCTTGAGCGCGTCGAGATCATTGATCTGGTTACGAGCGATACCGCGTCGCACAGTTTCCAAAATGTGTTGTGTGGTAGCGACGCCGATGTCAGCCGCGATCAAAGCCTCTTCAAGTTCGTCCAGCAGGTTCTCGTCGATCTGTTTCAGCCCCTGGAAAACCGTGTCGAGTCTGCCAGCGAGCGACTCGCGTGTGGCAGATACAGCGCGGCGAAAGCGGGCCGAGAATTCCTGCTCGAGCGCGGCTTCCTGCGCCTGCAGTTCTTCCATCGACAGATTCAGACCGAGGACCGAGGTCTGAAAGGGCGAGCGTGAAGGCGCTGGGGCAACAGCTTTCTGCTGAGCAAATTCGGGGCTGGGATGAACTTTCGGGCGGTGTTCAGAGGTCAGTTTCGGCGCAGCGGATTCGCCAGGAATCGGGGTTGGACCGCCGCCGGTCGGAACCGGTTCAAGCGCTGGAGCGATAGCTGAGGGCCCCGACGAGCCGGACGGAGCTGTTTGCGTTATAGGGACAGACGTACGCGCGTCAGCTTCGTGGCCATTGGTTTCCGTCGCTTCGGTAACAGTTGCGTCAGTTTTCCCCGGCAGCGGCTCGTTTAGTTTGAGCGACACAAACTGATCGCCGCTCTTACGTTTCCAGAAAAGGCCCATAGAATTGATCCATCAAGTATTAGTGCTGAAACGGAAAAACTGATTATATGCGCAACAGCCGCGTCCTAACAAAAAGGGCGCGGCTGCGGCTACTCTGCAAAGTGTGCGTTTGAAGTTATTTAAGAAACTAAGAGTGACTCCACTTCGCTGGGGGTTTCTAAGGAAGGCGACGGTAATTTCACTCCAGGCGAGGTGCGGCTTTTTAGTTTGACTGAACCGGGACGGATTTGACCGTCCTCGCAAGCCGCTACGAAGGCAGCAACTACGCTGGCGTCATAACGAGTGCCGACGAAACTTTGTATCCGCTCGACTGCGTCCTCAAACTTCATAGCCAGCTGGTACGGCCTGTCAGTCGTCATGGCGTCGAAAGTATCGGCCACAGCAACTATTTTCCCCATGATCGGAATTTCATCGCCCTTCAAGCCCTGCGGATACCCCTTACCATCGACCATTTCGTGGTGCATATACATGCCGGGCAAGAATTCTTTCATCGCCCGTATCTGTGACATGATCTTATACCCCTTCTGGGGGTGGGTCTTCATGATGACGTATTCGTCATCCGTTAAGGCGGCTGGCTTCTTCAAAATATTGTCATCGATGGCAATCTTTCCTATGTCGTGGAGCAATGCACTGATTCTGATCTTTTCGCACTCATCGTCGGGGATTCCCAGGCGCTGTGCTATCGCCACGGAGATTCTCGACACGCGTTCTGAATGTCCGCGGGTATACGGGTCCTTTCCGTCTATCGCGGCCGCCAAACCCTTTACGGTGCCTAGAAACAATTCGCGATTCTCAGCAGCGGACTGCTGCAGATCCTTGATGTAGTGCTCAAGATGATCCGTCATTAGATTGAACGAATCACCCAGATCGCCTAGTTCGGTGCGACTCCTGACGTTTATTCGTTGCGAGAAATCTCCGGCCGCAATGCGCTGAGCGCCCACGGCCAACTCCTGAACCGGCTGCGTCAATTTCTTCGCAAAGAAGAACCCGATGAATAAAGTCAGCAGCGCCGCAACCATACTGATCCAGATCGTCTGTCGTCGCATGTCGCTTACCGAAGCAAGCGCGGCCGATTCATCCTGGATCGCAATCACTCCCAAACGCGAGTTCTTATCCAGCTCCGCACTGGCATAAGAGCCGAGCATCGCAACATTGCGGCCTTCGCGAACTAGTGTGAAAGGTTCCAGGGCAGACTGCACCTGCTTCCCCGACTCTTGCCAATCGCGGACCACCTTGAGGTCAGTCATCGGCTTCTCTGAAAATGCGACACTCGCTTCCGGATGCGCAACCGCGCGCCCGTTTTGATCGACCACAAAAACTACGGGCAGCCCGGCATCCAGCAATTCATGCTCGCTCTGTGAGGTTGATTGATGAACTGCTTTGAAGACTTCCTGAAATGAAACGACGGCTACGACGGCGGCCACTACGTCATGACCTGACTCGCCGCCCATAACCGGCGCGGCAACCGTCATAGCCATTTCCTGTCCGGAACGAATAATCTGCGGGCGACTTACCACCATGCCGCGACCGTTCATTTTCGCCAGCACCTCGCTCACGCGCTGGTCAAGTTCTGCTCGCTGAATATAGTCTGACTGGAACGCTCTGTGGAGTTCGCCGTTGACTGGCCAGATGGCCAGGGCAATCAGGTTAGGATCCTCTTCGAGTGTTTTCTGCAAACGTGAGTCATAACCAGCATCGTTGAGCGCCTTAATTCCGCCAGCAATCTCAAACGCTCGCGTAAGGCCGTTCACGACGTCCCGGTAACGCTGTCCGTAGAGTTCGATTTGCCTTGCCTTGTCCTGCACTAATTGTGCTTGATATCGTCCTTCAACCGACCGCAGTTCTTCGGCACTACGTCCCGAAAGCAGAGTTCCGGCAAACGCCAGTGGCAACAAGCCGACTACCAGCAAAACGGCGAGGACTATGTATAGCAGGCGAATTCGCCCAATTTTTTCCAGCATTTAATCGAAGATTGGTTATAGCCTGAGAAGTGAATTCCCTCGGAGGGCGCGCGAAGAATAGGGCCTGAATGGCCGCTACCTCATTATGTCTAGTAAACTAAGGCGTGTCAACGCGTTTGTTAAACTGCGTTGGCGTTGCCCTTTCGCCGGTTCCGAGCGCCAACTCTTGAGGTCTTGGGTTTTGATTCAGTAAGCGGCTTACCCCGTTTTTTATAGACTTAACTGCCAGGAATGGCGTCTTAAGTCATGAGCACCACGCCTTAAGGCGAGCGACAGGGATCGGGAGCGCGTGCTGCGCGGCTTTACAAACTAGACAGGATGGGAACGGCCACGAGCGACGAGCAGATCGTAGAGCGGGCTTTGACGGGCGACGCAGAAGCTTTCGGCGAAATTGTCCAGCGCTGGGAGCGACGCATCTTCGTGCTTTCCTTTGGCATGCTGGGTCGCGAAGAGGATGCCAGGGACGCCACGCAGGAGACTTTTCTCGCCGCGTTTCGAAATCTACGTGCCTTCCGCGGCGAAGCTAAAGTCTCCTCGTGGTTACATCGGATAGCCGTCAATCAGTGCATTACTCGCCAGCGCCGTGCGAAGGTTAGAAGCGAGAGCGCGCTCGAAACGGAAGAGGAAAAGGATGCTTCGAGTTTTGCGGCGCCGATTCGTTATTCACCTGCGCGCGTGGTTGAAGACCTGGAGACTACGGCCGCAGTAAGACTGGCTGTTAATAGTTTGCCGTTGGAACTGCGACAGGTTGTTGTAATGAAGGAATTCGAGGAACTTACTTTTAAGGAAATTGCCGACGCGCTCGACCTGCCACTCAGCACGGTCAAGAGCCGGCTGTATACTGCACTGAAACAGTTGCAAATGCGCCTGAACAAGTTTAGTCAACACTCAGCGTAAGAACGTGGGAGCAGGTGAAATGAAAGAAGTGAATATTCCAAATTGCGGACGCGAGAACGAGCTGATCGGCTTTCTCTACGGTGAGCTGAATGAGAGTGAGGCGCGTGCTTTTCAGCGTCACCTCCACGAATGCGCAGCTTGCAGCACAGAGTTCGCGGGCTTCGGAGAAGTGCGTGAATTAGTGGTGGCGTGGCGCAACGAATCGCTTAGCAGTATCGGGTTAACTGCCCCGCTTACGGGTTCCTCTCCCGCGAGAGCGGCGGAGGCGAAACCCTCAGCCATGGCGGCCCTGCGAGAGTTCTTCAATCTGTCGCCGCTGTGGATGAAAGGCGCGGTAGCCTTCGCCGCTATTTTGTTTTGTGTGCTTGGCGGGCTGGCCCTGGCGCGTTTGCGAGATAAGCCGCCAGCCCCGGTAGTCGCGGTTCCGGTCACGTCCACACAGTCGCCGCAGGAACTCAAGGCGTTGGTCGACCAGCGCGTGCAGGAGGAGCTGAAGCGAATTAAGAATTCTCAGGCACAGCCCGACGTTCCACTAACTGCCAGAAATTCGGCGCACAAGAATCTCGCTAAGCGGACTGGAAGCACTGAAGTCGCTTTGTCTCAGAAAGCGCGGCGTCCGCTTTCAAAAACTGAGCGCGAGCAATTGGCGGCTGATTTGAGGTTGCTATCGGCAAAGAGCGACAGCGACCTTTATCTGCTCGATGATACAATCAATCAGTAGTAGGGTTTCTGAAACGGGTTTGGGTTACTTCGAAACTAAATGAGGTTTGCGATGAAACATAGTGGAAATCAAAGTGGGAAACACGGGAAACAAAACAGTCGAATCTTAACGTTGCTGGCATTGCTGGCAGTAATCGGATTCCCTGCCACAGTCGGTTCCGTTTCCGGGCAGACCGCACAGCAAACGTCAGCAGCGCCGGAGCCTCAACAGGGCGGCGATCTCATTCGCCAACTGAACCTGACACCCGAACAAGTTGAACAAATACGCTCCATTCGCGAAAACAACAAGAGCGAACGTGCCGCTATCAAAGACCACCTCGACGTTGCTAATCGCACGCTGGAAGAATCCCTCAATACCGAAACTCCTGACGAGGCCGTCGTAGAGCAACGTCTGCGCGATGTGGCCGCCGCTCAAGCTTCTATGATGCGTATGCGGATCTTGACCGAAATCAGAATCCGACGGGTATTAACTCCGGAACAGAGAAAGCTGCTGCGAACATTGCAACAAGAGGCTCTACAATCCCGACGAGAACGAATGTTGGACAACGCAGAACAGAGAGGGCAGCGGCGTGACGGACGACCACGGGGTTTAAATCAGCGCAATGGACTCGGACCATTCATTCCCCGACGCGAAAACCAACGGCGGCCCTAACCTTCGGACTACGACGAGAGACGAGGCGCGCATTCACAAGACAAATCGAGCCGGCCGGGCAGCGCCCTGGCCGGCTTTTTGGTGTCTTGTCTCTGGTCAAGGCTATCGCTTAACTGGCCGGTAATAGCTTCATGCTTGACGCACTGCGCAAATTTTGCGCATGATAAGCCGCTCTTTTCAGATGTGACCTCGGTCCGGGTCAGACGATCTAGACAGTGGTCATTGTTCTCAGTCGTCGCAACAGCAACCCGGCAGTGTCCACGACAAGGGTTGGACTTCTAACAGCTTGCTTCCCTATTAGCCCCTAGATGAACTTCGTCACGCGCTCTATCTACGAGCTGCAAGAAACCACGCTGATGACCGCGCGAGCGGTTGGCGGCCTTTTCAAAGGGCCGCGTTATCTCTCCGAAACAATCGCGCAAATGGACGTGATTGGCGTCGGCTCGCTGACGATCATTCTGCTGACTGGGTTCTTCACCGGCGGCGTGATGACGTTGCAAACTTTTCCGACGCTCGCTTTCTACGGAGCGCAGGCGCAAACAGGCAGGCTCGTCGCAATCTCTTTGATACGCGAACTTGGACCCGTGCTATGCGCGCTGATGGTCTGCGGTCGGGTAGGCTCAGCGATTGCCGCGGAACTGGGCTCGATGACTGCTTCGCAACAGATCGACGCCATGCGCGCCCTGGGCACCGATCCAATCAAGAAGCTGGTCGCTCCGCGTCTGATCGCTCTCATCGTTACCTTGCCATTGCTTACCGTCGTCGCTGATGTCGTTGGTATAGGCGGTGGCGGGATCGCAGCGACGACGCTTTATGGACTTTCCATCAATGCGTTTGTTATGTCGGTTAAAGATGGCATTACCGGCGATGATGTTATTGGCGGGGTAATCAAGCCGATCTGTTTTGCGATTATCATCGCCTCGGTCGCGTGTTACAAAGGTCTAACTACAGAAGGTGGCACGGTAGGAGTGGGCAGGTCGACCACGAGGGCTGTAGTGACTGCGTCAATCGTCGTCATCGTGGCTGACTTCTTTCTCGCCAGAGCCTTGCAATACATACTAGGAATGCCAGTGAATTAGTATCATTGATTGTCATGTCGATTTCTCGTACCCAATCAGACTTGTATCCAGCTGCCGGAGAGGTGAGCCGCAATGCTGCCGACTCAACCTTCGCCGAGGTTGATGACAGCGATCGCATCGTTCCGGCAATTGAGTTTCGCGACGTGGTGCTGGCCTTCGACGAACGCGTCGTCCTCGATAGGTTGAGCTTCAAAGTAATGAAGGGCGAGACGAAAATTATTCTGGGCGGCTCGGGGGGTGGCAAGTCTACAATCATCAAGCTGGTGCTCGGACTGCTAAAGCCCGACGAGGGAAGAATTCTCGTTGACGGCGAAGACATCACTGATTACAACGAAGTGCAGATGATGAGCGTGCGCAAGAAAATTGGAATGGTGTTTCAGGAAGGCGCACTGTTCGACTCTTTGTCGGTTTACGATAACGTTGCCTATCGTCTTCACGAACAGGGCCGGCCCGAAGACGAAGTCGAGCCCGAAGTGCGAAGGATGCTTCGTTTCGTCAATCTGGAAGATGCTATCGATAAGATGCCGGCTGAACTGTCAGGCGGTATGCGCCGGCGCGTTGGTATTGCGCGCGCCCTGATTGGCGATCCGAAGATCGTGCTTTTCGACGAGCCGACGGCCGGACTCGACCCGCCAACTGCCCGCACGATCTGCGAACTCGCGATGAAGCTGCGCGACCTTGAAGACGTGTCGTCCATATTCGTCACCCACGAAATGAATAATCTGGACTATCTTTGTTCTGAGTACGCTGTAGTCAACGAAGAAGGACAGGTGGTGTTTGAGCGGGAGGGTGAACGGCTTTGTTTGATCAATAGCAAAGTCATGATGATGCTCGAAGGCAAGATAATCTTTAGCGGCACTGATGAAACT
>JBDUAQ010000082.1:0-13052 GCA_040004575.1 bacterium
CAAGATAATCGTCTCATGCCCGTGGGTGCACTCGACCGCAGCATCGATCGACCGCTATCGGACTTTGCCCAGGCAAAACCGTATGGTACTTCCGGACTGGAACCCACCACTTTCCGCGACTATTTGTTCGTCGTCCTAAAAAGGAAATGGTTGATTCTCAGCCTGGTGCTGGTAGTTACTTCGCTGGTCACTATCCAGGCGTTTCGCTCGCCTTCGATCTATGCCGGGGAAGCAGTCATCCGCATCGAACAGAAAGCGCCAAATGTTCTGCAAACGGAAAAGATCGTGATCGCGGGTCAGACCGATCCAAACTTCTGGGGCACTCAGCTAAAACTTTTGGAGAACCCCGCGCTTGCACGCCAGGTTGTGCTCACCCTCGACCTGCAACACAATCCCGCATTTTTTGGCGGCCAAACGCAGGGCGGCGTCTTCGCGTCGCTGCGACGAATCTTCGCAAAACCTAAGAAGGCAAATGAGTCGCCCGCCGTCTCCCCAGGGCTTACGGTGGTAGGGGAGAGTGAAGTAACCGGAGGTTCGTTGACGCCCGAACAATTGGCGCAGTTGGAACCCTACGAAGACGCCATCATCGGTGGAGAAATAGTCGAGGGCGTTCCCCAGACTAATCTCGTTAAGATCAGATTCATTCATTCTGATCCTGAACTGGCGCAGAAGATTGCCAACACGCTCGCGGAAGTATTCGTTAACAACAATCTGGAACGGTTAACCGAGCATTCGACAAAAGCTGAAGATCTGCTTGCGAGAGAAATCGCAAATCTACAAACCAAGCTCAAGCACGATCAGGAAGCGCGGTTTAATTACGCGAAAGAGAAGAATCTGCCGTTGGTCAATGATACGGCGGGAAACCTCGAAGCTGTTCGCCTGGCTACTCTCAGCGGACAGGGGTTAACGGCCGAAAATGAGCGGAAGTATCTTCAGGCTCAGCTCGAAGCCGCAAAAAAAGAGCACGATCCGTTTTCCATACCTGATGTTAATGCCTCAGCCCGGGTAGAGAAGTTGAGAGATCGCATTTCGGCTCTCAGGGAAACACGCGATGCTCTTCTGATTACTTACACACCGGAATGGCCCGCAGTCAAAAAGATTGACGCCCAACTGAAGGGCCTGGAAGCGGAACTCGAAAAGGCGCCGACCGAAATTCTGACCTCTATACAGCGGCGCTATGAGGCGGCGGTCTCGCGAGAAAATCTCCTGCGGCACGCTTATGAGCAGCAGAAGGGAACCACGACTCAGCAGACACGAGACCAGATCGATCTGCTGGCTATGACCCAGGAGCTGGAGACCAACCGGCAGATTCTAAACACTCTCTTGCAAAAGCAGCGCGAATATCAGGTAACCAACGGCGACAGATCAAATGAGGTCAGCATTGCCACCTATAGTCGCTTGCCGAGAGAGCCCGTTGGGCCACAACGCTTCCGGAATATTTTTGTCGCCTTTCTCTTGTCACTCGTTGCCGGCATTGGTCTCGCTTTCCTGCTTGATTTCCTTGATGACACTATTAAGTCGGTTGAGGATGTAGATCGATACCTGCACATCCCGGCGTTGGCACTGATTCCTGCCGGACGGGATCGCGGCCGCTTGATTGGAATTGGCGGATCACCTCAGAGCCCCATGCCATCGGAAACAACCGCTCTGGCAATGATCAGCGACGCGCGCTCTCCGATTGCTGAGTCTTACCGGCACCTGCGCACCTCGCTGTTGCTGTCTTCCGCAGGTCAACCACCGAAGACGATTTTGGTTACATCGAGTCAGCCGTCAGAAGGTAAGACGACGACCGCAATCAACACAGCCTTCATGTTGGCGCAAACGGGCGCCGAAGTCCTGCTTATCGATTGCGATCTGAGACGTCCCAGGTTGCACGCTCATTTCGGTTCTCCGAATACCCGCGGGTTAACAAACTGGCTTTCCGGGGAAACGGACATAGACGGCCTGATGCAGACCTATGCACCGCTCGGCAATCTCAAGTTCCTGACCTCAGGTCCAGTGCCTCCGAATCCTGCGGAGCTTTTGGGTTCAGATGAAATGCGCAGGCTTTTGGGCCTGTTGACCGAACGATTCGCCCACGTCGTGATCGACTCGCCGCCGGCAATCTCTTTTACCGACGCATCGATCCTCTCGACGATGGTTGATGGAGTGGTGCTGGTCGTTCATGGCGGTAGAAGTTCCCGGGCAGTGGTCCGCCGCGCGAAGCAGCAGTTGCTTGACGTCGGCGCCCACATCTTTGGCGTAGTTCTAAATAACGTCAAAGTCGAAGCCCAGGACTACTATTATTCGGGTTACTACTCTTCGAATGAATACATCGAGGGCGACAACCCAGCTGCCGCTCCCGGACAAACGGCGGGCACCAGCTGAATCTTTTGGTCATCCCGGGTTGCCGCGATCA
Organism: bacterium; assembly: GCA_040004575.1. Taxonomy (GTDB): domain Bacteria; phylum Acidobacteriota; class Blastocatellia; order Pyrinomonadales; family Pyrinomonadaceae; genus PSRF01. The sequence goes on from JBDUAQ010000082.1 coordinate 2,399, forward strand.
CCGGAATCGTTGCGGACGAGTTCTTGGTTTAGGTTTCAGGCGTCACTCGCTGGTAGAGGTTGGTTATCGAAGCCTGCTCGCAGAGATGTAGCGCTGCCGCGGGCTTTGCTGCTCCAGAAGCGCCGCATTAGTTTGCCTGGTCTGTGCTTGCTGGTAATAGAAGAGCTGCAAGCATTGCAAGAGGATAAGGCATGAAAAGAAAATCCTTTCGCGCAGAACGAGAGTTTGGGCTGGTGGTCGGGGGTGTTTTTGTTTTGCTCGGCGCCTGGTGGCTTTATCGCGGCAAATTTGTTAGCGCCGCGCACGTCACTTTGCCGCTCGGCTCCCTTCTGGTTTTCCTGGGGCTCATCTGGCCGAGGGCGCTGGTATGGCCAAACAAAGCCTGGATGTTGCTTGCAGAAGGACTGTCATTTGTAACCACTCGCATCATCCTGGGATTGGTTTTCTTCTTAGTGGTAACGCCGATCGGAGTGGTGAAAAGACTGTCGGGTTGGGACCCGCTTAGTCGTCGGGGAACCCGAAGCGCTTCTTACTGGAGACCTTACTCTGAGCGGCAGCGAGATCGACGCCACTACGAAAAAATGTTTTAGTTTTCCCAGGAGTCGGAATCATGCAGATGAGATTTAGAATCAAGGTGTCGACTAAGAAATCAGCGGCTCTCCAGACTGCATTACTTCGACTTGTTTTAAGCGTTGCGGTGGCTTCAACCCTGGTGAGCCTTGTCGTTGTTGCTTCGTCTCAGCGGCCACGGGGCCGTGTGGTGTCTGCGAATGATTATCCGGGCCAGGACCTGGGTGCCAGGATTAACGCCGCTGACAAGGCTTTAGGGTCAGGGTTTGGTGAAATTGTTGCGAAAGGCGGCGGCGTAATCTCAACCCAGGTGATCATCTCGTCCGATCACGTGCTGCGACTGCTTCCGGGAACGTATGCCACCAGGACCAGCAACATTCCCATATTGCTGAAGTCACGTGCCTCTCTAATTGGTTCAGGCTGGGAGTCAATTGTCCTTGAGTCGACCGCAAAGGGTCAGTTCACCGTGATCAGCGCCTACAGCCAAACTATCCTTAATGGTAACCCGGACTCCGGGTTGGTAATCCGCGATGTGCAAATCAGAGGCGCAAATCCTGATTTTAACTCAGCGCCGCAAGCGGTCTCGCTCGGAAATTGCTCGAATTGTCTGGTCGATAAAGTATGGATCAACGGCACGCGCTCAATTGGGGTTCAGTTGGGCGGCTCATCGTCGACGGGCCACTTCGCCGAGAATTCCAAGGTGACAAACTGCCTGTTCACTCGGGTTGCCTCGCAAAACCTGGCGCTCGTTAATGGCAGAAATATCACCTTCGAGGGAAATCGATTCCTCGCCTCGGGGCAAAGGGGAGGTCCCGGGAGTACAAACATTGATCTTGAACCGAATGAAGCCAACGATCACATTGAAAATGTAGTCATTAGGAATAACTTTATTGACGTCCATGAGTCGGAGATGCCGACAACCGGTAATGGCATTGCGGTTCAGGCGACCACGGGCACTAAATACGTTGGGCCGATTCTGATCGAAGGAAACACAATCATCGGTGGCTCAAATCGTGGGATTATCACTAACGTCTTAAGTAATGGCATTTATGTTTTCGGGTCCACAATGCGTGACGTCACCATAAGAAACAATGCCATCACCCGCACTGGTCAAAGTGGAATAAGAATTGAGGGCACACAAATCAAGGTGCTCAACAACCAGTTGACCGACGTCGGCGGCGGCGGCATACCCGGCTTCGTTGTACAAGCGACGTACAGCGAGGTTGTTGGTAACTCGTTCACGTTTTCCGGGAATCAGCCCGCCGATTCAACGATCGTTGTCTTGCCGGGCTCGGGGAAAAATACTTTTCAGAACAACCGGGGGTTCCAATTGACCGGTGATACGCGGTAACACGGGGCGAACCTCCGAGTTATGGCGGGCGCCACTGCGGGTGGCATTTTAGGGAAGTTGCGATGTCAAAAGCACAGGTTGTTACCGAACTCTGGCAGTTCATGAGAGAGAACAAGAAGTATTGGCTGGCGCCGATCGTGATCACGCTGGTGTTGGTCGGCGCTCTGCTCGTGCTGGCAAAGAGTTCCGCCATCGCCCCGTTTATTTACACGTTGTTCTAACGCGGAGGCGTTTGTTGGTCAGCATTCTTGGCATCTCGGCCTTCTATCACGACTCCGCAGCCTGTCTGGTCGTTGATGGCGAGATTGTCGCCGCGGCGCAGGAAGAGCGCTTCACACGCGTAAAGCACGATCACAATTTTCCCCTCAACGCCGCTCGTTATTGTCTAAGCGAAGCCAAACTCAACGCAGATAACCTCGACTACGTAGGGTTTTATGACAAGCCGCTGCTTAAATTCGATCGTCTGCTAGAAACTTATCTCGATTACGCTCCATCAGGATTCAGTTCGTTTCTCAAGGCGCTGCCGCTCTGGATGAAGGAGAAGCTCTGGATGCCGGACTTGATTCGCACGGAGTTGGCCAAGGCCGACGGTGAAGACGATGAGCGGGCCGCGAAAAAACTTGGAAAACAGTTTGAGTGGAAACTGCTCTTTGGAGATCATCACGAAAGCCATGCCGCCAGCGCGTTTTATCCGTCGCCTTTCGAGGAAGCTGCGATCCTAACGATCGATGGCGTTGGCGAGTGGGCCACCAGCTCGATTGGAATTGGCAAGGGCAACGAAATCACTCTGCTAAAAGAGCTGCGGTTTCCGGATAGCCTGGGATTGCTCTACAGCGCGTTTACCTACTACACCGGATTCAGGGTCAATAGCGGTGAATACAAAGTGATGGGGTTGGCGCCCTACGGCGAACCAAAGTACGTCCCAGTTATCAAAGACAAACTGCTGGAAGTGCGCGATGACGGCAGCCTAAAGATGAATCACGAATACTTCAGTTATTCGCAGGGCCTGCGCATGACCAACGGCGCCTTCGACAAACTCTTTGGCGGCCCACCGCGCAAGCCCGAATCATCGGTTACGCAAAAAGAAATGGATCTCGCGCGGAGCATTCAAGTCATCACGGAAGAAGTGATGCTGAAGATGACAAAGTTTGCCTACAAAGAAACGGGAATGAAAAAACTTTGTATGGCGGGCGGCGTGGCCCTCAACTGTGTAGCCAACGGAAGAGTATTGCGGGAGGTACCTTTCGAAGATATTTGGATTCAACCAGCAGCGGGCGACGCGGGTGGAGCGTTGGGAATCGCGCTGGCCATCTGGCATCGCTATTTGGGAAATTCACGAATCAGTCCGGAAGCTGCGGGAACGTGGGCTACTGCGCGGCGGTCGCATAGCAACGGTAAGAACAACGGCGATAGAACCCTGGCTGTCTACGCAGACGGGATGAAGGGTTCATACCTGGGTCCGCGCAGCAGCGAAGCCGAGATCGAAAAGTATTTGCAGTCGCAACGCTTGCCGTACAAGAAATACTCGCGACAGGAATTGCCGGGGATGGTCGCCGATCTGCTGGCCACCGGAAAAATTATCGGACTTCACCAGGGAAGGATGGAGTTTGGACCGCGCGCGCTTGGCGGCCGCAGCATTATTGGCGATCCACGCTCGCCGGAAATGCAGTCGGCGATGAACCTGAAAATTAAGTATCGCGAGAGCTTTCGTCCGTTTGCGCCAAGCGTATTGCGCGAGCAGGTGGCTGACTGGTTTGAACTCGACACGGATAGTCCCTACATGTTGCTAGTCGCTGACGTGGCCGAATCGCAACGCAGAAAGATGACGCCGGCGGAGGAAAAGCTTTGGGGAATTGATAAGTTGAATGTGAAGCGATCAGAAATCCCCGCGGTCACACACGTTGACTACTCGGCGCGGATTCAGACCGTCAGACATGAGACAAATCCTCTCTTCTGGGAAATCATTGAAGCCTTCCGGCAAAAGACTGGTTGTCCCGTCGTAGTTAACACGAGCTTCAACGTGCGCGGCGAACCAATTGTCTGCACCCCGGAAGATAGTTATCGCTGCTTCATGCGCACTGAGATGGACCATCTGGTGCTTGAGACCTGCGTGCTTGATAAGAAAGACCAGCCAACGTTTGCAGAAAAAACAGATTGGCGAGATGAGTTTTCGCTTGATTGATGACCAGGGAGGCCGTCTGCGCCGGTCTTTGCTCCCCGTTTGATTTTTCCGCTGTCTTCAAGCTTGAATGACGAGGTTACTCGCCATTTTGGGCTTGCGGCTAACCTTTTGATTGGCCGAAGCCTCGAATCCAGGGGTCAGAATCCAGAACAAAAGGAAAGGGTTTTCGTGTTATTCTGGCTTCTGCTTTCATGAAGATTAGCATCGTCACACCCTCTTTCAACCAGGCGGAGTTCCTTGAGCAGACCATCCAGTCCGTGCTGGATCAGCACTACGAACCGCTTGAGTATATCGTCGTCGATGGTGGCAGCACCGACGGCAGTGTGGACATAATCCGTCGTTATGAAGGGCGACTGGATTACTGGGTGAGCGAAAAAGATCGCGGGCAGGCGCACGCGATTAACAAAGGTCTGGAAAAGGCGACGGGCGAAATCGTCAGTTGGTTAAATAGCGACGATCTCTATTTGCCGGACACGCTAAATGCAGTGAGCGATTATTTCAGGAAAGATGATGCCGCACTCATTCACGGCAAAACCATCTTGTTCGGAGATGGGATCAAGGAGAGAGTTAAAGGGGCAGAGAGGCGAGATTTGGAGGTTCGTTATCTTTCCGGAATACCCTTCCCACAACCTTCATCTTTCTTCCGTAGAAGTGTGCTTCTGGAACATGGATTCCTGGACGAAACCCTGCATTATGGAATGGACTATGATCTGGTCGCCAGGGTTGCCCTAAATTATCACCTCTTGTTGGTGGAAAATGTCTTTTCCAAATACCGTCTGCATAGCCAAAGCAAATCCATGGCGCAGAGCCGGGCTTTCGCCGATGACTGGGCCAAAGTTTTTAGCCGTGTGTTGCGGTCCTTAGATTTTACCGGGGATTTGATTGAGAACATGCGGGAGTTGGACCTCTATGTTGAAGGCGGCGATCGTTACCAGGTGACCAAAACATTCACGCAGGCGGACATCCGTCAGAGTTTTCTATATTTTCTGGAAAGCCACATCTCGTTTGATTACGTAGGGCTGGATTTGAAAACAGCGGGCAAGCTGGCCTCTTTCATCAAAGAGTTTGATGCTGACTTTTACCAGGCCCGAGCGCTCGGCAAGGTGCGCTGGCGCTCAAGATATTTGAGCCGCCCACTCATCAAATATGTAAGAGGATTGAGGTGGTAGTCAGAAATGCCCTTATTCACTGTCGTGATTCCCACCTACAACCGGGCGGACTTTATTATCGGCACAATCAGTTCTGCTCTCGCTCAAGAGGATGATGATTTCGAAGTCATCGTCATCGACGATGGCAGCACGGATGATACTGAAACCATAGTTCGCGAGACTTTTGGCCGCGTGGGCAAGGTCAGGTACTACCAACAGGTTAACTCAGAAAGAGGAGCTGCTCGCAACAAGGGGATCGCTGAAGCTCTGGGCAAATACGTAGTGTTCCTGGATTCTGATGATCTGATGCATGGGGACCATCTAAGCGCCTTGAGAGAGATCACTGAAAAGAATCCCGGCTTAAATTTTCTGGCTACAAAATTTGAATTCATCAGAGACGGGAAAGTTTGCTCTGCGCGACTGGAAGGCATAAGGGAGGGGGAATATGGGACGGACTTCTTTCTGCGCGGCGCTCCGATAGGCTCGGTGTTTTGCATTAATAAGAATAATCCGAACCTTAAGTGGTTTGAGGAGGACAGGCGATATGCCACCTCGGAAGATTGGATGTTCCTGGTGCAAAACCTGGTTGAGGATAAGATCTATATCGGCGACAAAGTCACAATGTCTGTGAACGATCATGATCAGCGGTCAATGAGAAGTGATAATCAGGAATTGATTAAGAGAAAGCTGCTAGCCAAAGATTGGGTGATGAAAAATGTAACGCTGAGCAACGATCAAATCAGGATTTTGGAGAGCCACACCTACTACTTCTGCATGATCCATAGCTATCTGGACAACCGCCGGAGAGAGGCTTTTAGGTATCTTTTCCGTTCGGTGAAAAGGAGTGGGCTAAATCTCAAGCTCGTGATGCTCTTGATCAAGACCTTGCTCGGCCATCAACTCGTGCAGAAAATCAAAGGGCGCATTCCCGGAGCTTTGACGGTCGGTTGAATCCGCTTCATTTATGGAATACTCGTCCCTGCCGCTTAAAGGAAAGCGCGTGCTATTTATCTCGTACAACGGAATGCTCGTTCCGCTGGTCCTCTGGCTGTTGATGCTGGGGGCGCGTGCGACCGTTGCTATTTGGCGCAATCGCGCCTGTTATCCGGCGGGCCTTTTCGAGAACGCCGTTCGCATGCTGGTACTGATACCAATCATCGCGACACTCGACGCGGCTACGATCATCGGTACGCTTCAATGGGCTCTGAAAGATAAACCAGGACTATGAAGCCCGTGCGCACTTTGTATGTTTGCTATTTTGGTTTGCGAGAGCCTCTCGTTCAGACGCAAGTTCTTCCCTACTTAAGACAGTTACAATCCGACAGCGTTCAAGTCAGCCTCCTGACTTTCGAGCCGCGCTTAAACCAAGTCTGGTCTTTCCTCGAACTCGACAAGCAACGCGCAGCCCTCAGTGACCAGGGAATATCCTGGCATTACCTGAAATACCACAAAACGCCTTCTCTGCCCGCTACTCTTTACGATATGGCAGTCGGCGCCTGGACCATACTGAGAATAATGCGACGCGAAGGCGTCAGCGTGCTGCACGCGCGCAATCACGTTCCCGCCGTGATGTGTGCTATCGCCAGGAAATTCAAGCGCGCCGAGATGGTTTTTGATATTCGTGGCTTCATGCCTGAAGAATACACCGACGCCGGCGTTTGGCCCGAGAATGGCTATCTGTATCGGGGACTGAAGCGAGTCGAGCGCTATTTGCTGCGAACCGCCGATGCGTTTGTGTTGCTGACTGAAAAGGCCCGTGAGATTGTCTTTCCCGGTTGCACAGACACGGACGTCCAGGGGCGGCCGATTGAAGTGATTCCGTGCTGCGTTGATTTTGCAAGATTTGAGGCAGCAGCGGAGACTCCGCGAGCAACACTGCGTGAGGAACTAAACGTTAGTAATCGCCGCGTCATTGTTTACGTTGGCTCGTTCGGCGGGTGGTATATGACCGATGAAATGACGGAGTTTCTGGCGGTGGCCCACGAGCAGGATCTGGCCACGTTTTCCATGATACTGACCCAGAGTCCGCGGCAAGCGGTTATTGAACGCATGGCGAGTCTCGGAATTAATGAGAACGACTTCTTTGTAAATCAGATAACACCGGAAGAAGTGCCGCGTTATCTTAAGGCGGCGGACATCGCCATATCGTTTATCAAACCCTGTTACTCAAAACAGTCTTCGTCCCCTACAAAGATTGCCGAATATCTGGCGAGTGGACTGCCAATAGTTTGCAACGCCGGCATTGGCGACCTGGATAAACTGATCGAGGAGAATCATATCGGGGCTTTGCTGCACGAGTTTACGCCGCAGGCCTATTTGAACGCCCTCGACGAAATCGAAATCATGCGAGGCGATGCAAACCTGGCAGAACGCCTGCGCGACGTGGCGCGGCAAGAGTTTGATCTCGTCCGCGTAGGAAGGACAAGATACCGACGCTTATATGAGCAGCTCATGAAACGAACTCAAGCGGCGCCGGTTATTTCAAACGCGCAACAACGGACACTCGGAAATAATGACCCAGGATGAGTTCTCTTCCGATGAATATGAACGAAGGTAGTTCTGGTTCTCGTGATTGCCCAGCATGCGGACGGACGAATGGGTTGAGCCGCGGGCAAAAGAACGATTTCCAACTGCTCGCTTGCCCCTCATGCGCGACGGTCTACACGGCACACCTTCCGAATACGGACCAATCGCTTGATTATGACGCTTACTACACTCCCGAAAATCTGACAGTTCCGGCGGCTATCGAAAACAGGCTTGACGAAATTATTGCCACGTTTGAACCCTATAAAAAAGACAAACGCTTACTTGATGTCGGCTGTGGGGCAGGCACTTTTCTCGAAGCGGCGGGACGCGCAGGCTGGCAGGCGATAGGCGTCGAAGTCTCGCGAACGGCGGCGGAGCATGTCAGGGCCCGCGGCTTCGAAGTTTTTTGCGGTGAGCTCGAGAATGCAAATTATCCCGACGACTACTTTGACGTCGCAATCGCCAGCGAGGTGTTGGAACATGTGCCGGATCCACGGGCACTGCTCGAAGAGATGGCGCGAGTGTTGCGGCCCGGCGGTTTGCTTTGGGCCACTACGCCACACGGGCGTGGACTTTCCGCGCGCATCCTGGGTCTCGAATGGAGTATCGTTTGTCCGCCGGAACATCTGCAGCTGTTCTCGTTGAAGGGCATCAAAGGCCTGCTTTCCGGCACCGGCTTCGGTAATGTTGAAGTGGCAACGCATGGCACAAACCCGTTTGAGATACTTCACGAATTGCGTCGCCGCGTGTCGGGTCGCCCGGCATCAAAAAACGGCGGCGCGGGCGAGGAGAATTTCAACCGCGTCGAGTCAAGCTACCAACTAAACGAATTCATGAGTGACAGCCCTTCCCGCCGACTTCTAAAAGGAATGCTCAACAGTATGCTTAACGCTGGGCGGATGGGAGATTCGCTAAAAATCCGGGCCGAAAAATGAGCCTTTGTCGTGAACTGAATTCCAAATGGTTGACTCTCCGTTGGACGAGTCTGCGAGCCTCTCCTATACTGACCCTTTAATCCAACTTCGTTAGCAAGCAAAATTTCAGGGAAATTCATGCGTCTTCTTGCCATAGTACCGAGTATTTACGATACCTCCCCTGGCCAGCGCTATCGCATCGAGCAATGGGAACCGCTGCTTCGGAAGAGAGGGGTGGAGATTACATACGCGCCTTTCGAGTCCGAAGAGCTTCATGCACTTCTCTATAAGACCGGAAACCTGGGACAAAAGTTGAGCCTGGTGGCCAAGGGTATCGCGCGCCGTTTCTCCCACATGAGCTCGATCAGGGATTACGACGTAGTTTATGTTTTTCGCGAAGCTGCCTTGCTTGGCCCACCATTTTTTGAGCGCTGGATCCACCGTTCCTTTGTGCCGATGGTCTTTGATTTCGACGACGCGGTGTTTGTTTCCTATCGAAGTCCTTCAAACGGATATTTGAGTTATCTGAAGTTTGCGTCGAAGACAAGATCGATTTGTCGCATGTCTGCTCATGTGATGGCCGGCAACCGTTATCTCGCAGATTATGCTCGGCAGGTTAATGAACACGTAACGATCGTTCCCACCACGATTGATACCGAGAAATATACAGTTTCGGAGAAAAGAACCGAATCAGATGTCCCAACGATAGGTTGGACAGGAAGCTTCAGCACAGTCCAGCATCTGGACACTCTGCGACCTGCGTTGCAGAAGCTCGCGCGGCAAAATCGATTTCGGCTGCGAGTGATCGGAACTCCTGCTTACGAGCTCGAGGGTGTAGAGGTGGAGGCGATGAAATGGCAGTCCGCCACTGAACTAAAGGATCTGAATGCTATCGACATCGGAATCATGCCTTTACCCGACGATGCCTGGAGCAAAGGTAAGTGTGCACTGAAGGCATTGCAGTTTATGGCGCTCGGCATTCCCACAGTTTGTTCACCCGTCGGAGTAAATACGGAGATCATTCAGGACGGCGAGAATGGGTTCATTGCCAACTCCGAAACCGACTGGGTTGAAAAGTTGCGTCGCTTGCTGCATTCGGCCCAGCGGCGAAATGAAATCGGTCGCGCTGGTCGTGCCACGGTCGAAACCAAATATTCGGCAAACGTGCAAGCGCCGCGTGTTTTTGACCTTCTCAAGTCGGTTGTGCGCGATGCCGGCAGGCAGCGGTCCATAAGAATGGAGAGTCAAACGGCACGAATCCAGGATCAAGGTTCCTGAAGACATTGGGAAGGATCGATAGTTTGGAAAAATTCAACATATTGGTAACGGGCGGTGCCGGTTTTATCGGCTCTCATTTGGTTGACGCCCTCGTCGAAAGAGGACATCAGGTCAGAATACTCGACTCCCTGGTTTCGCAGGTTCACGAGGAACGTTTGCCTGAACATTTGAACCCGTCAGCAGAGTTTGTTCGAGGAGATGTTTGCGATCCGGCAGTAGTTGAAAAAGCCCTCGAAGACGTCAACGTTGTCTTTCATGAAGCCGCAGAAGTTGGCGTAGGGCAATCGATGTACGAAGTACAGCGCTATGTTCGGGCGAACGATCTGGGCACCGCAGTCTTGCTGGAAAACATCATCAAGCGCCGCGACAAAATCAAGAAACTGATTGTCGCCTCCTCGATGTCGATCTACGGAGAAGGCGCTTATCGTTGTGCTGATTGCGGACTCGTCTACCCGCAGCTGCGTGAAGCCGCGCAGTTAGTTGAGCGCCGCTGGGAAATGGAGTGTCCCGCCTGTAAGGCCGCCCTTTCACCTGTTGGCACAACGGAAGATAAGCCACTCTTTCCCACGTCGGTCTATGCGATCACCAAACAGGACCAGGAGCAGTTTTGCCTGGTCATAGGTCGCGCTTACCGGATACCCTCCGTCGCCTTGCGCTACTTCAATGTTTATGGTCCAAGGCAGGC
>JBDUAQ010000083.1:0-13050 GCA_040004575.1 bacterium
TTCGCAGACCTCGTCCGGCGCGTAGGTCCTGCTCCATGAGTAGGAGCAGATTTTCTAGTCAAATCAAAGACAAAGTTGGCGCGCTGATGGCGTGATGATGTCGCTCTAAACCTACTGTTACGAAGTTCGCTTTGACGGCTGCACACCCTGGTTTATGTTGTTCAATTCGTAGTGGTAGGGGTTGGTCCAAGGCTTCTGTGAGGCCTTGAAAACCGCCGACCGAAAGGTCATGCAGGTTCGAGTCCTGTCCCCTCCGCCACGATCTCTACCACTTTGGATATTCCTTTCATCACTCCTCGATTATTTGCGGCTGGACTTCTTTGGCTGGATGCCTTCAGCATTTTCAGACGTGTTTGGTCGATCCAAAGCGGCGTCGCGCTACGCTTGCCGCCGCACTGCTATGTGAAGTTTGCCAACGTGTTGCGTCGAAGCTTGCTTAAAGGTTAGGCTACAGCTTCACTGAGTGGCTATTCATTCAGTAAACAGCAAACAGCAAACTGCAGTCAGCACACAGCAAGACCAGGAAGAAACATTAAGCGAAAAATGCGATCAGCTCGTTCACTTAATTCCGATCGTCCCGTAGTCACTGACAAGCGCGAGGCAATTCTGCGCGCGGCTATCCGCACCTTTGCCCACAACGGTTACTTCAATTCCAAGGTTGCTGATATTGCGAGCGAGGCCGGCGTTGCAGACGGCACCGTTTATCTCTACTTCAAGAGCAAAGAAGAGATTCTTCATTCCATCTTCGATCGCAGCATGGAGGAGGCGATCGCCGCCGGACGCAAGCAACTCGAGCAGACTGAAGACCCGCGAGAAAAGTTACGTCGCATCGCGTTGCTGCATCTCGAGCGACTCGGGGATGATCGTGACCTCGCCGTCGTTTTCCAAGTCGAACTGCGCGGCTCCACAAAATTCATGGAGGAGTTCTCGGCCGCCGGCTTCGCCGAATATCTGAATCTCATTCGTTCAACTTTTGAAGAAGGTCAGCGCGCGGGCGTGTTCCGGCCGGAGCTAAACGCCAAAATCGTAGCGAAGATACTCTTCGGCGCTCTCGATGAAATGGCTACCAACTGGATCCTTTCAAAGCGCCGTTACAAGCTGGCGCCCATGGCCGATCAGGTGCTCGATATTTTTCTCAATGGGGTTAGCGCCAAGTGAATCAGGTCATCCCAGCGTCGACGATCGCAATGGATGCAAGAGTGGACTCCAGAGTAAAAACGTCAAAACGCATTCCTTTGCATGAGGGAGAACCGGCGACGCTCGTCGAAGTGTTTGAGCACGTGGCTCGCGCACATCCGCGTCCTGACACCCTCAACTACAAGTACGATGGCGCGTGGGTTTCGATTTCTGCCGCTGAGATGTTGAGACGCGTGCGCTCGATTGCTTCCGGCCTTTATTCACTGGGCGTGCGACGCGGTGACCGCATTGCGATCTTTTCCGAGAGCAGGCCGGAATGGGTTTTGACGGATGCGGGTTGTCTGTTTGCGACGGCGATTGATGTTCCTATTTATCCGACATTAACCCCGCCGCAGGTTCGCTACATCTTGAAGGACTCCGGCGCGCGCGTGCTCGCGGTCCAAAATGAGGAGAAGTTTCTTCAGGTGCGCGAAGCAATTGCGGAGTGTGACGCGATCGAGCACATAGTTTTCTTTGAGGAACCCCCGGCCGGGGAAACTCGAGGCACTTCGTTAGCTGAACTCGAGAAACGCGGGCGCACACTTGAAGAGACGCAGCCCGATCTAATTAACAACGCCGCGCATCAAATTCAACCAGACGACCTGGCAACAATCATCTACACCTCCGGCACAACGGGCGAGCCCAAGGGCGTGATGCTCACGCACGAAAATCTCGTCTCAAACCTGGTCGACTCCTCAAGCCATCTCAAGTTTGCCCATGACGACAGCACGCTATCGGTGTTGCCGCTATCGCACGTGCTGGAGCGAATGGCGATGTACATGTATCTCTATCACGGCATGGCCACATACTTTGCCGAGTCGCTTGATACCATCGGTCCCAATCTGCGCGAAGTGAGACCGACCATCTTTGTCGGTGTGCCGCGCATCTTCGAAAAGATTTTCGCGCGCGTGAAAGAGAAGACTGCTGAGAAGGGGCGGCTCAATGTTGCTATTCTCAACTGGGCCGTTCAGGTGGGAAGAGACTGCGCGCGGCGATCAACTCGTCATCAGAAAATCCCGCTCTTGCTCGAGCTCGAGCGAAAGATTGCCGACAAGCTTATTTTTTCGAAGATACGCAACGCGCTCGGTGGCCGAATTCGGCTTTTAGTCTCGGGCGGGGCGGCCTTGCCCGAAGAACTCGCCCTGCTTTACATCGGCGCCGGCCTGCCAATTGTGCAGGGCTATGGGTTGACTGAAACTTCTCCGGTGATCACCGCAGGAATGATGGAAGACAATCGCGTTGGTACCGTAGGAAAGCCGATTAGAAATGTTGAAGTACGCATTGCGAGCGACGGTGAGATAGAAACTCGCGGGCCCAACGTGATGCGTGGCTATTACAACAAGCCTGAAGAAACGCGGGCGGTGTTTACCGAAGACGGTTGGTTCAAAACCGGCGACATCGGCGCGATTGACGAAGACGGATTCCTGCACCTTACCGATCGCAAGAAAGAACTCTTCAAGACGTCAGGCGGAAAATACATCGCGCCACAGCCAATCGAGCAGATGATCAAAGGCTCACGCTTTGTTAACCAGGTAGTGCTCGTCGGCAACGGCCGCAAGTTTCCCGCGGCCCTCGTTGTGCCTGACTGGGAACGTGTCGAATCCTATGCGCAACTCAAAGGCATCAAGGTAGAGAACCACACCGAACTATGTAAACACCCGCGCATCATCGATCTCTTCGAACGGCAGATTGCCGGACTTACGACAGAACTCGCTCAGTATGAACGTGTAAAGAAGGTCGCGCTGCTGGAAAATGAACTTACTATCGAGGGCGGGGAATTAACGCCAACGTTGAAAGTGAAGCGACGTGTTGTTGATGAGAAGTATCGTCCGGTAATCGATGCACTCTACGCTGACGCGGGCTCGTCGGCGTAACCAATCACGGCAGTGTGGTTCCCGTGCGCACATGGAAGTGGTCAAGAATTCTCTCTGCTGCTCCACGCGCAGCCTGGTTCAAATAATAATCCCCAACAGTCGGTGAAGTCGGAATTCTGACAGGCGTTCTGCGGTAAGCTTCAGGGAAGGTGTTTCCTGAGGTCACCTGTTTGGCTGTAATCGGAGCGAAGACCGAGTATTCAATGTAGACGTTGTAGGGATCGTCCTGTACTCCGGTCCGTACCGAGGCCGTGTTAGGACGTAATTGGAGCCAAACGATATAAGGTTCCTTCTCCGCTTTTGCTTTTTGGATGGCAGCGGCCCGCGACAAATCGCGCGACTCTACGTCGGCCCTAACCACCCGTGATTCATTGAGCCGCTGGGCGCAACTGTGAAGTACGCCGCTGTAGTCACTAAGCGATACCCTTGAGAAATCACCATACTTGTCCAAGCCGACAATGAAGGTGAACGTGGGCTTTTCCTTTACTACCGGCGTAGGTATGGGTGTCGCTTCAGGAGTAGGCACAGGCGCCGGCTCCGGCTTGCGCACGCGTCGGCCCGACTGCGCGATGATTCCGAGCGCGCACACCGCGACGAGTGCCACACACAGAGTGACAGAAAAGGCGCTTAGGGTTGAGTAGCGTTTTGGCATGGCGGTCCTGGCGGGGAGACGACTCGGCGGCATTGTAACATCAGCGCTCAGTAATCGCAGAGCTTGTTTGGTAAACTGAAACGCCATTTTGTTTTCGTCGAAAGTCGGGAGAATCACGCCGGTGACTTCACTGATCATTACAAGAGTGCGCGAACAGGCGCGGGGTGTGCGCTCATTCGATCTGCTGCCGGAAAGTGTGTCCGGAAAACATGGCGTGGATTTTATTCCGGGCCAGGTCGCTGTCTTGTCAGTCGCCGGCGAGGCGCCTGCTTATTTTGCGTTTGCGAGTGCGCCTGACGACGCGGAGTTGGAAGTGCTGGTAAAACAAAAAATGGGCGCCAGCAATTTGATCTTCGACATGAAGCCGGGTGAACGGATTGACTTGTTGGAGGTGGCGGGGTACGGCTTCGCGCTCGACGAACAGAAAGGCAAGGACCTGGTGTTCGTGGCCATGGGCACCGGCGTTGCGCCTTTGCGGTCCGCGCTGCGGCATGTGCTGAAGCGCAAAGATGAGTTTGGCCAATTAGTAGTGCTCTACGGCGCGCGCACGCCCGACGACTTTTGTTATCGCGATGAAACGGAAGGTTGGGAGGATGCGGGTGTGGAATTGCGTCAGGTTATTTCCAGACCTGATGGCCACGACTGGTCCGGCCCAACCGGCTACGTACAATCGCTGCTCGATCATGTGCTGCCGAATCTGCATTGGCCCATCGCGCTGATCTGTGGCTCGCAGGAAATGATGGAGCAAACTCGCGACCGGCTCAGCCAGATGGGGTTTAAGCCGGAAGAGATACTGACGAACTACTAAATGAAGTACCGATGGTGATGCAGTTTGAGTCCAGTGGTCAATTGCGATAGTTGCGGTCCCATGAGGTCAGTACCACCTCGCGGTAGCGGGTGGGTGCTGGCAGCGGAGCCATCAACTACAGGACCCAGCGAAATGGCAAATTAGATGCGCAGGCCCCTGAATGCCACCAAAACCCACCCGCTACCGCGAGGTGGTACTGACCTCATGGGACCGCACGTTGTTAACATTCGCGGCAAAGTGCATCAGTACCCAGTCAGCTTCTTGCTAAGCTATGATTCAGCAAAGACCGTTACTTACAGGAGGATCAGAATGCTCGCCAAGATCAAAACCATCCACAGTCGTTTCATATTGATTTCGTGCTTCCTCATCGCAATCGCCGCGTCGTTGAGTTTCTTGGATCGCGTGAACGCACAGGCGATTGCTACCAAAGGTCCACTGACGCACGAGACGATGTGGATGATGAAGCGCGTCGGCGCGCCAAACCCGAGCCCCGATGGCAAGTGGGTAGTCTTTTCGCTAGTCGAACCCGCTTACGACGAAAAGGATCAGGTGTCCGACCTTTGGATTGTCCCGACGGATGCGAGTGCGAAGCCGCGGCGGCTGACGTTCAGCAAGGGCGGCGAGAGCGGGGTGGCCTGGAGTCCCGACAGTCAGCGGCTGGCGTTCTCCGCGAAGCGCGAAGGCGACGACGTAAACCAGATTTATGTGCTCGACATTGCTGACGGCGGCGAGGCGCTGCGCGTTACATCGCTTTCCACCGGCGCACGTTCGCCTCAGTGGCGGCCTGACGGCAAGGTATTGCTTTTCACCAGCACGGTTTTTCCTGGGGCCGTTGACGAAGAAGCCAACAAGAAAATTGCGGCCGAACGCAAGGCACTGAAATACAGGGCGCGTGTTTATGATAAGTTTCCGATACGCAACTGGGACAAGTGGGTTGAAGACACGCAGTCGCATCTGTTTGTTCAGGGCCTTGAGCCTAACGCGAAAGCTAAGGACCTGCTGGCCGGGACGAAACTTGTTGCCGAGCGCGGCTTCGCCGGACGCGTACAGGATACGGCGGAAGAACTTGACGCGATTTGGACACCAGACGGCGAGTCGATCATTTTCGTCGCGACCACCAATCGAGACAGATCTGCTTACGCAACAACCAACCTGGCGCTCTTCAAAGTTTCAGCCACAGGTGGCGAGCCGGCGCAACTCACAACCGGCAACGACAGCTTCAGCCGCCCTGTTTTTCGTCCCGACGGCAAAGCGCTCTACGCGATCTTCAGCATAGAAGCAAACGGCAAGGTCTATAACCTGGATCGTCTCGCTAAGTTCTCGTGGCCGAATTTGGACAAACCCCTCATCCTGACGGCAAACTTTGATCGCGCAGTCGGCGGTTTCGCCCTCACCCCCGACAGCAAATCCATTTACCTGACAGCTGAAGAGGCCGGCAACGAAAAGCTTTTCACTGTCCCGGCCGACGGCGGTGATGTAACGCTGGCAATGAATATGACGCGTGGTGTCTACACCGGACTCAAGATACCGGCGCAAGCTGCCGGAACGATCATCATTGCCAACTGGGAAAGCGCAATGAACCCGCCGGAAGTTTTCCGCCTTGATCTGAAATCCAAAACGCAAATTCCGCTCACAAACTTTAATGCTGATCAGTTGGCGAAGATCGATTGGCAACCCCTGCGACACTTCTGGTTCACGAGTAAAGCAGGAAAGCGGGTTCATAACATGGTCGCGCTGCCGCCAAACTTCGATGAAAACAAAAAGTATCCACTGCTGGTGTTATTGCACGGTGGCCCTTACAGCATGTGGCGGGACAATTGGGGCCTGCGCTGGAACTACTATCTGCTGGCGCGTCCCGGTTACGTTGTGCTGCTGACCAATTATTCAGGCTCGACCGGCTTCGGCGAAAAGTTTGCGCAAAGTATTCAAGGCGATCCGTTCGCTGGGCCGGGAAACGAAATTAACGAAGGGGCCGATGAAGCGATTCGTCTTTACAAGTTCGTTGACGGCGCCCGTCAGGCGGCGGCGGGTGCCAGCTACGGCGGGCATCTCGCAAACTGGCTACAGGCGACCACGACGCGCTACAAGTGTCTGATTAGTCATGCCGGCTTGATCAACCTCGAATCGCAGTGGGGCACGAGCGATACCATCTATTCCCGAGAGGTGAGTAACGGCGGACCGGTTTGGGAACAGGGGCCTGTCTGGCGTGAACAGAATCCCATCCGCTTTGCCAAAAACTTCCGCACGCCGATTTTGCTATCCGTGGGAGAAAACGACTTCCGCGTCCCGCTCAATCAGACGCTCGAAAACTGGAGCGTGCTGCAACGCCTGCGCGTTCCCAGCCGGCTAATTGTGTGGCCGGAAGAGAACCACTGGATTCTCAAAGGCGAAGACAGTCGCTACTGGTATCAGGAAGTCTATGGTTGGTTGAAGAAATACATTGGTGACGCAACGACGCCAACTGCTGACTGAGGATCTGGCGAAGTCGACAGTATTGAACAAGGGTCTCTTGCTGCTGCTGCTGCTGTTTGTTTGGTTCGCAGCCTTGTTTACCCCTTCAAAAACTTGCTGAATGAGCACTCATTCAGTATTATATGGCGAACGGGGTTGGCCATTAGAATAAGAGAAAGTGACAGGCAGGAATGCCTGTCCTAGCTAAAACATGAGAATCGAAAAAGCTGCAGTTTTGGGTGCGGGAACCATGGGGGCGCAGATTGCTGCGCATCTGGCGAACGCTGGAGTGCCGACAATCCTGCTTGATATCGCCCCGCGCGAATTAACGGCGGAAGAGCAGGCCAAGGGTCTGACGCTGGAAGCGAAGGCAGTGCGTAATCGCATTGCCCAAGCCGGATTCGAAGCCGCCAGGAAGGCAAAGCCCGCTGCCTTCTTCACGCCTGACAGTGCCAGGCTCGTGACCATCGGCAATTTCGAGGACAACCTTGCAAAACTAAAAGACGTTGACCTGATCATCGAAGCTGTCGTTGAGAATCTCGACATCAAGCGAAGTTTGTACGAAAGGGTTGAACAACACCGGCGCGCGGGTTCCATCATCGGTTCCAACACGAGTGGCATTCCGATCAGCCAGTTAGCTGAAGGTCGCTCAGAAGATTTTCGGGCGCACTTTCTCGGCGTCCACTTCTTTAATCCGCCTCGTTACCTGCATCTCGTCGAAATAATTCGTACCGAGTGGACCAAGCCGGAAGTGTCGTGCTTCCTTTACGGTTTTCTGGATCAGCGACTCGGCAAAGGCGTCGTGCCAGCCAAGGACCGGCCAAACTTTATCGGTAATCGCATCGGCACGTTTGGCGCGATGGTGACGATCAAGACGATGCTAGAGGATGGCTACTCAATCGAAGAGGTCGACAAGATCACTGGACAGACGATGGGCCGGCCGAAGAGCGCCACTTTTCGCACTTTCGATTTAGTCGGCCTCGATGTCTTTGGTCATGTGGTAAAGAATCTTTACGAAGCGCTGCCGGACGATGAAGAGCGCGAAGTTTTCAAGGCGCCCGAATTCCTGGGTGCGATGATCGGCCGCGGAATTCTGGGCAACAAAACCAAGGGCGGCTTCTATCGCAGGCAGCCGGGCGAGGGCGGCAAAAAAGAAATCTGGGCCTTAGATGTTCTGACTCTTGACTACCGACCTTCACAAAAGGTGAAACTGCCCGCGCTCGACATGGCCCGGAACATCGAAGACTTGACCGAGCGCATCAAGACCCTGGTTTGGAGTAAGGATCGCGTCGGCGCCTTCCTTTGGAAGACGATGTCGCGAACGCTTCGTTACGCCGCGAACAGAATTCCCGAGATTGGCGACACGATTGTCGAAATAGATCGCGCGATGCGCTGGGGCTTCAACTGGGAGCTGGGCGTGTTTGAGACCTGGGATGCCATTGGCGTAGAGAAGTCGGTTGCGCGCATGAAGGAAGACGGCGTAGCGATTCCCGCGAACGTGCAGAAGTTGCTGGATTCCGGTGCGAAGTCTTTTTACAAAAAAGAAAATGGCCAGCAGTCATATTTTGACTTCGCTTCCGGGCAATACCTGCCGCTCGCTGATCAGGCGGGCGTGGTCATTCTCAAGTCAGTCAAAGATCGCACCGGTGTTATTAAGAAAAACTCCGGCGGGTCGCTGATCGATATCGGCGACGGCGTGGCCTGCCTCGAGTTTCATTCCAAGATGAATGCCATTGGCGGCGACACATTGCAGATGTTGAAGCAGTCGCTGGCTGAGGTTGAAAAGAATTTCCTGGGCCTGGTGGTTGGGAATCAAGGAGCTAACTTCTGCGTGGGCGCCAACATCATGCTGATGTTGATGGAAGCTCAGGAAGAAAACTGGGAAGAACTCGACATGATGGGTCGCGCTTTCCAGGCTTCAACCATGAGTCTGCGTTATTCACCGAAGCCGGTAGTTGTGGCTCCGTTCAATATGGTTTTCGGTGGTGGCTGCGAGATGGTTTTGCATGGTGACCGCGTGCGCGCGGCGGCAGAAACTTATATTGGATTGGTCGAGGTTGGAGTAGGCATCATTCCCGCGGGCGGAGGTACGAAGGAACTATTGCTGCGCACGCTCGATTCGATTCCAAAGAATGTTGACGATGCCGATCCGTTTCCGTTTGTGAAGCGAGCCTTTGAAACGATTGCTTTAGCGAAAGTCGCGACGTCTGCGGAAGAGGCGCGTACGCTCGGTTTCCTGGCTGAAGACGACACGATTTCGATGAACGGTGATCGTTTGATTGCCGATGCGAAGAAGGAAGTGCTGGCGTTGGCGGCAAGTGGTTATGTGCAGCCGCAGCAACGGACGGACATTTTGGCGTTGGGCAATCCAGCGCTGGCGACGTTGAAACTTGGGATTCACCAGATGAAACGCGCCGGCTATATTTCGGATCACGATGCGTTGATTGGCGAAAAGCTGGCACGTATTCTGACCGGCGGAGATTTGAACCATCAGACGCGAGTTTCGGAACAGTATCTACTTGACCTTGAACGTGAAGCATTTTTGTCGTTAGCCGGAACGCGCAAGACGCAGGAACGCCTGGCAGCAATGCTTAAGACCGGAAAGCCACTAAGAAACTAGTCCAAAGTCCAATGTCCAAGGTCCAAAGTCAACTGGGCCATCCGGACATTGGACATTGGACATTGGACAAACATATGAAAGACGCAGTAATCGTATCAGCAGTTCGCACCGCAGTTGGCAAAGCGCCGAAAGGTACTTTGCGAAACACACGTCCGGATGAAATGGGCGGCGCAGTTATCAAGGAAGCGCTGGCGCGTGTGCCGGGTCTTGACGCATCCGAGATCGAGGATGTGATCATGGGCTGCGCGATGCCGGAGGCGGAACAGGGAATGAACGTCGCGCGCGCAGCCGCTATTCGCGCCGGGCTGCCGGTGGAAACCAGTGCCATGACGATCAATCGTTTCTGTTCGTCGGGGTTGCAATCGATTGCCATCGCCGCCGATCGTATCAGGACCGGAAGCGCCGAGGTTGCTATCGGCGGTGGGCTGGAGACGATGTCGATGATTCCGATGGGAGGGCATATCATTCGTCCCAATCCTTACCTCGTCGAACATTATCCCGACTTCTATCTCAACATGGGCCTGGCCACGGAAAATGTTGCGCGCAAGTACAACGTAAGTCGCGAAGAGCAGGATGAATTTGCTTTACGATCTCACCAGCGAGCGGCTGCGGCGCTCGATGCCGATAAGTTTAAGGATGAAACTGTCGCGCTAACCGTGACCTTCGAAGAGTTGGACGAGAAGGGTCGCAAGCAGTCGCGGGAAGTTATTTTTGACAGAGATGAAGGCGTGCGACGCGACAGCACCATCGAAGGACTCGCGAAACTGAAGCCCGCGTTCAACGTGCAGGGAACAATAACCGCGGGCAACGCTTCGCAAATGTCAGACGGCGCCGCAGCGGCAGTAGTGATGTCGGCTGAGAAGGCGGCGAGTCTGGGCGTGAAACCGCTGGCGCGCTTCGTTGCCTATGCGACCGCCGGATGTCCCCCCGAAGAGATGGGCATTGGGCCGGTCTACGCCATCCCGAAAGTCTTGAAGTTGGCTGGTTTGACCCTCGATCAAATCGATGTGATTGAACTAAACGAAGCGTTTGCGGCGCAGTCGCTCGCCGTTATCAAGACGCTTGGTCTTGACATCAACAAGGTAAACGTAAACGGCGGCGCGATCGCGCTCGGTCACCCACTGGGTTGCACGGGAGCGAAGTTAACCGCAAGCATTTTGCGCGAGCTGGAACGTCGCAACGGACGTTATGGAATGGTGACGATGTGCGTTGGGGGCGGTATGGGCGCCGCGGGGGTATTCGAGAGACTATAGGCATTAAGAAGAAATTCAATGACGGCATCTGAAGTATTCGAAGCAGTAACCGGCAGCGGCAGTAGCGATTTCGCTACTCTCGTCGCCATCTTGAATCGGCGCGGGTCGTGGTGCCTGATTGGGGGGCTGGCAGTTAACTGCTATGTCGAGCCGGTTTACACGCTGGATGCCGACATTGTTGTGATTGCGTCAGAATTGCCGGCAATCAAAGATGAACTGATCAGGGCGGGATTCTCAGTTGAAGCGTTTCCGCATTCGCTCAATGCGAAGATGCCGAAAAGTGATCTGCGCATTCAGTTTACTCTTGATCCCCGTTACCAACCGTTCGTGGAAGACACTAGCGTTCGTGACGTTCTCGGTCAGCAGGTGCCTGTGGCATCTTTGGCAAACGTTGTTCGCGGAAAGATCTGGGCTTGGGGTGATGAAAAGCGGAGGCTGAGCAAGCGCAAGAAAGACGAGCTTGACTTGATTAGAATTTACGAAGCGTATCCCGATCTTCGTGGCTTGATGCCCGAAGGGATTAGAAGACAGTTGGAACAGGATTGATTTAGCCCCTTTGAAAGGAACAAACATATGTCAGCCGTAGTTGAACAGAAGCAGGTAGTCCAGGGTGGCGCCTTCATGATTTCGGACCGCACGACGCAGGAAATTTTCACGCCGGAAGATTTCACTGAAGAGCACCGCATGATTGCCGAAACGACTCGCCAGTTTATTGACGGTGAAGTCATCCCGCACATCGACGAGCTCGAGAAACATAACTGGAAACTCGCGCGCGAGCTGGTAAAAAAAGCCGCCGACCTTGGGTTAGTCGGCGCCAACATTCCTGAAGAATATGGCGGCCTGGGTCTCGATCAGACGAGCGGCGCGCTGGTGGGTGAGAACATCGGCCGTTGCGCTTCGTTTGCCACTACGTTGGGCGCGGAGAGCGGCATCGGACTGCTGCCCATCATTTACTTCGGTACGGAAGCAGCAAAACAAAAATATCTGCCGAAGATCGCTTCCGGTGAACTGATCACCGCCTACGCGTTAACTGAAGCAGGCTCAGGTTCCGACGCGATGGCGGCGAAGGCGACTGCGCGCTTGAGTGCCGACGGCACGCATTACATTCTCAATGGCGAGAAGATGTTTATAACAAACGGCGGCTTCGCCGACATCTTCATCGTGTTTGCGAAAGTCGATGGCGACAAATTCTCCGCATTCATCGTCGAACGTCAGGAAGGACTGTCGCCGGGCGCGGAAGAACATAAGATGGGCATCAAGGGTTCAAGCACGACGCCGCTGGTGCTCGCGGATGCCAAAGCGCCGTTGGAAAACCTGTTGGGCGAAGTTGGCAAGGGCCATAAGATCGCCTTCAACACTCTCAACATCGGCCGCTTCAAACTCGGCGCGATGTGCATCGGCGGCATGAAGCTGATGTTGCACGAATCAATTCGTTACGCGAATGAACGCCAGCAGTTTGGCAAGTCGATCTCGTCGTTTGGCGCAATCAAGTCGAAGCTCGGCGAGATGGCGATTCGCACCTGGGTGGGCGAGGCGATGATTTATCGCACGCTCGGCATGATTGAAGACGCCATCGGCGACACGACCGATCCGGACGCAAAGATGCGCGCGATTGAGGAATACTCGGCGGAGTGTTCGATCATTAAAGTCGCGCTGTCTGAATACTGCGACTATCTCGCCGACGAAATGGTGCAGATCTTTGGCGGTTACGGTTATTCCGCCGACTATCCGGCAGAGCGCGCTTATCGCGACTCGCGCATCAATCGCATCTTTGAAGGCACAAACGAAATCAATCGCATGTTGATTCCGGGCCGCCTGATGAAGAGCGCGCTCAGCGGCAAGTTGGCGTTGCTGCCCGCCGCGCAGGCGTTGATGGATGAAGTACTAACGCCCCAGATGGCCAGCTTCGATGATGACGAGGGATTGCTGGCAGCCGAAACGAAGCTCGCTAAGAACGCTAAGAAGGTTGGGCTGATGACGCTCGGCACTGCTGCGCAAAAATACATGATGACTCTGGGTGACCAGCAGGAGATTCTGATTGGTATTGCAGATATCATCATGGATGCTTACGCGATGGAGTCGGCAATTCTGCGCACGCAGAAGCTGGCGGCATCGCAGGGCGAAGAAGCGGCAGCGCGATACGTCGACATGACGCGCGTCTTTTGCAACGACGCGGTCGAACGCATTGAAGCGCGCGCCAAGAACACGCTGGCGGG
>JBDUAQ010000084.1:0-13026 GCA_040004575.1 bacterium
GACACTCTGTGCTCCCTCTGTGTTCTCTGTGCCTCAGTGGTGATCTGTTTTTCTGCGGTTGATCAACCACAGAGACACAGAGAACACAGAGGGTGCACGGAGAGGCACCGCAGCCCATGATCCAGAATGACAACGAAGAGACCCGAATCGAAGCGGCAAGAATCATCGGTGCCGGCGGCGTCATCGCGTTTCGCACCGACACCTTCTATGGTCTGGGCGCCGATCCCCTCAATCCGGATGCGATTCGCAAGATAAGAGAACTGAAGGGCAGGGAAGACCGGAAGCCGATTCTGTTGCTGATCTCAGATGAAAGTGAGGTCGATCGCTTCATTCAACAGTCCGCCTTTTTCAAAGTCGTCGCCCATGGTCACTGGCCCGCTCCGCTTACATTAATCGGCGTATCGCGACCGGAAGTGCCAATGGAGTTAACCTCCGGCACGAATAGTCTGGGCATTCGTTTACCTGACGACGAAAACGTGCGCGCACTGGTGCGTACGTGTGGCGGGGCATTAACCGCGACGAGCGCCAATGTTTCGGGCCAGCCACCGGCACGCACGGCGCAGGAAGTGGCCCACTATTTTCCACAGGGAATTGATTTGATAGTAGACGGAGGCGAAGCGACCGCGATTGAGCCGTCTACTGTTTTGGATGTCAGCAGATCGGAAGTGCGTCTGGTGCGCGAAGGCGCGGTCCCGCGCGCAGCGCTGAAAGAATTACTTTAAGGCGTACGCACTTCAAAACAACGCGTAGCGTTGACATGAGTTTAGCCCGGCGTTTCAACGCCGGGAACTCTGGCAGTCAAATGAATGTTGCCGTCGCGTCAGCGACGTCTGAGTTAACACCTCAATCGTCGCTGACGCGACGAAGCTTGTGGTTGACCGCTGTTCCCAGCCTTCAAAGGCTGGGCTAAAATCATACGTCGCTACGCGACGCTTTTACTTCTCCACCGTCAGATTCTTGACAAAACCCCAGTCGCCGCTGGCGTCGACCTTAATGTTCCCGACCTTCTTCTGCGCGATCACGATGTTTGCCTGATACCACAAGGGCACAACCGGCATGTCGCGATCAACGATGTCCTGAATCTTCGCATATAACACCTTCGCTTTTTCACGGTCGAAAGTATTGACTGCCTCATCGATAAGCGCGTCCAGTTCCTTGTTGCTGTACCGGCTGCGATTGCGAGACGCGCGGGTCTCGGCTGGTATCTCCGAAGTGGCGAAAAGATCTTTAAAAAAGATCGGATCCTGATTCCCGCCGACCCATTGGCCGTAAAAAATCTGAAAATTACCGCGGCGCAGTTCGTCAAACAAAGTGTTCAGTTCAGCAGTTTCAATGGTAACGGGGATGCCAACGTTCTTCAGATAGTTTTGAATTACACCAGCATAGTTCTTGGCCGCGACACTGCTGCCGGAAACTTTGAAGATTACGGGCTTTGCAAACCGCATCTGCGGTCCATCGCCGTCCGGATCTCTCAATCCAGCCTCGTCAAGTAGCTTCTTTGCCTGCGCCGGATCGAATGAATATTTTTGCGCTGCATGATAAGCCCACGACTCCTCCGGCAGAATTGAATGCGCGATTTTTCCCTGACCCAGCAACAGATCGCGAATCATCCCTTCGCGATCGATGGCATAAGCGATTGCCTGTCTGACGCGAACGTCATTGAGCGGCGGCTGGCTGCAATTAAGAGTCAGCAAGTTGAGGTTCGAGCCGGTGAACTGAAGCACCTGGAGTTTTGGATCCTGGCCCAGGAGCTTGACGGCATCGGGTGAAAGGCTGGTCGGCAGCGGCGCAATGTCAACGCGCGCCGAACGAAGCTCGGCTTGCAGCGCATTCGTATCCGCAATCACGCGGACGCGCACAGTTGGGATGTGCGGGGCGCCTTCCCAGTAATCGGCATTCGCCTGAAGATCAAGCACCTGCTGGGAACTATCATAACTAACGAACTTGAATGGCCCGGTTCCGGAGATTCCTTCGCGCGTGAGATCAGAAACAGCTGTTCCCGTATGGGCCCTGATGTTTTCGTAACTGTTGATTGGAATCATCGCGACGGCGACGAGATTCGAAAGCAGTCCGGTCCAGGGTTTGACAGTCGTAACCACGAGAGTCTTTGGGTCGGGCGCTTCCACGCTTTTTATAAGACTCTTTCGATCAGCGCCGGAGCCTTCGTAAAAACTTGCGGACTTCGCGAATGAACTGGAGAAGACCAGGTCGAGCGTGTACTTCGCATCCGCTGAAGTAAACGGCCGCCCATCGTGGAACTTCACGCCATCGCGCAGAGTAAACGTGAAGGTAACATTATCTTCCGAACGCTTGACGTCTGACGCCAACTCACCAACGTAATCAAACTTCTCATCTTTCTTCACCAGCGAGTTGAACATCAACGTGCGCACGCGCTCGCTGGCAGCGTCGACCGAAGGGGAGCCGATGGGATCGATGGTGCGGATGTTGTCGCCCAGCGCAATCACAAATGGACCGCCGCTGTGGTTGCGCCGGCAGCCGGCAGGGAGCAGCAGCGCCAGCAGAACAATCAAAAACAAAGAGCCTAACTTGCTAGCGCTCATTGGATGGTCCCTCCATATCTGTAGTTCAGCTTTTCATTCAGGGTCTCAGTCTCTGCAGAGAGCTTCTTGAATTTTTCACCATCGAAAACGGGTGGCGGTTTGACTATTGATTTCATTGCCGCAATGCGTTTGAGTGATGCGCGCATGCGGTCCTTGGGCAGTTTGCCATCCTGGGCCACGCCAAGCAGGGAGTGGTAGCCGCGGCGAATAATGTCGGGGCGGGCGCAGATCAGCATCATGTCGTTGCCGGCAATAAACGCGCGCACCACGGCCGCTTCGATCTCGCAGTGTTTGGCAATTGCGCCCATCTCCAGATCGTCAGTTACCACGAGATGCTGATAGCCAAGTTCGCTGCGGAGCAGGTTAGTGACGATGTTATGGCTGAGCGATGCAGGTTCGAGCAGCCCGCCAGTCACGCCCTTGATGATGTCGATGTTGGGAAAGCCACCGTGACTCACCATCACGCAGCGCACGCGATCGTCTTTGCGTTGGAACAGTTCTATGTAGGGTGCAAGATCCTGCGCCATCAGGTCGTCGTGCGAAAGGCGCACCATCGGCATTTGTTCGTGAGAGTCAACTTCGCCGGCGCCGATACCGGGAAAATGTTTGAGACAGCCGACAATTCCCGTTTCCTGAAGACCACGCAGATAGACTGTGGTGTAACCGAGCACTTCACCGGGCGAGCGTCCGAAGGAGCGCGAGTAGAGGCCATTCGAAAGCAGATCGCGCTCGTCTGTCATGATGGACATCACCGGCGCGAAGTTCATGTTGAAGCCCAGCAGCCGGAGAGCTTCACCGGTAATTCTTCCCAGGGCGCGCGAGCCGGCCAGATCGCCGTGTTGGCGGATCGTTCTTGCCGAAGGCATTGGGGTAAAGATTTTTCTAAGCCGATCAACAAGGCCGCCTTCTTGATCTATACCAAGAAGAGGTTCGGTGGGTAGAAGCTCCCGCACCCCGTCCAGCAGGTCGCGCAGTTGCTGCGGCCCGACGACGTTGCGTCCAAAGATGATGACGCCGCCCGGTTTAACTTCCTCAATCAGCGCGCGTGTATCCGCGTCGATCTCCGGACCGGCAAGACCAATGTAGAAGAATTGTCCGATTTGCTGTTCGAGAGGGAGCGACAGAAGTGATTCCAATGACATATTAAAACGCGCAGCTGATCAGCGAGGCCCGCTCAGATGATTTCAGAAACAGGATGAAACAACAGTTTTACTATAAGGCAAAATAGGCTGCCTCGGCCAACGAAAATGATTCTGTCTCATCAAGAAGCTCCGACTCTCATTCATACCGAGGCTTCAGCCCGGTGAAAGGAAGCGCGCACCTGCGTCTAGCGAACCGTTTCAACGGTTTCAAGCGCCGGATGGTAGGCAACGAAAGAATAAACCGTTGAAACGGCTGCCGGGCCTTATCAAAAGCTGTGCAGTCACCGGGCTAAAGCCGCGGTGTGAATGAGAGGTCACAATTTCAACCCGAAACAATCCTAGCGTGATACTTATTTATCTTTACAACCTTAACGTAGTATAACTCCCGTCATGCCGCACGAAGTCACCGACAAGGATGCAATTCTCTCCGCCCTCAAATCACTCGATCTAACTTCCGAGCTCTTCATCGAAGTAAATGGGAAGCTGAAGAACCAGAACGATTTGGACGTGATTGTTGAGGGGAAAGTGAATGCTACCGGCAAGCGTGTGGGCCCTTACGTCCGCTTACTCACCTATGACCGCGAAGAAACAATCATGAGGCAGGGCGAGTGGGGCGGAAACACGTTCTATCTTTCTGTCGAGGGCGCGCTGGACGTCTACATTGGCGAGCGAGATGGCGAGCAGCGCAAGATCAGTCGGCTCGCGCCGGGCACCTGCTTTGGAGAAATGGCAGTGCTGGCCGGCGTTGAGCGAAATGCCACTGTCAAAGTACCGAAGCATGAGACGGCGGTAGTGCTCGAAGTAACCCGACCGGCGCTGCGCCTGCTAAGAAAACTGCCGAAGTTTGGCCAGGTGCTTGATGAAACCTATCGCCGGCATGGGCTGGGACGTGTCTTGGAAGACCTGACTGAAGAAAGTCGCAGTGCGGCGAATGAGGCGATAGTTCGCAAGCTGCGAGAGATTGGCAAGTTCATGGTCTACGGCAAGCACCATGTGCTTTGCCAGGAGACCGAGCCCATCCAGAACATTGTCCTGATAAAGAGCGGTTGGATCAGACGCGTGCGAGGCGTGCCGCTCGATCCCGCTTCGGCGGGAGTTGCCGTAGGCATGGGCCAAACAATCGGCGTGGATTTCCTGGGCGCGGGAAATTGTCTGGGGCTTGAAGGTTCCGTGGAGAATGCGAAGTGGAACTATAGCGCTTCGGCGATGGCGCGCACGGAAGTGCTTGAGATTCCGCTGGCGCCGCTGGCAGGTGATCCGAAACTGCGCGAACAGATCGTGGCTGCTTTCGCCGCCTTCTCAACCGCCGATGATAATCCTCCCTCGATCGAAGCAGTCGAGGATCTGCGCGCGATGGCGTCGGCGGAGGCGGAGATAACGACAGGCATCATTGATGGCGCCAACCTGCTGGTCATGGATATGGATCTTTGTGTCAGGTGCGGCAATTGCTCGCTTGCATGTCACAAAGTGCATGGGCAATCGCGCCTGCTGCGGCGCGGAATAAGTATTCAGCGACCCGTGTCGATCGGCAGTGAACGCACGCAGCACGTGCTCTCGCCGCAGGTCTGCATGCATTGCAAAGACCCGGAGTGTCTGACCGGATGTCCCACCGGCTCCATCTTTCGCGACCCGCGCGGTTATGTAGATATCGACCCAGCCACCTGCATCGGTTGTTTCGATTGCGCCACGCAATGTCCTTACGACGCGATCTCGATGGTGCCAAGAAACGGCGCGCCCGAGGTCACCTTCGATCTGATGGGCACGCTGCGGAGAACGTTTAGCCTTTCGACGCCGCCTCCGGCCCCGCTTACGCAAACGCCGGCGGACGACGTGGTGGCGATCAAGTGCAATCTCTGCGAACACACGCCGCTCAATCCGCAAGGCGCGCCGCGCCAGGCATATTCATGCGAAGAAAACTGTCCGACGGGCGCTCTGCTGCGTGTCGATCCGGTCAGATACTTCACCGAGGCTGAAAAGATGCAGGGGTTAATCTTCCGCGATCAGACCCAGGCCTTCGGCCGCAACATTCACAAGAGCGATCCGCTGGCCAAAGCCATGCACATGGGTGGCGCCGCCTTGATTTTCCTCGCCGCGGTGGGGGTGGTTTGGGGATTAGCGGCGCGCGGGTTTGATGGCGTTCTGGCGGGCACCTGGCTGACGATGCGCTGGGTAACGGGACTGGTTGGGCTGTTTGGGGTCGCGGTCGTCATGACTTATCCGCTGCGCAAACAGGTCTATCGCCGGCGCGCCGGTGCACTTCGCTATTGGATGCTGATGCACGTCTACGTTGGCGCGCTGGCAGGTGTGATCCTGTTGTTGCACGCCGGCAGTCACACGGGAGGTCTGCTGACGACGTCGCTCTATCTTGCGTTTGATGTGGTTATTGTCTCCGGCCTGTTCGGCATCGCGTCTTACATCGTCGCTCCGAGAATCATGACCAGCATTGAGGGCGAGCCGTTGCTGATTGAGGATTTGGTTGCACGTCGCGGCGAACTGCAGGAGGAATTCGATGAGCTGGTGAAACAAAGCGAAGGTTGGCTGAAGGAAGAGATTGATAAGCAAGTGACCAGGAAGTTCTTAAGTTTCTCTTTTTTGATGCGTCAGTTTCTGCGTCGCGAACAACTGACATCCTTGCTTGCCAACGCGCGTAAAGCATTTAGAGACCGACTGACGCGGCTGGCCACTAACGAGGAGCGCGCGCAATTGCTGCGGGCAGTGGAAACAGCGGTCACAATGCGCCGCGTAGACGCGCTGATCTATCTGCACAAGACTCTCAAAATCTGGATTGCGCCTCATGTGATTTCTACGTCAATCATGCTGGCGCTGATGGTTGTTCACGTTATTCAAGTCATCTATTTCGCAGTGAAGTAGATTTGATATTAGGTTCCCCTCTCCGCAAGCGGAGAGGGGTAAGGGGAGAGGTAGCCCGCGTGCCCCCACCCCCAGCCCCTCCCAACGCAAGTGGGGAGGGGAGTAAGTCATGGCTCAGGAAAATAAATACATCATCATCCGCGAGGATCTGGTTCAGGATCCGGTAACAATCATCACGGATGGACTACTCATCGGGCGTTTGCAGGAGTGCGAACTGCTGCTTAATCATCCGGCAGTTTCGCGCGCGCAAGCGGGAATCAAGTTAATCAACGGAACCTATTTTCTGTTTAGCCTGCGTCCCTCCAATCCGGTAAAACTCAACGGCAAGGCGGTTGAAGAGAATGAAGCATTAGCCCCCGGCGATGTTCTCGAAGCAGGTCCCTTTCTACTGGAAATAGATCTGACCGACGAAGCCCTTGTCGTTAAGGTCTCTCTGCTGATCGGAACGGTGGTTGAAACCAGCAACCTCAGCAGTCCAAATCGGGGCACCGCAAAACTTGAACCCATTCTGGCCCCCGGCGAAAAAAAGGCCCATGCGAAAACGCGCGCGGCCCCAATCCAGGGTGATAAGGCGCTCGACATTTTCTGGGACAAGCGAATTCGGGAGGCGGGCAAGATGGTGCGGCCGTCGCCGCTGTTTCCCAGGAGTCAGAGACGCGCCGGCAAAGCGGCATTCAACTGGACAGCCACCAACGATCTGAAATCGTATTGGCCAGTGTCGTTTTTTATCTGGGGCGCGATCGTTGTCGGGTTGCTTTCAGTCGCCGCGGCCTACTGGTACGCGAGTGCTTTCGCGCCGGGCCCGGTTGCACGAGCACACGCGCAGTCTCAGCTTAGCGTCTTACCGCCGATTGCGATCAGAGCCAACGGAAACTCCTGCACCACCTGTCATTCCATTTCCGGCAGCATGGAAAAAAATTGCGCCCAGTGTCACAACGCCGCCGGCTTTGTCGCCACTGTGATTGAACCGCATGCCGCCGCGGGCGTCGGTTGCATCTCCTGTCATGCGGAA
Source organism: bacterium (assembly GCA_040004575.1). Lineage (GTDB taxonomy): Bacteria > Acidobacteriota > Blastocatellia > Pyrinomonadales > Pyrinomonadaceae > PSRF01. The sequence continues at coordinate 7,587 of JBDUAQ010000084.1, forward strand.
CACCGGGGAACAGAATTCAAAGCCGCAGAAGCAGCGCTGGCTACGTGTACCGAGTGCCACAATGATGCCAACCGGAACCTCTATAACGGTCACAAGGTCGGGACGCCCCATGGTGGAACTTTTGGTTATCCGGTGGTCCACGGGAAGTGGACCTGGAAGGGACCGAACGAAAGCGAGTGGGCGCTGAAACAGATCGCCGTGGTGCGTTTGCCGGAGGATACTGACGAGAAGTGGAGCAGCAAACAATTTCACGCGCTTCACGTCGGGCGTGTGCTTGCCAACGGATTGCAGGGGAACGCGGATAAGGAGTTGTCGTGTTCGAGCTGCCACAAGACATTCAACCCGATTGACCGGGAAACGCCAGGCACTACTTGCGGCAATTGTCACAACGGGCGAGTGGAGCCAGGGACGGCCCGGGTACTAATCGCCAAAGACAAACCAAACTGCACGTCGTGTCATGTCCAGCATGTGAAGGACAAACGACATTGGAATCCGTCGTTGATGGCGGGAAGCTAGTCCAACGTCCAAAGTCCAATGTCCAAGGTCAACCCGCAGACAAGCGACATTGGACTTTGGACTTTGGACGTACGTCAGCTCACCGGTTTGTGGCAGGGCAGACAGTCGTTTGATCCGAAGACCTTTCCTTTAAGGGTGGGTCGTGCTACGAGCACCTTGTCGTGGCAGATGTTGCAGTTTGTGTGATAGGCCACTTCATTTGTTAGTTTCGTCGGCGTGGTTTTGCCGGAATAGGTAACGGACGGAATCGTCGCGCTGTCGTCGCCTGCTTGCAGGTGACAAGCGCGGCAACCCTTCACTGGCTTCGCGTCAGCGGCCTCCAACAATTTCGCCGTAAGCGCAACATCCCTTTCCGACGTCTTCAATGGCGCTACCAGCGCTGTCGCCGGCTGATCGGTGTGATGACACTCCACGCAGGCTAAAACGCTCTTGCCGTCGACGCTGTACATTTTGGTTGCGTGGTTCTCATGATTGAAAGCAACCTCACCATACTTGTCTGACTGGCTGTCCTTGCCGAGCATTACTTCCTTCGGCTGAGTCTTGCTCTCCTTGGGAACATCCTGGGAAGCAACCTGCATCGCCGTAAATTTGGAACTACAAGCGACAACAACTACCGCCAGACATCCCAGCAGCGCGATCAGGAACAAAAGTTTTCTCATCGAATAACCTCTCGTAGAAGTTCAGAACTCAAACAGAAAGTTTAGGAAGACTTGCCATGAAACCAGCAGGGGAGGGCAGCACAATCTTAGTTAGCGGTTTGGGACGTGTCAAACTGTTTGGAAATCAACCATCGAAAAAATGCTGGCGGTTGCTGGAAAACAGGTCGATGAATTCAAACCAATCTATAGATATAAGCATCATCGATCAAAACCCCATTGACGATGTTACGCGAAAAGCGTATTCCAGAAATTGCCGGGCCCGTCGTGATTGCCTGGCGCAGCAATTGAATTAACGGATCATTTGAATCGACCACAAAAATATCGTCCCAAGCAACTATTTCTTCACTTTGCTGAGAGAGTTCTTCGACAATCGGACGAAGCTTCTGATAAACGCTCTTTGGCCCCAAGCTCTTGACTTCCGGACTTGCTACGATAAAACGCCAAGTATTGGATTCAGGATCATAAAGCCAGAGCAAGCCGTCAACGGTAAGTCCGCTGTCGATGAGATGTCGGGACAATCGCTCACCGGCAGAAATCATTTCCCGAGAAATCGATTCTTTTACCAATACCTCTTCAGCCATGGTAATACTCCTTCATCACCGGCTATCGCTGAAAGGAAATCCTGTACTTCCTTTTCGGACCGGCCCTGTTCATATCGCGAATCTTCCGACCAGACCTCCACTATCTTCCAATTATCATCAAAGACCGCATTCGCCAGCCTCGCCTCGGCCAGCCGTTCTTCGGCCTGTTTGCCTTCTAAGGCTACTGCCTTGAGAAGGTCCTTCGATTTATGTTGGTAGACCGCGCTTACCGCCTTCGGTTTTGGGGGAAAGTCGTGTTCCCTAGTTTGCTTAGCTATACAAGCCTTCAGAGCACATTCTACAACGTACCCAAGCAGATAGTATGCCCCATCAAAGCAACCCTGGCTCAATAAGACTTCAGCTTCTTTGAGTCTCAGTTCAGCCAGCTGCTGAAAGTCGGACCGATTCATACTGTCGATTATGTTGAGGTCTGGTTCGGTTTACAAAGATCACCAGCGAAAAGAACCAAGCCTTCCATGAAAGATTTCTTTCACAGCGGCATCTTGAAACTGGCAGACGTGTGGCAGCGGCGACAGTCCTTGAATGCTAAATCGCCGCCGAACGAACGATTGGCATTGTGACAAGTCAGGCAAGTCTTCCCACGCGCAGCAGCAAAGTGTTCAAACGGAAGAGGCGAACTGACCTGGCGAGATTGGGGCGCTCCCGCCGTCAACGCGTGGCAATCGGAGCAGGCCAATCGCTGTCCGCTCCCATGTTTCGCGTGACTGAACGCAAACCGGAAAGAACGCCCGTTGGTTGTGGTTCGCGAGTATGACTTTTCGTCGTGACAAACTCCGCACGACGCAAGCTCCCGCCCTGATTGCGACTTGCTGCTCGGCGTGTGGCAGGTGTAACACTGGTTATGAGCCGCGATGCCTGCGGGAATCGCGAGCGCCGCCGCGCGCCCGCCGCTACGGCCATGGCACGCCGCGCATCCATTCGCCGGCCGGGCGGCGCCGGTCATGTGTTGAGCGTGATCGAATTTGACATTGAAGCTTTCATTAAACTTCGCAGGAAAACTCCGCTGCGGTGGATTGGCGTTGTTGACATCCGTGTGGCAGATGACGCACATCGGAACGTTCGCAGTTACAAACTGCCCCTGGTGACAACCTATGCAGGCTTTGTGTCCCGGAAAACTCGGCGTTGCCGAGTTATCTTTGCGCTGGTGACAAGCGGTGCAGGTGACCGACGCATGGCGCTGGCTGTTGTGTTTGAAGTTCGAGTAGTCGAGTTCAGGCCCTTGCGGTAACACGGCAAATAACTCTCTGTGCATTCTTGGTGCCCTCTGTGCCTCTGTGGTGAATGCTGAACCTGTCATGTTCACCACAGAGGCGCAGAGAGCACAGAGGACGCACAGAGACAGAAGCAAAGGCGCCGACCGACGGCTAACGGAGAGCTGCAAACTCCGTAAGAGTGTGAATATCGGAACGCTCACTTTACGTCCTTGCGTTTCATTGCTTCCCGCCCAGCAATCAAATAATGACTGGCGGGGGGATCTCTCCGGCCGACATCCGACGTATGACAATACGCGCAAACGAAATCGCGATTCTTGTCTATCGCCTCTAGCTCCTTGCTAACATCCTGTCGCAAGCCATCCTTATTGTGACACTCAGTGCACGCTGTAATCGGCACGTCCGGCTTCAAACCGCGCAGCGTCGACGACTTCGTGATGTTGATATGGCAGGTAGTGCATTCGGCCACGTGCTGCTCGCGAGCATGGCGAAACTTCATCGAGAAACGGTTGGGAGCATCAACCATCGCGAAGGGTTTGTCGCTCAGCTTGTGGCAACCGCCGCAATTGTCGTTCGCCGGCTGCTGTGATTTCCAGTGGCAGTTGAAACAGGCCGCATGACTCCTGGGCGCGTCCTTGAAAGTTGCGGCATCGGGCACGAAAGCGTCAGGCCAACCGGATGGCGGCGCTGACGGCACTGTAGTACGCGGGCTATGACAGATTTCGCAGTTGTTGTAGTGCTTTGTTTTATCGTCGGCGCCGGGATAAGTGAATGAAGCACGCACGAATGGCGCTTGTTCCTCGCTAGAAAGGCGACGAAGCATCCTGGCGATCACATCCTGATGCTTGTCATGCGGAAACTCAATCAGAAACTGGCGCGGAGCAGCGGCGTTACGAAACGCGAAACGTACGTCGTCCTTGGGTGACACTTTCGAGTGGCAAATGGAACAAATGACCGGCTTCGCACCTTTGAAAAATTGCGGACGATGACAACTCACGCAGGCGGCGTGACCGGGAAAATCTGCGACGTCGGGAAAGTCTCTTACCTTTTTCCAGTTGCCCGTCGGTATTTTGTGACAGGTATCGCAGGCGCCCTGATGTTTTTTGGTAGCGTGGGAGAATCGAGAATAGTCGACGGCTGAGGCTATCGAACCGCGCTGGGACGTTGGCCGGCGCGCGCGCCGCCTTTGCGCTTGCGCCGTGTTGTCAAAATCAACGAGGCCCACGCATAACAGAGCGACGATTGCCAAAACAAATACGGGACTAACAATATACTTTCTTGGCTGGTCGAGCTTAATCATTGATCTTTGCTATTGGTTAAAACGCTAGCGGTCATTCCGTCGTTGCACATCGCAAACCGGCAGCGGCGTTTCCACGGCGACGCACTTCACATTCTTGTCCTTTCTATTCATTACGAGAAACGGTTTTTCAAACGCGCGATCGTCCTGCTTCACCGGAACATCGCAATTCCAGAGCAGGCTCATGGAGCCCAGTTCCGTTTGCAGAATGTTCGTGAGCGTATAAGTTCCCGGCTCAAGATCGGTGAAGTAGGCGGTGCCGTTTCGATCAGTCATAACTGAAAGCACCTTCGCCCCGGAAACAGCTTCCGCCTGTTTGACAGTAGCGTCGATTGCCGCCTGCTGATTCTTGTAGAAACCGCTGCGCAGGTTCTCCGGCAGGTTTGTCGTCAACCATTTCCGGGCAAGGTCGCGGCTGCCAAATTCTTTTTCACCAACTGCCATTGCAGTTTGGAACTCCGGGACAGCACCCGGCCCTTCCACGTCACCCGGCAGGATCTCGCGGCAGTAGACCGTCTCGCAGTCGTTTTCCCTAAGCCAGTTAATTAGTTGCTCGCTGGCGCCCGCGCCGCGGTAATAGCAATCGCGCGAGATGAAAGCTCGCTGTCGAATTGCCTCAACAACGCTCTTGTTTTGTTCGACAGAACCCTTGATTAGAAAGAAACGCTTTCGGGAAAGCCCCCTGGTTGAGTCGCCGATTTTCACTCTAACTCTTAAACGCAGCACCGTGCCTGCGCTTTGCGGAATAGGAGGCGTTTGCGCGAGACATACGATCACCAACAGGCAGGCGATTGCAATAAGAGAAAGGAGACGCCACATCATGAATACGAAGCTCGTTCATTTTTCCCTCCCCACTGGTGGGGAGGGATTAAGGGTGGGGGAGGCGGTGCGCTGTACCTCTCCCCCAACCCCTCTCCGCGATGCGGAGAGGGGAGCCGGAAACCCGCTAAAGGTTCGGGCTGCGCGGAAACTTCAGGAAGGGCAGGCGCACGCCGCGCACAAAGACCTGATCGGAACGAATAGCCGGTGCCGGCGAAAAGCCATTGCCGCCGCCGGCGCTAATCAGGTCGTCCTGGTCTACGCCGTCGCCGCTGATTCCGATCGCGCCGGCCAGCACACCGTTCTTGTACAGGGGAACGCTGCCGGGAAATATCT
>JBDUAQ010000085.1:0-12992 GCA_040004575.1 bacterium
AGGGCTCGTCGAGTTTCATGTGCAGATGCTTGCCGGAGGGCGAGTACATTTCCAACTCATCTACGGTGCGACCCACCGCGCCCAGCAATTGCGGCCAGGCCTTCAAGGCTTTTGCGGTTACACCACCGCCACAAGCCTTCGGCTCTCCTTCCGGCCGGCCATCAAATAGCGCCACCCTTACGCCGGCCAGCGCAAGTCGCTCGGCGGCAAACGAACCGGCCGGACCGGCACCCACAATTAAGACATCAAATTGATCTGTTCTCATTACCTGCCCGTAGTTCAGAGTTCAAGCTTTAGCTTGTCCCTGAACAATAGCAAACTAAAGTTTGAACTCTGAACTTCTTGAATCGCTCCACAGAAGTCCTGATGATAGTTGTCCTCTCATTGGAAGAGCAATTGATGTGATAAAATCCGGTCGTTCCCTGACAACTAATCCAGGGCCCGACGTGCCGGCCTGGAACTTCAACGCAAACTAGAAGGCGTGCGTTACGACTATTGCCACCCTGGTTTTCCATCCTGCCCAAGGAAGAAACGAAATGGGAATGGATAGTGCCATCGTTTTCAGCGGCATTGCTCCCCACCCGCCGATAATGGTTCCCGAAGTGGGCGGCGCAGCCTGCGCTGAGGTGCTCGACTCGATCAACGCGATGGCGGAACTTACGCAGCGCATTATCGACAGCGGAGCCGAAACCATAGTGCTTATCTCACCTCACGCCCCTCTCGACGCGCGGGCTTTCGTCGCCTATCAAGCGCCCAAACTCCAGGGAGATTTTGCCAACTTCCGCGCGCCAGGGGCACGCGTCGAATTTCTTCTCGACGAACGAATGCTCGAAGCGATTACCACGTTTGCCGGCAAACAAGACTACGAGGTGATGAGCCTCAACAACTTTCCGCTGGACCACGGCAGTGCCGTACCGCTCTACTTCCTCGCCCGCAACGGCTGGCACGGGCGGGTTGTCGCGCTCGGCTACAGTTTTCTCGGCAATGAAGACCACTTGAAGTTTGGCAGTTGCATCCGGTCGGCGGCCGATGTCGTTGGGCGACCGGTTGCGTTTGTCGCGAGTGGCGATTTGAGTCACCGCCTGAAACCGGATGCGCCCGCCGGCTATAGTTCCGAAGCCCACCGTTTTGACGATGAAGTAGTGAACGCAATTTACGATAATTCGCCCGAGCGAATCATCGGCATCGATCAGGAACTGAGGAGAACCGCGGGCGAGTGTGGTTATCGTTCAATGCTTGTCGCTCTGGGTGTTACTCACGAACTACCACTTGCCTGTGAAGTGCTGAATTATGAAGCGCCGTTTGGCGTGGGTTATCTGGTTGCGCAACTGACCAACACCAAGGTCAGCGCTGGACACGGAAATCACTCGGCCGCTCTTGCTGCTGAACGCGATTTTGAACTAACCACTGAATTGCCCGCCCTCGCTCGGCTTGCCATAGAAACTTACGTGCGCACCGGAAAAAAGATCGCGGTACCGGAAAAAGCCGCACCACTCCTTTCCGCGCGCGCTGCCTGTTTCGTTTCGATCAAAACTCACACGGGTGATCTGCGCGGGTGCATCGGCACGATTGAACCGACCAAACAAGACCTTGGTAAAGAACTAATTGCCAATGCAATCAATGCCGCCACGCGCGATCCTAGATTCGATCCGGTGTCAGAGAGCGAACTTCCGGGCCTGCGCTATTCAGTGGATATTCTGTCGGCGCCGGAGCCCGCGGAGTTTGCCGATCTAAATCCGAAGGTCTTTGGCGTAATTGTGGAGGATGAATCAGAAACGCGGCGCGGGTTGTTGTTGCCGGACATCGCCGGCGTGGATACCGCCGAGCAACAGGTGGCGATCGCGACGCGCAAAGCCGGAATTCCGCCGGGTACGCCTTTAAAGTTATCGCGCTTTCGGGTAAACAGACACTCAGACCTTGAATAATGGGACTTGCCGTCGAAAAACCTCTTCGCAAGAGAAGCCTCTCTACCGCCAGTGAACAAGTAAGACGCAGCGGCTATTGACTTACATTTCAAGTGCCGGTACACTTTTGCCAGAAAGTCGAACTGGAGGAGCAAATGGAGACTACCGCCACATCAAAAGGTCAGATTGTAATCCCGTCGTCCGTACGGCGAAAATTTGGCATTAAAGAAGGCACGCGTATTCAAATCAACGTGAGTGATGACGAGAAGGAAATCATCTTGACGCCAATTACCCGCGAATATGTCCACAGCCTCAGGGGAAAGTTCAAAGGCAAGGGATTGTTGAAGGCGCTTATGGCCGATAAGAAGAAAGAGAGAGAGCTCTAATGCCTCGCAAACCGAAAGCTATCGTGCTCGATTCCTGGGCCGTCATTGCTTATCTGGAAGGTGAGCCCGCGGCAGAAAAGGTGGCTGACCATATTGCTGACGCGCACGAAAACGACATTCCGTTATTCATGAGCGTAGTTAATGCCGGCGAGGTTTGGTACATCATTGCACGCGAAACATCTGTCGGGGATGCCGACCGAAGTATCACTGAGCTGAGACACCTCGGCATAGAATTCGTCGATGCAGACTGGCCGCTTGCGCACGAGGCGGGAGGCTTCAAATCTAAACACAAAATGTCTTTTGCGGATTGTTTTGCGGCAGCGGTGGCGAAACAAAGGAAGGCTCTTCTCTTAACAGGCGATCGAGAATTCAAACAAATCGAAGGGGAAGTCTTGATTGACTGGTTGAATTGAGAAATTATCAGGAGTACTGCTATGCATGCCCCACCCAATGATAGTGATCTACGAGAGCTTTGCGCTTCTCTAATGCGGGTCGATAGCGCAGGCTGCGAAGAAAGAAAAAACAGACTGAACGCCTATTACTTGGCGGTCTTGGCGTCTTGGCGGTTGATTTGGAATCAAACGTCCAGGTTGCGGACGTCGAGTGCGTTGTCTTCGATGAATTTGCGGCGAGGTTCTACTGCGTCGCCCATCAACACTGTGAAGATTTCATCCGTCTCCACGGCGTCGTCAATTCTCACTTGTAACAAGGTGCGCTTCTCAGGGTTCATGGTTGTTTCCCAGAGCTGCTCGGGGTTCATTTCACCCAGACCTTTGTAGCGCTGAATCGAAAGATCCTTCTTTGCCGCCGCTAACACTTTTTCGAGCAGCTCCTCGCGCGTCGGGATTTCTTCGCTGGTGCCATTCGTGCCGGTGATAAAAGGCGGCGCCAGTTTGTCTTCAAGACTCATGTAGAGCTCAATCGCTTTTTGAAACTCGACAAAGCTGGCGAAGTTCCAGTCGATCGCAGTGCTCAACCCCGAAGTCGTTGTTGTTTCAATTGCCCACAGCCCGTGTTCTTCATCGGTCGAGAGCTCAGTCTTGAAACCGGCTTTCGCAAGCACGCCTTCAACCTTGGCCAGCATGTCGCCGTTCTGAAAAACATTGCGCAGCGACGTGCCTTGTTTACGTAACACTCCTTTCTTTCCGGCGAAGGCTTCGAGCAGCTTGTCGAGCAGGTGCGCATCACCGCCGAGACGACGCGCCGCGCGCTCGCAGTAACGTTTGAGGTCCACCAAACTTTCCAGCGACTGTGCCAACTCCTTGCCTTCGATGTCCTGATTAGCTCCGACTGACTTTACCGTCATGTCCGCAGTTGCCATGCGCATGAGATAGCGGACCATCAAGCTCTCGTCCTTAATGTATTCCTCTTTTTTCCCGCGTTTAACTTTGAACAACGGCGGCTGCGCGATGTAGACGTAGCCGAGCTCGACCAGTTCGTGCATCTGGCGATAGAAAAAAGTAAGCAGCAGGGTTCTGATGTGGGAACCGTCAACATCGGCGTCGGTCATCAGGATGATCTTGTGGTAGCGCAGCTTGCTGGGATCAAAATCTTCTTTGCCTATCCCGGTGCCGAGCGCAGTGATGAGCGACTTGATCTCGCTATGGCCAAGCATCTTGTCGAAACGCGCTTTCTCCACGTTAAGAATTTTTCCCTTGAGCGGAAGTATCGCCTGGTTTTTGCGATCGCGGCCCTGCTTGGCTGAGCCGCCGGCCGAATCGCCCTCGACGATGTAAATCTCGGAGAGGGCGGGATCCTTTTCCTGACAGTCAGCGAGCTTACCTGGCAACATCGATCCGCTGAGCGCGCCTTTGCGAACTATCTCGCGCGCTTTTCGCGCTGCTTCGCGGGCACGTGCCGCGTCGACTGACTTGCCCACAATCTTGCGCGCGACGGTTGGGTTCTGCTCGAGGTATTCAGTCAGGCGCTCGTTCAAGAAGGACTCGACTGCACCCTTCACATCAGAATTCAGCTTGCCCTTCGTCTGTCCTTCAAACTGAGGTTGCGGCAACTTGACGGAGATGACGGCGACCAGACCTTCACGCACATCATCGCCGGTCAGCGAGCCTTTGAAGTTTTTGGCTAAGCCGGACGACTGCGCGTAGGCGTTGATGGTTCGCGTAAACGCAGAACGAAACCCGGAAAGGTGCGAGCCGCCGTCGACCGTGTTGATATTGTTGGCGAACGAATAGACCTTTTCGTCGTAGCCGTCGTTGTATTGAATCGCGACTTCAATCGATAAAGCATCGCCTTCTTTCTCGAAGTAAAGCGGTTTGTCGTGAAGCGTCGTCTTGTTCTTGTTGAGATGTTTTACAAACTCGGCTATGCCGCCTTTGTAATAAAACTCATGAGAGCGTTCGGGTTCTTCGCGTTCATCCTTGATCGTGATGCGGATGCCTTTGTTGAGGAACGCCTTTTCTCTCAGCCGCTCTGAAAGTTTGTCGAAACTAAAAACCGTGTGGTCAAAAATCTGCGAGTCGGGCTTAAAAGTTATCTTCGTGCCGCGCTTTCGCGTCTTTCCAGTCTGCGCCAGACGTTCGACTGCAATACCGCGAACGTAATCCTGTTCATAAGTCTTGGAATCGCGCCAGATCTCCAGGTGCAATGTCTCCGAAAGAAAATTGACGCAGGAAACTCCTACGCCGTGCAGACCGCCGGAAACTTTGTACGCGTTGGTGTCAAACTTTCCGCCCGCGTGCAGCTTTGTCATTACTACCTCCGCTGCCGACTTCTTCTCCTTCTTCATCTCATCGACCGGAATGCCGCGACCGTTGTCTATAACAGTGATCGAATCGTCAAGGTGAATAACGACTTCCACCGTATCGCAATATCCGGCCAGGGCTTCATCAATGGAGTTGTCCACCACTTCATAAACGAGATGATGAAGACCAATCTCCCCGGTTGAGCCGATATACATCGCTGGCCGCTTACGCACGGCCTCTCGTCCTTCCAGGACTGCGATTGACGATGAATCGTAAGTCTGGTCTTTCTTACCTGTAGTAATTCCGGCTGTTGACAATTCCTTCTCCTTCTTGCTCTTCAACGATTCTTGATTGTCATCGACATCCATTGCGAACCTGGATCCTAACCTGGGCCTTCCGGGATAATCTCGGCGCCTGCCACTGCCGAAAAGACGCTCTGGTTTAACTCCGAGGGCACTGCCTCGCCTTGTACGATCTCCTGGACGTTTGCTTTAGATAGGAACCCTTCGAGGTGGCTTCTCTTCGACGTGGTAATGAATGTCTGAGTGCGGCCTTCAAGATACTCCAATAAACGTTTTATCCTTTTTTCATCCAACTCCGCATCGACGTCGTCGACCAGGAAAATTGGATAATCATTGTGGCTGGAATTATACACTGAAATTGCCGCTAAGTCTAATAGTAACAATGCGCTACGCTGCTGCCCGGCACTGCCGTAGGTGCGAATTTCCCGGCCGGCCAAATGTATGCCCAGGTCGTCTCGATGGGGCCCGACTAGGGACCTTCCCGCAGACACTTCTGCGGGTAGACGTAACTCCAATCGTTGCCTCAAAAGGGCTTCGTACTCATCGAGGTTGCCTTTGCTTTCCAGCGATGAGAGGTAGCGAATCTGAAGCTCCGCCGGCTCGAAGAGCGTTCGTTCGAGCGTGCTATTCAGCCGCTCCGTATAGTCGAGTCGCGCCTGGTGAATTTCGGTCCCTAAACGACCTAGTTGCTCGTTCCAGGGCGCGATCAGGTTTTCAGTTTCTTCCAATCGGAGTTCGCGTTCGGAAGCGTCCTGGAGAATTCTGTTTTTCTGCTTGATTACTTTGTTGTAGTCGGAAACTGTTTGTACGTACGCGGGTCGCAACGAAGCGACGCCGCGATCGATGAAGTGTCGTCTCGCTTCCGGCATTCCCCGAACGACTTCAAGCTGATCAGCCGTGAACGCGAACACCTGGAGCAGCCCTAGATACCGCGCAAGTTGTTCTCGCTTGCCGTTAACCCAAATCGACTTCGTGTTTTCTCGTAACGATACTCGCAAATCCCGGCGCAGATCTTCCCCGGCTGAAACCTGTCCTTCAATGAACGCAGAATTCTCCCCAAATCGAATTGATTCCTGAAGGCGCTGAGTGCGGAATGATTTCGTTCTGGAGAGCGTGTGGATCGCTTCCAGCCAGTTGGTTTTTCCCTGGCCGTTGTTGCCGTAGATGATGTTGAGGCCGGATCCCCAGAAGATCTTGCCGCTTAGATTTCGAAAATTATTAACTTCGAGTGACTCGAGGATCATCGACAGATTTTAGCATATGAGTTGAGATCGAGAGCCTCGCGACGCGGCTAGCGCCAAAATAGAAGCGCTCGTCTTTGAACAAGAACGAGCGCTTTGGTTTACCTTACTGTTGACTCGGTTTTCGTGCCTACAAACGCATTGGCATCACCACGTATTTGTACTCGTACTCACCACCTTCGGCGGGCCGGAGTTGAGCTTGAGAGTTTCCGTCTTTGAATTCGAAGGCCACGGCGCCGTCGCCAACAACGTTCAGGAAATCCTGGAGATACTGGGCGTTGAAGCCGATGTCCACTTCCTCGCCGTTGTACTCAGTTTGAATTGCTTCGCTTGCCTCGCCTTCTTCCGCATTCTGCGAACTAATTACTAACTGGTTCGGCTCAAGATGAAAACGAATCGCACGTGAGCGTTCATCGGCCATCAAAGCCACGCGCCGGATTGCTGAATTCAACAACGTCGCGTCAAACTGGATCGACTTGTCGTTGGTCTTCGGCATTACCATGTCGTAATTAGGAAACTGTCCATAGAGCATGCGCGAAATCAACAGGCGCGGACCAACTTCGAAAAAGATGTGATTTCCGTCCATTCCCAAACTAATGTCGCCTTCGTAGCCGGCTGTCAGTTTTGTTAATTCTGCTAAGGTTTTTCGCGGAATCAACGTGTCGATTGGTTCGGCGCTACCATTCTTTGTGACGCCCTTTCGTTCTACGTACGCCAACCGGTGACCATCAGTTGTAATCATCTTCGCGCCTGCGTCATCCAAAATGAACTTTGCGCCGGAGAGTGTGTAACGAGACTCTTCCTGCGTAATCGCGAAAATAGTTCGATCAACAAAAACCTTGATAACCGCGGCGGCGATCTTTGTAGGCGCCGACTTGAAAGATGGCACTTCGGGGAAGTCCTCTTTCTTGATGCCGACCATTTTGAACCGCGATTTGTCGCAAGTTACCGTTACCCAGTCGTTGTCTTCCTTCTTAAAAGTTACGGGAGCATCGGGCAGGAGCCTGGCTATCTCAAAGAGCTTCCTTGCTTGTACGCAAATTGAGCCCGGCGTGGAAATATCTTCCGCATCCGTATCACAGCGAATAGTTACATCCAGATCTGTTCCGGTGAAACGAATTGTGTTCTCACCAACAGATTCGATAAGGATATTGGATAGAACAGGGATGGTGTTCTTTTTCTCCACCACTCCCTGAACAAACCCAAGTTCCTTCTGGAGGTTTTGTTTGCTGACAACAAATTGCATGTTCGCCTCCTTACGCTTTGCGCCTTCACTTGAAGTCATAATAATATCCTCTTTGCTTTCTACTTCTAACTAACTCAAAACAGTTATTAATTTCTAGCAGTAGTAGTAGGTCCTGTTGATTTGTGGAAAAGCCAGGAAATGATAATTAGAACCGTAGCGAGCCATGTTCACAAGCGAGTGAAATTCTGATCCAGAATTCCACTGTATCTGTCAAAAATATTTAGCTCACCGATTCATTCTATTCTTTCACAGCCCCACTGCCAAATACCTTGTGGAATTCTCTAACCGCTGAGTTATCTTCAGCTCTCTCTCTGTAAACCTGCTGCAAGAACACTTGTGGAAATAGCGGTTCACTTTTGTAGACCGTCCGAAAGATTGAGTAGACGCTTTTGGAAAACAGCATCGGACGCAGCCAGGGTTCTGATCTTCTCGCACGAGTGTATGACCGTGGTGTGATGTTTCCCGCCAAAGGCACGCCCGATCTCCGGATAGCTGTGTTTCGTTAGCTTTTTGCAGAGATACATAGCGATCTGGCGAGGAAACGCAACCGCCCGAGAGTTGCTCTTGGATACTAACTGTTCAACCGTTAGCTTGTAATTGGCGGCAACAACCTTCTGGATTTGCTCGATGGTTATTACACCCGACTCCTCTTCGCTGGCGATGTTTCTTATCGCATCCTTCGCTAGGTCCTTCGAAACCGGAATCCCCCGCAACGATGAGATTGCTACCAACCGAATGAGTGAGCCCTCCAACTCTCTTACATTGTTCTTTACTCTGCCAGCAATAAGCAAAGCAACATCATCCGGAATAAGAAAGCCGAGTGCCTCCGCTTTGCGTTTAAGAATGGCAACCTTTGTTTCCAAATCAGGTGGCTCAAGATCGGCGATTAGTCCCCACTCAAACCGGGAGTGCAATCGTTCTTCAAGCGTTGGTATTTCGCGCGGAGGACAGTCGGAACTAATTACTATCTGTTTCTGTTGCTCATAGAGAGTATTAAAGGTGTGGAAAAATTCTTCCTGGGTCCGCTCTTTCCCAGCCATGAACTGAATATCGTCAATAAGTAAAACGTCAACCGATCGATATTGCTCCCTGAAGCTTTGAGTTTTGTCGTAACGAATGGAATTAATCAGTTCGTTCATGAAGCGTTCTGATGAGAGATAGGAAACCCTGAGGTGTGGATTTCGCTGCTTGATCGCATGGCCGCAAGCGTGCATCAAGTGTGTCTTTCCCAGGCCCACACCACCGTACAAATAAAGCGGGTTGTAAGTCTTGCCGGGGGCCTCGGCGACAGCAACCGAGGCCGCATGCGCAAACTGGTTGCAAGAGCCAACTACGAAGTTGTCAAAGGTGTACTTTGAGTTCAGCGCGGGATCTGTAGCCACCTGCCGCGCGGTTGCTACAGCGGCTGCTGTGCCTTGAGGGAAAGACGGAACTGATTGGGGAGTAGTGTTGGCTTGCTTGTGATGGCCGGCAGAGGCCACGTCTCGAGATGAAGTGGTTCGTGCCTCAGTTTTGGTGCGTTCTTCTGGAACAACCCAGTCGACTGAATAATCCGCCAGGCTAAGTTCCCGAAAAGATTGATCGATTAGGTTCGTGTAGTTTGACTTGACCCAGTCTCGTACGACCTGATTTGGCGCTCGCAGACGAACGATGCACCGCTCGGTGTCAATACCTTCAAACCGTATCGGGTCGAACCACGTCTCGAAACTCTCGGCTTGGAGTTTGGTCTTGATCGCGCGAAGAACAGTATCCCAAAGATTACTCTCCACCAGACTCACCATTAACTTGCGGTATCAGCTTTCAAGATTTGCACAACCCTTCAGAGGGCAGACACAATGACAATCACCAGAGCCAGAGCGCGCCCCGGGTCCCTCACGTCGAGTTCAGGTACTCCCAAGTTCCCAGGCCTGAGAGTTACTCACAGGGTTTTCCTCAGCTTTGTGGAAAAGCCCCGGCGCTTAAAGTAAAGCTTTAAGCTTATGTTTATCAATCATTTACAGGGATTGACGGGAACGTGGCCGGAGACTAACACACAGCTTCTGTCTGAGGCAAGAAACTGAAAAGATAAAACACGCTTGGGTTCCTTTTCCGAACAGACTAGAGCAAGAAGAGTCATTTTTGGAACCTCGCTTCGATGATAGCGGGCGTTTCCGCCGGTGTCGGCAGCTGTCGCAAAGGCTGTACTAAAAGCGCTTCAACGACTTGAGAATCTTCCCGGCAAGAGGGCTTACTGGTGGCGAGTTTGCTTGCAATAGCAAGCACGCTTTCTTGACAGAAGGTCTGGTGACCGCTACTCTTACGGTTTTCTTTTGACGGGAGATTTCGATCTATGTCTAAGCGAACTTTTCAGCCCAACAATCGGCGTCGAGCTAAGACTCATGGTTTCCGAGCAAGAATGGCGTCGAAGGCCGGCAGACTTGTTCTTAAACGACGGCGGGCAAAGGGGCGGCATCGTTTGACGCCTGCCCACTACTAGTGTGTCGTAGCGCATGAAGGCGTATCTGCGCGGCAGCAACGAATTCCAAAAGGTTTATCGGCAGGGCAAGCGTTATGAAGGCGCATTGATGACGGTGTTTGTCTTGCCCAACAACTTGTCTCATAACAGATTTGGTATTACAGCTTCCCGCAAAGCCCTGGGAAACGCAGTCCATCGAAATCGTGCCAAGCGACTGCTGAAAGAGACTTTTCGCCTGCGGATTTCATCCCTCAATAGTTTGAGGGAGAGATACGATTGGGTATTTAATGCGAAACGCCGGCTGCCCTCTTTGAAAGTGACTGCAGCTATCGAGGAATTCGAGAACCTGATATTGAGAGTGGCGCAGGCGGAGAGTAAAGGAAGAGAGTAAGTCCCGAACGTCCGGGCAATACGTGAAGTCATTACTAATCGCACTTCTCAGATTCTATAAACTCGCCATTTCACCACTTCTTCCAGCTTCTTGCAGATTCTCTCCAACGTGTTCGCAATATGCCGCTGAAGCTATCGCCCGCTACGGCGCCCTCCGGGGTAGCGCGCTGGCTCTTCGCAGATTGCTGCGCTGTCACCCTTTCAGCGCGGGTGGCTATGATCCAGTGAAGTAGTGGTAAGACGCAGGAAAATGGCCGCGACAAATTGTTTCGTGACCGCTAATCTACATGCAACAAAAACGACTCATAATCGCGCTTTTAATCTCTACGGCAATTCTCTTTCTGTGGAGCTACCTGGTTCCTACTAAACCCCCAGCGCCGACACCGGCTGTTTCAAATCAAGCTAGCCCACAAGCGGCCGTTTCGCCGGCAACCACGCCAGCGACAGCTTCCACTCCGCTCCCGGCTGCTTCTCCGAGCGTGGCCGTTAATACGACGCCACACCGGATTATTACGATCAAAACGCCGCTCTACGAGACCAAGCTGGACAGCCTCGGCGCCGAAGCGATCAGTTGGATAATCAAGAAGAATTCGGCCGCTGCAAAAGAGACTGGACAGGATGTCTATTCAGTCGCGGGCGACAAGAAGACTCATGTACCGCTCGAGCTGGTATCGCAGGAAGGGCTGAAGCGTCAACCGCGCGAAGCTCCGCTTCAATTATCCATCCGCGACGCGTCAGTCGATGCGCTCTTGTCGTCCACGAACTATGTAATCGATGGCATCGGCAGCACTACGGGCGATTCGGAAGTGACCTTGGCCGCGGGCGAAAAGAAACGAATAACGTTTCTACTCAACGATCAGGCAAGTGGGTTAGATGTCGTCAAGACCATAGTACTGGATGCTGACAGCTACATTGCCGATCTTGAGGTCACAATTAAGCGGGGTGGTCAGATTGTTCCCGAGGCCAGGCTGAGAGTTGGACCAAGCATAGGCGACCAGGGGGTAAAGCATTACACGTTCTACTCAGTTGCTCCCGAGGCCGTCGCTGCAGTTGGTGACAAGGTTGAGCGCCATCAGGCGCCAGCGATTAATGAAAACAAGAGTACTCCCGATCATCTGACACTTCCCGGCCCAGTGGATTGGGCCGGGGTCGGTGATACATATTTTTCGATGATCGCCATACCAAACAAGAAAATTGGGGGCTTGGAGCTGCAAACCACGCAGTATGATTACGCCGGAAATGGAAAACCGGAGAAGCGATATCTGGTAACCGCCTGGCTACCTATCCCTCCTGACGGTTCACCGTCAGCGCTTTACACGGGCCCGAAGGACCACTACCTGCTTACGGAAGCCAGCAATCACCTGCGGCAATCGCTGGGGCGCAGCAGTATTGACCTCGAAGGTGTCATTGACTACGGGTGGTTTAGCTGGATGTCCCGGCCGCTTGCCGTACCCATTCTGCGTTCCATCAAGTGGTTGCAGAAGCTGACCGGCAGTTACGGCGTCGCAATCATTCTGTTCACCATTGTGATTTACTCACTGTTCTTTCCTTTGAAGTGGCGCTCTTCTAAGTCGATGAAAAAGGCTCAGAAGCTGGCGCCTCGAATGAAGGAACTGCAGGAAAAAATCAAGGGGATGAAGCAAAGTGATCCTCGCCTAAAAGAATTGCAGGTCGAGCAACTGCGCTTAATGAAAGAAGGCAATCCTCTTGGTGGCTGTCTGCCACTCTTGATTCAGATGCCCTTTCTTTTCGCTTTATACCGGGCAATAACCATCTCACTTGATTTTCGCCAGGCGACCTTTCTATGGCTTCCTGATCTGTCGGCGCCAGAACCGTACTTCATACATATTCTGCCAATCCTAATGGCGACCACGATGATTGTTTTGCAATTGATTACGCCGGCGCCCTCAGCGGATCCAATGCAGCGAAAAATGATGGCGGTGGGCATGCCCTTGTTCATGTTGTACATTCTTTGGAGTGCTCCGTCAGGTTTGTTACTCTATTGGTTAGTAGGAAATATTGTGGGGTTTGCTCAGCAGTTTGTTATTAACAAGTGGACTCAAACAGCGGGCGATGAGTCCAGTTCGCCAGACCCCCCAGACAAAAAGTCTGTAAAGAAAGGGAGCGGGACAGCCAAAGCGTCACCCTCGTAGGTCTTGAGAGCTTTTGGCTCGAACTTGACTACCGACTAACCATGGAAGAAGCTTGCAGCAAGGCCGGCGCTTTTCTTGAAACGTTGTTTCGAGGCACGGGCTTTAATATCTCAGTTGCAGTCACCGAAACACCGACGGAATGTCTGTTGGATCTGAGCGGACCCGACTCTGAGTTGTTACAAGCGGAGGGCGGCGAACTACTGCAATCAGTGC
>JBDUAQ010000086.1:0-12927 GCA_040004575.1 bacterium
GGACCCGACTCTGAGTTGTTACAAGCGGAGGGCGGCGAACTACTGCAATCAGTGCAGCACTTGGTCAATCAGGCGTTTGGGCGAGCACTTCCGGCTGGCCAGCGACTGGTTTGCGACGTTGAAGGATTTCGCGCAACCCGGGAAGCAGAGCTACGGGCAATGGCCAACCTGGCCGCAGAACGCGTGCGAGCCACCGGGGCACCCTTTGTTTTTGGTGAAATGAATTCCAGCGAGCGCCGAATTATCCACCTCACAATCGCAGGGTGCGAAGATCTCTATACGGAGTCGGTTGACGACGGACCCTCACGGAAGCTGCGGGTCGCATTAAGATCGGCGAAATAGGTCAAGATAGTTTCGGTCGTTTCAGTCCCTGCCCTTCCCACTGACATGGATACTATCGTTGCAGTCGCAACATCGCCGGGTCGCAGCGCGATAGGCATTGTTAGACTAAGCGGCCCCGAGTCGTTAGAGATCCTCCGCGGTCTTATCCAGGATCAATCGTTCACGCCTGAGCCAAAAAAAGTTACCCTAAGAGAAATCGGAAGTGAGACTGGTGAGGCGCTGGACGCCGCACTTGTGTGCTACTTCGAAGGTCCTCACTCGTTTACCGGTGAAGACATGGTGGAGGTAAGTTGTCATGGCTCGCCCGTGATTCTTAGGCGAGTGCTGGACTTCACTCAGAGCTTGGGGGCGCGCCTCGCCGAACCCGGAGAGTTCACTCTACGCGCGTGCAAGAACGGCAAGATGAATCTGAGTCAGGCTGAGGCAATACGTGATCTGATCAATGCGCGAACGGATGCTGCCGCGGTCCAAGCGGCGCGTCAGCTAAAAGGCGAACTATCGGCCGCGCTGCAACCAGCCAAAGAAAAGTTGATTCAGATCATAGTGAGGCTAGAGTCAGCGCTCGAGTTTGTCGAAGACGATCTACCGCAAATTCAGGCAGAAGAGATCCAAAAGGAACTCTCCGAAGTAGTAGCGATTGTGAAAGGCCTGGCCGCCACCTTCGCGACTGGCCGCGCGTTGCGAGAAGGAGTCAAAGTAACGATTGTGGGCCGCCCGAATGTCGGTAAGTCTTCTGTTTTCAATAAGTTAGTAGGACTTAACCGCGCTATCGTTACGGAGATTGCGGGAACCACTCGAGACAGTATTTCGGAGTCCATAAGCCTGTGTGGGATCCCGATCTTAGTGACTGACACGGCCGGCATTCGGATCGCGCATGACAAGATCGAAAGGATCGGCGTAGAACGCACACAGCAGGCGATGGCCGACTCGGATTTGCTTGTAGTTGTTATCGACGGTTCGACTAACCTCGCGGCTGAGGATTTAGCAATCGTAAGTGAAGCGATGAGTGGCAAGCATGTTGTGGCAATTAACAAGAGCGACTTGGGCGAGGATCCCGGGGTTGAGGATCATCTGGGCCAGACCTTGCGAGTGGTCCGCATTTCCGCATTGACAGGGGAGGGACTTGAGAAGCTGACGGCTGCTATACTGGAGCCATTTGGCGCGGTGGATTCCGAAACAGTTGGGCTGCTGATCACTGACAGTCGGCATTATGATCTCTTGCGACGCACAGAAGCTTCGCTGGAGAGCGCAGTTGAATTGTTTCGTCGAGCGGCTAGTGAGGAAATCGTGCTGGTGGGGCTGCACAGCGGGCTCCAGTTTCTAGGGGAGATTACAGGCGAGGTAACAACAGACGAGATTCTCGCCCAAATCTTTAGCACCTTCTGCATTGGAAAATAGGTATGGTTTTTGACGAAGCCTTTGACGTGATCGTGATTGGCGGTGGGCATGCCGGCTGTGAAGCCGCGTCAGCTGCCGGACGGCTAGGCGCGCAAACCGCATTGGTCACCTTGAATCTCGACCTTATTGGTCAAATGTCTTGTAATCCCGCGATCGGTGGAATAGCGAAAGGGCATCTAGTTCGAGAGATCGATGCGTTGGGGGGAATCATGGGTCGGGTGGCAGACCGAACGGGGATTCAGTTCCGTCTGTTGAACAGATCCAGGGGACCGGCGGTCCAGTCTCCTCGGGCGCAAGCCGATCGCGGCTTGTACCGGACAGAAATGCGAAAGATGTTGGAACACACTGCGAATCTACATCTCCGACAGGGGATGGTAGTTGATTTGTTGGTCGAGAATGCCAAGATTTTGGGAGTTGAAATGCAGGATGGGCGGCGAATAGCCGGTAGAGCTGTGGTGATTGCGGCGGGCACGTTCCTGAATGGTTTGGTCCACACGGGTCGACGAACGTACACGGCTGGTAGGGCGGGTGAGCCTGCTTCAATTGAATTGGCTGAGTCTCTGAAGCGACTCGGCTTTCCGGTTGGCAGGTTGAAAACCGGCACCCCACCGCGGCTGGATGGGAGGACGATTGACTGGTCCGCGTTTCAGCCTCAGGAAGCTGACGAACGACCGGTGCCGTTTTCCTTTTCCACTGACAAGATAGAGCAAGAGCAGATCAAGTGTTACGTAGGCTATACAAACCAGGCTCTCCACGACACGGTTCGCGAGAACCTCAGTCAGTCGCCTCTGTATTCGGGGCAAATTTCAGGCGTCGGTCCCCGTTATTGTCCTTCGATTGAAGACAAGGTGGTCAAATTTGCCGATAAGAATCGGCATCAACTTTTCCTGGAGCCTGAAGGACATGAGACGAACGAGGTCTATATGAACGGTTTTTCGACTTCGTTGCCGGCAGAACTCCAACAGGAATTGGTAAGGATGATACCCGGCCTAGAGGAGGCAAGAATAATCCGGCCCGGCTATGCAATTGAGTACGACTTCGTTGATCCGAAGGAACTGGGACCGGACCTCCAGTGTCACAGAATCTCCGGCCTTTTTCATGCTGGCCAAGTAAATGGAACCACGGGGTACGAAGAAGCAGCCTGCCAAGGGCTCGTTGCAGGAGTTAACGCCGGAGCCTTGGTGACAGGGCGCCGGCCGCTCCGACTGAAGCGGGAAGAGTCCTATATCGGCGTGCTCGTCGACGATTTAATCAAACAAGGCGTTGATGAGCCCTATCGGATCTTCACTTCCAGAGCGGAATGTCGGCTGGCCTTACGACACGATAACGCCGACGAGAGGTTGAGTGGGTACGGCAGGGAGGTGGGACTTGTGGGCGACGACGATTGGGAGCGGTTCAATCAACGGCGAGATCGTATCGGGATCGCGAAAGCTAGCCTTAAAGACACACGGTTTAGGAAGGCCGACGCAGGGTACGTCGCAGCCGTAGAAATGGTAGGGTCGGAATTGGGAGAGTCAATAAGCCTGGAGGAACTAGCGAAGCGACCTGGCGTACAGGCTGAGACAATTGAGAGGCTTTTGCCCTTGGAGACGAGGGAACGGATCAATATTAGCGAGTTAGAGGCGGCATTGGCTGACAATCTTTATGCCGGCTACATTCGGGTTCAGAGTAGTGCTAACCGGCGTTTAAGGCACCACGACTCGGTTCCCATCCCTGCAGGCTTGGATTTCAGAACTTTGAACGGGCTCTCACACGAAATGGTGGAGCGATTAGAGCGCACGCGACCCCAAACCTTTGGCGAGGCTCGCGCGGTTCCAGGGCTCACAGCGGCGGCGCTTTCCACGATTTATATCGCGGCGAACCTTCAAACATAAGCGATGTTTCACGTGTCCCCTCATTTTCCGGCTTTGGGGACACGTGAAACATCCGCTACCTCACCATAAAACCGCTAGAATTGTGTATCCTCGTAGAAACTCTCAAGACCTTTGTGTTAAGTTACTCGGCACACGCGTAACCGAACAAGCCACGGTTCAGATGGCAAACATAATTGCGATCGCAAATCAAAAGGGTGGTGTGGGTAAAACCACAACTGCCGTCAACCTTGCCGCCGTGCTCGCCAGCGATGGGTTTTCGGTGCTGCTCGTCGACGCTGACCCGCAGGGCAACGCAACTTCCGGCGTCGGCATTCAGCGAGGAAGCTTCCGAAAAAGCATCTATCATTCTGTTGTGATGGGTGAGCCTGTCGAGGAAGCCGTTCTGTCCACCGAGATCCCCGGATTACAGGTCTTACCTGCAAACAAGGACTTGGCCGGTGCTGAGGTGGAGCTTGTTGATGTCGATCACCGCGAGTCTCGCCTTCGCCAAGCCCTTGATTCGCAGGATAGGATATATCAATACATCATTGTCGACTGCCCGCCCTCATTAGGCCTCCTGACTCTTAACGCCCTGACGGCAGCGAGATCACTGCTAGTACCGATTCAGTGTGAGTATTACGCCCTGGAAGGCGTAACTGAGTTATTCGATACTTTGGCTCGAATTCGTCGCCTCCACAACCCCAGCCTGACAATCGAAGGCCTGCTCCTAACCATGTACGACGAGAGAACAAACCTTTCGTCAGCTGTGGCGTCCGACCTAAGAGACTTTTATGGCAAACAGGTGTTTGAAACAGTAATCCCTCGCAATGTTCGGCTGGCAGAGGCACCCAGCTACGGAAAGCCTATAACTCTCTACGACGCTCACTCGAAAGGTGCTGAAGCGTATTTGCGATTAGCTAAGGAGATAAGAGCCAATGACACGAAAGGCATTGGGTCGGGGGTTGGGGGCGCTGCTCTCAGCTGAAGGTGCCGCCACCACATCCGAAGATACCCACGAAGTTCCCATCGGTCTAATCGATCCCAGCGTTCTGCAGCCTCGGACCGTTTTCGACGATGCGAAGTTGGATGATCTGGCGAAGTCGATTACCGCTAACGGCGTCGTCCAGCCTGTCCTCCTGCGTAGGAAGGGGAACAGGTTTGAGCTCATCGCGGGAGAGAGACGCTGGCGTGCTGCTGAGCGGGCCGGCTTAACCAAGATACCAGCGGTAGTTCGAGACGTTTCAGATGACAAAGTTCTCGAGATCGCTTTGATAGAAAATATCCAGCGAGAAGATCTGAATCCCATTGAGGAGGCTAGAGCCTACAAGAAGCTGATAGAAACCTTAGGTCTAACACAAGAGACTGTAGCGCTAAGAGTGGGCCGCGATCGGTCCTATGTGACAAACTATCTCCGGCTGCTTCGGCTGCCCGAAGACATACAAGATCTCCTGCAGAGCGGGCGAATATCCACTGGGCATGCAAGAACGCTGCTTGGGGCAAGTCAGCCGGACATCCAAAGGCGCATTGCACGAAAAATAATTGAGCAGGATCTCTCCGTCCGGGCCACCGAACGATTGGTAAGACTCTCAGAAATGGCAGCTGGCCAATCGCGTTCTAAGGTTGCCGGAAGGCAGCAGCAAATGGATCCAAACATCCGAGCTGCGGAAAGCAAACTGCGCAGGCATTTCGGGACCAAGGTAAGAATAGTTCAGGCTCACGGTGCCTCGTCCGGCAGAATAGAATTCGAGTTTTACGACCAAAATGACCTTCATCGAGTGTATGGCCTACTCACGCGCGGCGGAGAGCAGGCGGCGGCTGTATAAGATACTGCCCGCTACCAGTATATTATACAACCGCCGAGCAGGTCGGATGGTAAGCGGCTAACATTTGGCGTGGAATTCGTAGTCGTAGTTAGCGAGGAGCGGGTCGCTTGACCGTCGTTTTAGGCCAGTGTTATGCTCCGACGCTTTTGGCCAAGATGAAGGTTCGGAGTGTAGGGCGTGACTCTATTATTCTCAGGTAGTGCGATTCAGTTGGTTCCGGATGGTACGCTTTTGTTTCATCTGGTGCTCATCGTCTTCATGGTTATTTTGCTGAATGCGACACTCCTGAGGCCGATTAACCGCGTTTTAGAGATACGTGAACGTCGGACAAAAGGGCGCTTTGGCGAGGCTGAGAGAGCGTTGCGGAGCGCGGAGGAGAAAGTGCGGGAGTATGAGCGGCGACTGCGGGAGGCACGAGCAGGCGGATATGCCCTGCTAGACGAAGTGCGTAGTGCAGCCGCGGAAGAGCGGGAGCGAAAGGTCTCGAATATTAAGGCGGAGCTCAGCCGGTGGCGCGATAGGGAGAGAGAGAATCTCAAGAAGGACGAAGCGGCCGCAAAAATGAACCTGATGAAGGAAGCAAGCGCGCGGGCAGCTGAAATTAGCAGGCGGATTCTCGGACGGGAAGTATCACCGCCGGGACAATAGGATCAATTTGTCTTTTCTAGTTTTCATAATCTTCAATTTCCTAAGTCGGATTGCGGAGTGGCTAGACCCGTGGGTGAACTATCCAGGGTTGGAACTTTGGAAGTTCGTAAACCTCTTGATTTTCATCGTTTGCGGTTTTTATTTGCACCGTAGGTTCGGAAGGCCAATTCGTGAAGCACTGCGCTCGCGGGGCGAAGGCATCAAGCGGGAGCTCGCGAGGGCGCAGGAAGAGAGGGATCAGGCGTTAGCGAAGTTGGCTGAAGTTGAGAGGCGTTTTTCAGCTTTGGATGCCGAGATCGCAAGGATTCGGGAAAGAACAAAAGTGGAAGGTGCGGCTGAAGGAGAGCGGATTGAGCTTGCCACGGAGCAGGAAGTTTCGAAAATGCGGGAACAGGCCAAAAGAGAGATAGAGAGTGCCGGGAAGGCGGCAAGCCAGGAACTCCGCAGGTTCGCGGCGATGGAGAGTGTACGGTTGGCGGAGGAGATGTTGAAAATTGAAATGCGCCCGGATGACGACTCCCGGTTAACAAGTCTGAGTGTGCAACAGCTTGGGAGGAAAGCGAGTTGAGTTCCCAAACCGTAGCACGGCGATATGCTTCAGCCTTGGCCGACGTGATCATTGAGCAAGGCGAAGCGGGTCTCGTTCAAGCGGAGTTGGCTGCGTGGGAAAGAATGATTGCGGAAAACAGGGCCCTGCTCGAAGCCTTTAGCAATCCAACGGTTGCGTATGAGAAAAAGGGAATCGTCCTAAACGAGTTGATAGGTCGAACCAGAGTGCGAGCTACCAGCGCGAATTTTCTCCGTACTCTGTTGAAGAATCAAAGGCTGGCGGAGCTTCCCGAAGTGAATGCAAAGTTGGCCCAGGTGTTAGACGAGCGTGCCGGAATCGTGAGCGCGGAGATAACATCGGCGCGACCTGTGTCGGATAATACGAAGGCCTTGCTTGAGGAGAGACTTGGTCAGTTGACAGGGAAGAAGGCGCGGCTGACTTTTGCGACTGATGAAACGCTCCTGGGCGGGATAGTTACGCGGATCGGCTCAACGGTTTACGATGGTTCGGTGAGCAATCAATTGAGGCGGCTTCGGGAGGATCTTGCGGGTTAGTACAGAGGAAAATGATGGAACCAATTAGAGCAGACGAAATTAACGAAATTATCCGAAAGCAGATTGAGAATTTCGAGACTGGCGTGACGGTGATGGAAGTTGGCACGGTCATCAAGGTTGGTGATGGAATCGCCGAGATCCATGGACTTGAAAAGGTAATGGCGGGCGAGCTGCTCGAGTTTCCGCATGAGGTCCGCGGACTCGCCTTGAATCTCGAAGAAGACAAGGTCGGAGCGGTGCTCTTTGGGGACTATCAGGCAATTAAGGAAGGCGATATTGTTAAGCGGACCAGCCGAATCATGCAGGTGCCGGTTGGGGATGCGATGGTGGGTCGCGTTGTCGACGCACTGGGAAACCCAATCGATGATCGCGGCCCAATCGTTACCGATGAATTTTACGCAATTGAACGTATTGCTCCCGGTGTCGTCGACCGCCAACCGGTGAAGGAGCCATTGCAAACGGGGCTCAAGGCTATAGATGCAATGGTGCCGATTGGGCGTGGACAGCGCGAGTTGATTATCGGCGATCGACAAACTGGGAAAACTGCAGTTGCAGTCGACACAATAATAAACCAGAAGGGCAAAGACGTAATTTGCATTTACGTCGCGATCGGGCAGAAGGCCTCGACGGTCGCGCAGGTAGTGAAAACGCTCGAGGATTTCGGAGCGCTCGAATACACCATCGTCGTGAAAGCGACGGCGTCGGATCCGGCAGCCATGCAGTTCCTGGCTCCATATTCAGGCGCCGCAATGGGCGAATATTTCCGCGACAACGGCCGTCACGCTTTGACGATCTATGATGATCTTTCAAAGCAGGCTGCGGCTTACCGCGAAATATCTCTATTGCTTCGCCGCCCGCCAGGTCGCGAAGCTTATCCGGGAGATGTGTTCTATCTCCACTCCCGTTTGCTTGAGCGCGCCGCAAAAATGTCGGACCTAAAAGGCGGCGGATCCCTGACGAGTCTCCCGATTATTGAAACGCAGGCGGGAGATATCTCAGCCTATATCCCAACGAACGTCATCTCGATCACGGACGGACAAATATTCCTGGAGGCGGATCTTTTTAATAGTGGCATCCGCCCGGCGATCAACGTCGGCAACAGCGTCTCTCGCGTTGGCGGCTCCGCCCAAATCAAGGCGATGAAGCAAGTCGCGGGAACTCTGCGAATTGATCTCGCGCAGTTTAGGGAACTGCAGGCCTTCGCTCAGTTCGGATCCGATTTGGACAAGGCGACCCAGGCGCAGCTCGCTCGTGGCGAGCGCTTGGTTGAAATACTAAAGCAGCCTCAATATCGACCAATGAATATTGAGAACCAGGTGCTGATCATTTGGGCGGCCAGCAATGGTTATACTGATGACGTTGCAATCGAAGATGTTCGCGACTTTGAAGCTGCGCTGCTGAAGTTCGTTGAAAACTCCCATCCAGGTCTGTTGCAAAGTATCCGCGAGAAGAAGAGTTTGACCGACGAAATCATCGTGGATCTGAAGCAAGTGTTGTCGGATTTCAAAGATACCTGGACTGAAAGATCTGCTGCTTCCTTAACAGGGGCCGCCGTACCTGCTACTGCCTAGTTTCTCAATCAATGCCCAATCTCCTGGACATCCGCCGGC
This sequence comes from bacterium, assembly GCA_040004575.1. Lineage (GTDB taxonomy): Bacteria > Acidobacteriota > Blastocatellia > Pyrinomonadales > Pyrinomonadaceae > PSRF01. The sequence continues at coordinate 8,779 of JBDUAQ010000086.1, forward strand.
GCATCAAGTCGGTTAAGAACACTCAGCAGATAACCAAGGCCATGAAAATGGTCTCGGCCGCGAAGCTCAAGCGCGCGCAGGATCGCGTTGTTACTGCCCGCCCATTTGCTGACAAGATGATCGAGGTTCTCGGTGGACTAGCTGACCGAACGGACGAGAATTTTCATCATCCATTACTCGACGCCCGAGGTGATGAACGTTATCTGCTGGTGTTGGTAACCGCTGACAAAGGTTTGTGCGGCGCCTTCAATACAAATCTGATTAAGGCGGCGCAGACTTTTATTCGTGATAACCCCGAAAAGCAAATCGACATTCTGGCAGTTGGGCGCAAGGGTAGAGATTTCTTTCGCAGGCGCGGCGCGAACCTGGTTGGTGAATACATTGGTGTGACCGGCAAGGGACGCGTGGAGTTTTCGGAGGCGCTTGAGATTGCGCGGGATGTGATTAAACGCTTCACCGAAGACGAAGAGATTGATAAGGCATTCGTTATCTACAACGAATTCAAGTCGGTGCTTCAACAGCGCGTGGCAACGGAGCAGCTCTTGCCGGTTGCGCGCGCAGCGTCCGCGGACTTGGCACCCGCAACCACGGACCAGCAATTGACCTTGGTCGACTATATCTACGAACAACCCCCGGCTGAGATCTTCGCGCGACTACTTCCTCGCCTGGTAGAAACGCAAATCTTCCGCGCCTTGCTCGAATCGATCGCATCTGAACAGGGCGCGCGAATGACCGCCATGGATTCCGCCTCCAAGAACGCGCGCGAACTAATCGACTCGCTGACGCTCAACATGAACCGAGTGCGTCAGGCCGCAATCACGAATGAGATTATTGAAGTCGTTTCCGGCGCGGCAGCGCAATAGTCTGCGCAGTTAGCATGTCATTCAGCAGGAGGGAAGCAGCACGTGCGGCTTCCCTTTGTACTTTTCAGTCCTAATGATTACGCAACCCCAATCTGCACGCCGGCGAATTTGGCGGTATGGCCCGCTGGTGTTGTGGATACTCTTCATTTCGTTTGCGTCGACGGAACAGTTTGCTGCGTCCAATACTTCGCGGATGGTTCGTCCCATACTGCTGTGGCTTTTCCCCAATCTTAGCGAGGCGAAGTTGGCCGCCGTGCATTTCCTTATGCGAAAAGCTGGACATTTCACTGAGTATGCCGTGTTCGGGTTTCTCGTCAGACGCGCGTTCATTACATCTTCCCAAGCGTTTCTGCAGCGCTATTGGTTTCAGTTAGGACTACTCATCGTAGTGATTTATGCGTTGCTGGATGAATTTCACCAGAGCTTTGTTCCTTCGCGCACGCCGTCGATTTATGATAGCGCTATCGATGTAGCCGGCGGTTTGACCGTCCTGTTGATTCTCAAGTTTTGGGGCAAGCGTGCTCGCGAACCTGAATCCAGCGGAGACAACTCGGTCAGTAGCCATTCCCTTTGAAGCGTCCTTTATGCAATTATTTCCTTGCGTCGATTGACGGGCGCGAACTAACAGGACACTTGCGCCGTATTAACCGAGTGGCGGCTCACCTTGCCGCGTAGAAGGAGAAACATAATGGGAATATTTGACGCCATCCGCTCTCAGTTCATCGAAGTAATTGAGTGGCTCGATGATTCGGGTAACACTTTGGTCTATCGTTTCCCGGTGCAGGGCCAGGAGATAAAGAACGGGGCTCGGCTGACGGTTCGCGAATCGCAGGCGGCTGTTTTCGTTCATCAGGGACAAATCGCGGACGTGTTTGGACCCGGACTGCACACGATCGATGGCGGCAACACGCCGATCCTTACGAAGCTCGGCGCCTGGATGCACGGGTTCAATTCGCCATTCAAAGCAGAAGTGTACTTTGTCAGCACGAAGCAGTTCACGGATCTAAAGTGGGGCACGTCAAACCCGGTCATGATGCGCGACACGGATTTCGGGATGGTACGCCTGCGTGCTTTTGGCATCTACTCAATTCGTGTTGGCGATCCGCAAGCTTTCATTAAAGAGATTGCCGGCACAAACGCACACTTCGTAACCGAAGACATTGAAGGTCAGCTCAAACGAACCTTGGTCAGCGGCTTTAGTGACGCGCTGGCAGAGTCGAAGATCGCCGCGCTGGATCTCGCTTCTAATTACGATGAACTGGGAAAGTTTACGCGCGGAAAACTCGCAGACGACTTTAAGGCATACGGACTTGATCTAACCAAGTTTGTGATTGAAAACATTTCGCTGCCGGCAGAGGTTGAAGCTGCCATGGACAAACGAACTTCAATGGGAGTTATCGGCGACGTTGGACGCTACGCACAATTCCAGGCTGCGGACGCTATGCGCGATGCCGCACAGAACACCGGTGGTGGCGGTGCAGCGACGGGCGCCGGATTGGGGGCCGGTTTCGCGATTGGAAACGCGATGGCCGGCGCCATGTCGAACGCGATGAATCAATCGAAGAGCGAAGCAGGCGGCGGTGGCGCGAAGACTGCGTGTCCAAAGTGTGGCGCGGCAAACCTGGCAAACGCGAAGTTCTGTAATGAGTGTGGCGCCAAAATGGAAACAGCCGTGCACGCTGCGCCGTGCGCAAAATGCGGAGCGCAAATGCAACCCGGCGCGAAGTTTTGCAATGAGTGCGGAACCAAAGTCGAATCACCCAGCTGACGCAGTTAGCTCAAGCCCCAGGAAAGTAATCGCAAAGGCACGAAGACCGCAAAGCTAATCAAGGCTTTGGTCTTTGTGTCTTTGCGGCTAATAACCATGTTATTCTGTGGCGCGAACTCGACCTGTCAGCCTCGACTCGAATAGGATCAAGCCCCATGCTTTCTCAGTTCAAACAACCGCGCCGAGTGGTAATTACTGGCTTGGGTTGCGTCACACCCATCGGCATTGGTCGCCAGGCATTTTGGAATGCGCTAACTCGAGGTGAAAGCGGCGTCCGCAAAATCGAATCCTATGACGTTTCCAACTCGCCGGTAAAAATTGCTGCTGAGGTTCGCGGTTTCGACTGGGAAGCGCAACTCAATCCCAAAGATCGAAAGCATGTTCCCAGAACAGTGCCGCTCGCTTTGGCTGCCGCCAGGGAAGCCATTAAGGACGCAGCCCTGTCTCCAGACGATTTCTCGTTAGAACAACGACGAGCGATGGGCGTAGTCCTGGGAACCGGCGGCGGCGGCCTCGCGTTCACGGAACGGCAGTATTCCTACTGGTACATTGGTCCGGCTAACAAAGCGAGCGTGTATACGATTCCAGCGTCGACGCACGGCGGCTTGTCGAGCGAGTTGTCTATGGCGTTTGGCCTGCGCGGTCTTTCACACATTATCTCAACTGGATGCACAAGTTCGACAGACGCAATCGCCTATGCTGCTCAACACGTCGCGCTAGGGCGTCAGGACATGATGTTAACCGGCGGCGTGGACGCGCCGATCGCACCGGGAATCATGGCAGGCTTCAACCTCATGACCGTGCTCACCAACGATTGGAATGATCAACCCGAGCGCGCGTCTCGTCCGTTTTCGCTGGACCGCTCTGGCATAGTTGTCGGCGAGGGCGCCTGGATCTATGTGCTTGAAGAGCTGCAACACGCGAAAGAGCGCGGCGCGAAAATCTACGCTGAGGTTACCGGCTACGGAGCCACGTGTGATGCTTATCATCGCGTGCGTCTCGAGGAGTCTGGCGATGAGCCTGCGCGGGCGATGAAGCTTGCGCTCCTTGATGCAAATCGAAAACCCCAAGAAGTTGACTACGTAAACCTGCACGGAACCTCGACCGTGCTTAACGATCGTATCGAGACCAGCGCGCTCAAGATTGCTTTGAATGGCCGTGCGATAACGACGCCGATGTCAGCGACTAAATCGCAGATTGGGCATCCACAGGGCGCGAGTGGCGCTGCGGGTTTGTCAGCTGCATTATGTGCCATGCACACCGGAATGATTCCGCCGACAATCAACCTCGACGAACCCGATCCGCAGTGCGATCTTGACTACGTTCCTAATCAAGCCAGGAAAGCTGATGTGCGCATCGCGCTCTGCAACTGCATTGGTTTTGGCTCGAAGAACAGCGCGCTGGTGGTAGAAAAGCTGGAAATCCCATAACTCAATTTAAAAGCGTGAGGATCGCTGAAGCAGTTTAGAGTTCAACCTTTAGGTTGCTGCTGGTCGGAAGAACGCAAGCTGAAGCTTG
>JBDUAQ010000257.1:0-3806 GCA_040004575.1 bacterium
GAGACTGTGCAGTTGGGTGGTTTTCTCAAACTTGAAGGCCTTCATCTCGAAAGCAAGCGACAAGCCTCGATAGCTCAGGGTTGGGAAGGCGGGCTTGCCCCCGCTCTTACTTTTCTTAGATTGCTGCCCTTTTCTCGGCAGGAGCAGCGGCTCCAATCTTCTCCGCGGAGACTTTCGCTTGCATGAATAGCAAAAGATACTCGCGACCACCCGCCTTCGAATCGGTGCCTGACATGTTGAAACCACCGAAAGGATGAACGCCAACGAGCGCACCGGTGCACTTACGATTCAGGTAGAGATTACCAACATGAAACTCGCGCCGTGCTCGCTCGAGTTTCGCTTCGTCAGCACTGTAGACCGCGCCAGTCAAACCGAATTGCGTGTCGTTGGCAATCTTTAGCGCGTCGTCGTAATTATCTGCCTTGATCACTGCGAGCACAGGTCCGAATATTTCTTCCTGCTCGATAATTGCGCCGGGCTTCACGTCAGCGATGACAGTAGGCTCAATAAAGAACCCTTGTTCACCATCAGAGCCACCGCCCACCAGGACTCGCCCACCTTCGCTTTTGCCTTTCTCGATGTACGCGTTGATTGTTTTGAAAGCCTTCTCGTTAATGACCGCGCTCATATTCGTTGCGCCATCGCCGGGGTCGCCCAATTTGATTTTCTCAGTTCGTTCCGCAATTTTCTCCAGCATCTGATCGTAGACTCGGGCGTCGATGATCGCGCGCGAACATGCCGAACACTTCTGTCCCTGAAAACCAAACGCTGACTGCACTACTCCGGTTGCCGCGTCATCGAGGTTCGCGTCGTCAGCAACAATGATCGCATCTTTGCCGCCCATCTCCGCCACCACGCGCTTGATCCAGACCTGTCCCTCATGGACTTTCGCCGCGCGTTCGTTGATTCTGAGGCCAACTTCCTTTGAACCCGTAAACGCGATGAACCGCGTCTTGGGATGGTCAACGATAACGTCGCCCACTTCCGCTCCTGATCCAGTCGTGAAATTAACTACCCCGGCAGGCAAACCGGCCTCTTCAAGAATCTCGAAAAACTTGTAGGCGATTGTTGGCGCGTCTGATGAAGGTTTCAGGACTACTGTGTTGCCGGTAACAAAAGCGGCGCTGGTCATACCTGCCATAATTGCGAGTGGAAAGTTCCACGGCGGAATAACCGCTACGACACCGAGCGGAATGTACTCAAGGTGATTTTCTTCGCCCGCGAGTTTGACCAGCGGCTGATCGCCAGCATAGCGCAACATCTCGCGGCCGTAGAACTCCAGAAAATCAATTGCCTCAGCGGTGTCGCCATCAGCCTCGGCCCACGTTTTCGCAACCTCATAAATCATCCAGGCCGACAGCTCATGTTTCCGTTCGCGCAAGATTGCAGCGACGCGAAACAGCAGGTCGGCGCGCTCGGCTGGGCTGGTCTTCTTCCAGCTTTCAAAAGCAGCGGCTGCCGACTCAACGGCCTTATTTGCCAACTCTGTTGTAGCTTTCTGAAAGCGACCAACTACCTGGGTGCGATTAGCGGGATTGATGGTTTCCAGTTTAGCGTCGGTTGTGATGCGCTGGCCTCCAATCACGAGCGGATACTCACGGCCCAACTCGCTCTTAACTTTGGCGAGCGCCGCGCGCATGGCCTGCGCGTTCTCTTTTTTGCTGAAATCTGTAAATGGTTCGTTACGAAAATCTGTAGGCATATCTCACTCCAATTAGGTTTTTGGGAATAGTAGCACAGGGAAATGAGTGAGCAGTAAGCAGTGAGCGGTAAGCAGTATGCAGGCGGAATACAAAAGGCACCGACTCGGGTGCCCTTCCGCTTACTGCTCACTGCTCACTGCTTACTATTTCGCGATCCACTTACCTGCCTTCTGCAGCTTTTTGATTTTGCGCTTCACCAGTTCACGTTTGAGAGCGCTCATCTTGTCGAGAAAAACGATGCCATCGCAGTGATCCGTCTCGTGCAGCATGCAACGGGCAGTCAGTTCAGTGTCGTCAATCTCAAACTCGTTGCCGTTGATATCATGCGCGCGAACAACGGCTCGCAGGCTGCGTTCAACCGGCGTAAAAATCCCGGGAAACGACAGACAGCCTTCTTCGCCATTCTGCTCGCCCTCAACATGGATCACTTCCGGGTTAATCATTACGATCTGCTGGTCCGGATCCTTGCCTCCCGAGCAGTCCATAACAAACAGCCGCTTTGCCACCCCCACCTGCACCGCAGCGAGTCCCACGCCCGGCGCCGAGTACATCGTCTCAAACATATCGCCAACGAGTTTCTTCAGACCGTTGCCAAAATCCGTCACCGGATCGCCCGGCGCGTCCAGGATCTTATTCGGCCACGTCACTATTTCCATCAATGCCATTATTTGTTTTCCAACTCCACTAGAAGGCCGAGTCTTTTCGAGCTGCCTACGATGGCGATTCTATGATGAACGATGCTTAACTGTCAGTCTTGGCCTGAAGTGGGAAGACAAATTCAGAACCGGGAGCGCTAGCGACCGGGTTTGACACACTTGTCGAACTCTGACGATTTGATTGATTCCACGTTGAATGGGTTACCCAGTCATACCGCTCCCGGTTCCGAATTACCCGACCCACAATGATCTTAATAACCACGCAGCTGCTCGCGATAGCCTTCGAAGTTGCGCTTCATTTCTCCCAAACTATCCCCGCCAAATTTCTCGCGCATCGCTTCAGCCAAGACAAGCGCCATCATCGCCTCGCCGATCACGCCGGCAGCCGGAACAGCGGTAATGTCCGAACGCTCAAACGCCGCTGACTCTTCCTGTTTCGTATCGATATCAACTGAACGCAACGGACGGCGCAGCGTCGAGAGTGGTTTCAGGTGTCCGCGAATTCGCAACTCTTCGCCGTTAGTTACACCGCCCTCAAGACCGCCCGCGCGGTTTGTTTCGCGAATGAACGCTCGCGTCTCGTTGTTGTAAGCGATCTCGTCGTGAACTTCTGAACCCGGCAACGCACTCGCTTCGCTGCCGGCCCCAATCGAAACCGCCTTAACAGCCGGGATCGACATGATTGCCCGCGCCAATTGTCCGTCTAGTTTCAGATCCCAGGCGGTGTGCGAACCGAGTCCGGGGATGACTCCGCGAGCGACAACTTCGAAGACGCCACCGAGCGTGTCGCCTGCCTCACGCTTCGCATCAACTAACTCGATCATTTGTTGTTGGGCGTCGGTGTCAGCGCAATGCAACGGCGCATCGTCAGGAATCGCAGCAACTTCATGCCACGATAGTTGGAGCGGTTTCTCCGGAATGCCTCCGAGCTGAACTACATGACTGCGAATCTCGGCACCGAAGGAAGCCAGCAACTGTTTTGCCAATGCTCCACATGCAACCCGAGCAGCCGTTTCGCGCGCTGACGCTCGCTCAAGAATGTTGCGCAGATCGCGCGCGCCGTATTTTTGGCCGCCGGCAAGGTCAGCGTGACCAGGACGGGGTCGTTTTAGTCGCCGAGACTTTTCCTCGGCTATATCGCGCGGCTCGGCGGCCATCACTTCAGTCCAGTTCGCCCAGTCTTTGTTCTCGATCATGAGCGCGATTGGTGAACCTAGTGTCAGCCCATGACGGACGCCGCTCAGAATTTCCGCCTGGTCCTGCTCAATCTTCATGCGTCCGCCGCGCCCGTAACCCCACTGTCGTCGCTGTAACTCGTAATTGATCTGCGCGACGTCAACCGGCAGGCCCGCAGGCAAACCCTCGACAATCGCGACCAGCGCGCGACCGTGTGATTCTCCGGCTGTGGTGAAACGAAACATGATTGTGGTCAGTGGTCAGTGGTCAG
>JBDUAQ010000258.1:0-3799 GCA_040004575.1 bacterium
TACCTTAGCGAGATTTGGCCAAGCCTTCAGGAAATCAACGCGCACTTGAGCGCGGCAATGGATCCCGAAACCTATCGCCGGCTCTATCGCGACTTCGAAGCGCAGAATCCCTTGTGGAATGAGATCCCGACCAGTACGGGAAGCGTCTATAAGTGGGATCCGGAGTCTACCTACATCCAGGAGCCACCTTACTTCGAAGGCTTTAGTAATGAAGTTGAAGAGTGGCGCGACGTGCTGAGCGCCCGACCGCTCGCGATCTTTGGCGACTCGGTTACGACCGATCACATCAGTCCTGCGGGCGCCATCAAACCTAACTCGCCGGCTGGCCAGTATCTCCAGACAAAAGGCGTGACGATCGAAGACTTCAATAGCTACGGTTCCCGCCGCGGTAATCACGAGGTGATGGTGCGCGGCACGTTTGCGAACGTACGCATCAAAAACCTGATGGTGCCCGGTGTTGAGGGTGGTGTAACAATACATTACCCCGACGGCGATCGCACGAGTATCTACGATGCGGCGATGAAATATCAGGCGCAAGGTGTGCCGCTCGTTGTGATTGCCGGGCAGGAATATGGAACCGGAAGCTCGCGCGACTGGGCTGCCAAAGGAACGCGACTGCTGGGTGTCAAGGCCGTGATTGCGCAAAGCTTCGAACGGATTCATCGCAGCAATCTGGTCGGTATGGGTGTGTTGCCTTGTCAGTTCAAAGAAGGAACGAACGCAGCAACGTTGGGGCTTGACGGCACAGAGACGTTTGATTTGATTGGCCTGGAAAAAGACGAAGTCAGACCGCAGCAGGATTTGACGTTGGTGATTCATCGAGCCTCAGGCAAGACTGAAGACGTGCCGGTCATGCTGCGCATCGATACACCGATTGAGATCGACTATTACCAACACGGCGGAATTTTGCCGTATGTGCTCCGGCAGATACTTGCCGGCACGACGGATTTTTGATTTTCTCTGTGCGTTCTCTCTGTTCTCTGTGTCTCTGTGGTGGACTTGGTTACATAGGCGATCACCACAGAGACACAGAGAGCACAGAGGTTTCACAGAGTTCACCTGATAGAGGAGTCATGATGTCATCAGTACAACCAGTCGAAGAAAACACTACGCGCAAATACCAACTTCTAATCGATGGACAGTGGGTTGATGCCGAATCCGGCAAGACCTTCACTACTCCGAACCCGGCCACTGGCGAACCGCTCGCTGAAGTAGCTGAAGCCGACAAAGCAGACATCGACAAGGCCGTGGCCGCGGCGCGCCGTGCGTTTGAAGGCAAGTGGTCGAAAGTCAGCGCGCGCGATCGCGGACGCATGCTCTACAAACTCTCGCAGTTGATTGAAGAGCACAGCGGGGAATTGGCGGCACTGGAAACTGCTGACAATGGCAAACCGATTAAGGAGTCGGCCTACGTTGATCTGCCGCAAGTCGCGGAAAACTTTGAATACTTCGCCGGTTGGGCTACGAAGATCGAAGGCGAAACGATTCCTGTTCCCGGCGAGATGTTCAACTACACCCTGCGTGAGCCTGTTGGCGTTTGTGGACAAATCATTCCCTGGAACTTTCCGCTTCTGATGGCTGCATGGAAATTGGCGCCGGCATTGGCTGCCGGCAACACGATAGTCCTAAAACCCGCTGAACAAACGCCCGTCACTGCCATGGAGTTAGGGAAGTTGATTCAGGAAGCCGGCTTTCCTGAGGGCGTGGTCAATATCGTTCCCGGTTACGGTGAAACTGCCGGCGCGGCGCTGGCGTCGCATCCAGGCATCGACAAGGTTGCGTTCACTGGCTCGACGGAAGTTGGCAAGTTGATCGCCAGAGCCGCCTCCGAAAACCTGACGAAGGTTTCGCTCGAGCTCGGTGGCAAAGCGCCAAACATTGTCTTTGCGGATGCTGACATTGAGCAGGCAGTCAACGGCGCGATGATGGGCATCTTCTTTAATCAGGGCCAGGTGTGCTGCGCCGGCTCGCGTTTGTTTGTGCAGGAGGCGGTGAAGGACCAGTTTCTCGATCGACTGAAAGAGAAGTCCGCAAAGATCGTCGTGGGCGACCCGATGAACAAGGCCACACACATGGGTCCGCAGGTCTCGCGGGAACAACTCAACCGCGTCAAGAGCTATGCTGACATTGCGCGGTCTGAAGGCGCCACGGTAGTTGCAGGCGGCGAGTGCCCCACGCTCGAAGGAGCTTTTCAGAATGGTTACTTCTATCAACCGACAATCTTCTCGAACGTGAAAAACCAGATGCGGATCGCCCAGGAGGAGATCTTCGGGCCGGTAGTTTCTGTGATTTCGTTTGAGAACGAAGACGATTTGATCAAGCAGGCCAATGAAACGATCTATGGCCTCTCCGCCGGCATCTGGACCAGCAACATCACCCGCGCGCATCGTTTTGCGAAAGAGATAAAGGCGGGCGTGATCTGGATCAATACCTACAACATGTTTAATGCCGCTTCGCCGTTTGGCGGCTACAAGCAGTCAGGTTACGGACGAGAGATGGGCAAGCACGCGCTCGAGATGTACACGAATGTGAAGAGCGTGTGGGTTGATTTGTCGGGCAAGCCGATTGGCTGGTTTGGCAAGTAATATTGGAAAATGCCGCCGCGCGAGCGATATTTGCAGAAAACGATTTGCGAGCGGGCGGCATCTGTTAAGTGCCGCAGTGTTTCCCATTTCAGAAGTCTGATGCGGCGCTCTCCCTCTTAGAAAGCTAAAATGGAAAAGGAGACGCGTATGCATTTAGTGAAGAAAATCGGCGCCGCATCGTTCATTCTTGCGGCGGTGCTGCTGCTAACAGCCTGTCCCAGTCAAACAACGATTTCCAAGATAAACGCCGACCCGGCCCGCTATCGAAACAAAGAGGTGGCGATCGTGGGGACCGTCAGAGACAGCTATGGCGCTCTGGGCCAGGGCGCTTACGAGATCGATGACGGCACCGGCAGGCTTTGGGTTGTAACTCGTCGTGGTGTTCCTTCGCGCGGCGCGCGCGTGGGGGCCAAGGGCCATGTTTACACCGGCTTCAACTTCGGCGGCCGGAATTACGGCACCGTGATTGAAGAAACTGATCGGCGCTCAAAAGAGAAGTAGACCCACTCGCTTCAGCTCTCTGGCTTTGGTAGACGTGGCCAGCGTATGGACGAAAACGCAAACGCGCAAACTCTCGGCAAGCGTCAGATTGTAGAAAGCCTCGACCGAGAGTTTGCGCGTTTGTATGTAAACTCGTGCGCGTTGATTGAGCAAACTTCGATTGACACTTTGTATACCGTCCCCGCGCAAACAGGATCGCCCTCAGCCATGGACCAGCTCCCGGCGATTGGCGAAAGCGTGCTGCGAGGCGCTGCTGCAATCGAACAGACTTTCGGCGGCATAACTTCAAACCTCTGGGATGATCCGTTTGAGTGGACGCTGCCGGAATACCTTTCGACGCCGGGGAAAGTCAAGGACCACTTAGACGAAGTCGAAGCGACTCGGAAGCGTGCGTTCAGCAGCTTTGCCGACGATGACTGCCTGTTGAAACATATTGCTGTGCCCTCAGGCGGCACGCGACCGTTGATCGATCTACTTTCTGAGACAGTCGTCCGCGCGGCAGGATGCCAGGCGCAAGCGCTGGTTGTGTTAAAGATTCTTTCCGGGATCAGTCCGCCTGGGTTTATTATCTAGCCCAGGTCTTTTAGCGCAGATCATAGACATTCAGGCTAGCGAGGTCTCTCGAATGTATTGTCCCCAATGCGGACAGCAGCAAGTCTCGGACGTAACCAGGTTCTGCTCGAGGTGTGGCTTTCTGCTTGACGGTGTTGCGG
>JBDUAQ010000087.1:0-12702 GCA_040004575.1 bacterium
GATTCGGCCTCAATTTGTGTGCCAAACTGTGTGCGAACTCGGAAAAGTGGTGCCCCCGGCGCGATTCCAACGCGCGACCTTCCGCTTAGGAGGCGGACGCTCTATGCAACTGAGCTACGGGAGCACAAGGCCAGTGAATAGTGAATGGTGAAGAGTGAAAAGTAAACAGCAAACGGGCCCTCCGCGGGGTACTTTTCACCTTTCACTCTTCACGGTTTTCAGCTCTGATATTTAATCAAGGACCGCACATCGTAATCTGCGAGTTTCTGACGACCGGGCAGGAATTCCAATTCCACCACGAATACCAGACCCGCGACTGTTCCACCCAGTCCTTCAACCAGATCGCAAACGGCCCTTGCGGTGCCACCGGTGGCCAGCAGATCGTCCGCGATAATTACTCGATGGCCATTGCCTATCGCGTCACGATGAATCTCGAGCGTGTCCTGCCCATACTCGAGGTCATACGAAATTGAAGCACACTCCGCGGGCAACTTCTTCGGTTTGCGCACCGGCACGAAGCCAGCGCCCAGGTGATAGGCAAGCACCGGCGCGAAGATGAAGCCGCGCGCCTCGACGCCGATCACAGTGTCAACCTTCTCACCTTCGTACTCCGCGGCTAACGCGTCCACAGTTTTGCGCAGTCCGTCGGGATCCTTCAGCAGCGTGGTAATGTCATAAAAATTAATGCCGGGTTTCGGGAAATCCGGCACTTCGCGAATCAGTTTTTTCAGATCGTCCATATGGTTTAGACAATGGTCAGTGGTCAGTGATCAGTGATCAGAGGCTGATAGTCAGTGGTTCCTGGATAGTGCAACTGACCACTGACCACTGTCTACTTTGTTAGCGTTCAATTCTAAAGCTTGCGTAGAGACCAGTTGGTTCGAGGCTGATTTCCTCAACTCGCTCTACACGGGACCATTGCGGACCGGTGACCAGGTCCTTTTTAAACTCCTCAACCGCACTCGCCGATCCTTCGGCAACTACCTCGACACTTCCGTCGCGAAGATTACGTACATGACCCAATACTTGATGGCGCGCCGCCGCGCGTTGCGCGAAGAAGCGATAACCAACTCCCTGCACCTCGCCACTTATCAAGAACTTCCACGCCACTTTCGCCATCGTTACCGGCAATCTACACTCACATGCACTTGAAGATTCTTCCTCGTCCGCCGCGGGTCAACGTAAACGTGCCCACTACGTCGTTGGTGTCCGCCAGCTTTACCGTCAGCGTCATTGTGTCGCCCTTGATAGAGCCCGTATAGATTGCCCGGCGGCCGTTAGACTTCTCATCAATTCGGATTGGCCCACCGTGTTCTCGATTGTGAGTGCCGCGCCAGGTGAAATTGCCTTTCCTATCGTACGTCAGCGGACCTTCAATCGTGCCATTAGCACAGTCATAGTCGATGGTTGCCGAGTTTTGCTCGATGTCGATTCTGATATGTGGAGCGCCCCATGAGCCCGGTTGGATTCGTTGCATTTTTCGCGGCTTCGACGCTGCCGAAGCAGCGATCAGCAAAATCAAGCTAACAAGAACCAAGAGTTTAGTGCGATTCGTCGAGAACATGATACCCCTCCTGTACTAAATGGAAACCTCATTGTAGCTAACACATGGTAGTAACGGCCAACGCACGTCACCGAATGCGAGACAAGAACGTTCCGAAGGGTCGCTTATTGCAGTGGCCAGCTGTCATTTGCCCCCAGGGTGTTGCCGGCAGTTTCCAGTAACGGGTGTTACATGCTAATCTTTTCTCTACCGGCCCCGTTATCTCACCCCTGAATTCCAACTTCCGATTTGTGAGGTAACCATGAGTCCTGCCAAAGCAACAGCTACGCGACGTGCATCATCAACAAAAACGGCCAAGGGGACGATCCTGCTGGTTGAAGACTATTCAGACACACGAGAACTGCACAGTTTTGCTTCAACGGAGAGGTTATGAAGTCATCGCAGCCGAGGACGGCCTGGAAGGACTGCTGAAAGCCGGTTGGGTGCATCCCGATCTCATAATCATGGATCTGTCTTTACCTGAGATGGACGGAGTGGATGCAGCCCGGCGGATTCACTCTCAAGCTAAACTCTCGCAGATACCAATCTTCGTCATCAGTTCCTACCTCACTGAAGCCGTCAAAGCCGACGTACGCGCCGCCGGTTGCTCAGAAGCCTTCGCCAAACCTTTCGACGCTGAAAGACTGTTGGAGAAAATCGCCAGTACGCTGAACAGGTGAACGCGCGCTGGACCAAAAGATCAGGATGAACGGTCGCGGACTTCCTCGAGTGAAGTTCGGGGATCAAGTTCCGACTCCTTCACAAACCAACGGCTCGACCTTACAAGAGTCGAGATTTTCGGCGCCAACCCGGATTTCTATTTCCCGCAAAAAGCATAAGTAGATCGGTTTTCTGTAGAAGAAATCGAGAAATCGGACTATCTTTAAGTAAATAGATCTGTCTGAATTGTGAGAAACCCGAGAGTTTCTACTTCTGAGAGCGTTTGTATCATGGAGGGTTAACAAAACTTGTCTTCACCAAAAAGGGAAAGTAAGTCGTCTGTGAACCAGCAAATCAAAGCAGCGCTAAGCGCTGGGAAAGGTCTTCCGGAGCAGCAACGTTTGCTTCACCCGAGCGGCCGGAGAGGAATGCACGCTTACCCGGTCGCTACCGCTCCCGGTTCTGACTTCGCAGTTCAATGATGGCAATGCCGCCGGGAGCGATCGTTACCGTCACGCTACTCAGTCCATTCTGGCTTTTCACTTCAACTCCTTTGTCGCTAGTCCAATCCAAAGCCTTTTGAATCGGTTGGCCCGTTAGGCTGATGGTGGCATTGACGTAAGCGCTGCGATCAACCTGGGCCAGGCCTTGCTGTGGTTTGAAGATGCCGTTGTTATTGAAGAGTGTGACGACCCAGCCCTTGTCATTCCGGTTGATGAGATATTCGACATCACCACTAACTTTGATCGGAGTGGCGTCTGCGAAGACATGCGCTAGCATGTGCGCGGTCAAAGGGGTGATTCGTTCGTCTTCGCCGAGCAGATCAGGAATGGCGGCAAACACGACGGTCCCCTTGCCGACCTTGTTGACTGTGACGAGCGGCTCGTCGTTGGTAGTAGTGATCAGCGCGAGCGCTCCTTTTAGTTCCAATTTCTCATAACGAAACACCTGGCCGTGCAAGTCCTGCGCCGCCTCGCCGGGTGAAAGACAGCGCGCGTTGTGCGCTTCGCCAGTCGCGCCGGTGAGACGCAGTCCGATGAGATCCGCCGGAACGCCCTTCACCTGTGCTGAGTTCAGCACCAGCGTGCCGCCGGATTTTACGTAGTCGACGAGTCTTTGAATCCACTGAGGCGACCATTCGATCTGGCCGCCAACTACAATTGCGCGGTAAGCGTCAAGCGGGTAATCGGGGAAATGGGGAACGGGGAAAGGGGAAACTGCTGGAGCAGAGTCGTCTTTCACGTCGCTGCCTTCGTATGCCAACCCTTCGTTCTTAGTCCCGGCGCCTTTCTTCGGGCTCATGCTCTGCTGACTTTGGACTTTGGATTTTGGACTTGGGACTTTGCTGGGGACGCGGTCGCTACGGCTCCCCGTTCTGACAGGACTTTGGACTTTGGACGTTGAACTTTGGACTTCAGATGCGACCAGCACATCGAAGATATCGCCAAACACGCCGTTAACAAACGCCTGCCGATCGCCCGTTGCCGGCTCGCCTTCGACCACCAGACCTGGGAAATAGGCGACCCCGAAAAGTTCACGAAGCGCGCGGTCGCTGCGGTTGATCTGCGAAACTTCAAACGGCCATTGCGGATAGTCAGTGATGTCCCAACCGTGTGCCGGGTCGAGCAGAAACGCAATGGGTGTATACGGAGTACCGCGGTCAGGATGTTTTTCGGCGAAGCGCATAAACTCATCGGTAATGCGACCGAGCGGATTCAACTGAAACTCATGATCGCCAGGACCGGGTTTGAAGAATTGATCGAAACCTTGTTCAAGATAGATGCCCGACGCGCCTGACATGTAATAGAAGTAATAACTCTTGCGATACCAGGAGAGCGACGGGCCCATCGTGGCGCCATAACGTGAGTGAAAAAAATTGTCCGGCCCGGCGAAGTTTTGTTGCCTGGTAAACGTCGTCGCGGTGTCCCCGAAATTTGGCGCGTGATAGTAAAGAAAGTTCCCTCCATATTGCCGCGCCGCGCCGCGCGTGAAGGCAGTGCGCATTGCAAACATCGGTTGCACCGCCGCAGTCTCAAGGCCCAGCAAGCGCACCCCCCATTCCGTTAACGCGTGCGCAAATGAAGTGCTTGAAGTTGACTGCGCGGGGATCAGTTTGTCCCACATAGCGCCGGTCTCGGTATGAAAGATCGCCGCCCACTTGCGCGCGATTGCGTTGGTATAAAAGACGCGGTGCGCTTCGAGCAGCTGACGCCGCGACATCGCAGCTGAAATCTTCAACTCCGCGGGCGACTGCTCCCAAACGTAGCCCACGCTCTCACCCGACATCCAACCAAGAAACTGATCCTTGAATTCGCCAGTCAAAAGTTTCCACGCAGCCTGACCGTCCTCGGACGACATGGTCGCCGAGCCGTAGTTGATCAAAATTGCAAACGGAACTTTCGTCTCACGCAGATAACGCAGAAAGGGACTGCCTTCCTTGAAATACTCGGGCAGGTTGTTGATGTAAATTACCGGCACTACGAATTTCGAACTAAATAGTGGGACATCGCGCGTGCCTTTGTATTTCTGCACGAACTCTTCAATGGGCTCGGCGTTGAATGGATAAAGCGGACGCTCTGCGGCGGGTTTGTCGTAGAGTTTCCAGAATTCGGGATTGATGTTCCAGGGCATCAGGAAATCGCGGCCGGCGATTGCGTGACGTTGCCAGGACGTGGGCGCAGGGGCTACGGCTGACGCGGGTTGAAGTAGAGATGAAAGTTTGGTGCGCGCATTTGACCACTCGCGAAGGTAACGCGCGGCGGCGAAGTCGGGCTTGCGCCGTCCGTCGGGAACGTAAGCAAGATCATTTGTCAGCAGCACACAATCGACGTGTCGTCGCGCCTCGGCGGGCCCTTCAATTTCAATTGCAAGACGAGCCGGCCCCTTCTCAAGTTGCGCGCCGGCACCATCCCAGGCAAAGGCCCAGCCCCAATACAGGCTGACTTCGTCGTGAGCGTCGATGACATCTTTCGTTCCAAACTCGTGACGAAAGACTTCACGAGACGCGGAGACGCGGGGACTCGGAGACGCGGAGTTATCCGTGCCTCCCTGCGTAATTCGTATCACAAAGTTCTCAGAACGATTGGCCCAGTCAGCGTAGCGCACCCAAATCTTGTAGTTGCCTCCGCGCGGTATTTCGAAGTCCTGATAGATCCTGGCAGTAGTCTCATCCGAGCTCGCGGCAGCGGAGTTCCATTCGCTCTCGCCGCCCTGCGACCATTCGGCCGACACACCTGGGCCGTTGATTCCCCAACCGGGAGCGTCGACCTTGCGAAGATTCATCCATGAAGGGTTTTGAATTGGTTCGCCGGTAGGCTTAGTGCCGAAGCCGCGCATGTTTTCGGCTTCATACCAGAGGTACTCCGGATGCGTTTCTATGGTGCTTGATCCTGATTGTCCGAGTGAGAAAGGAGGGAACAGATAAATGAAGAACACTACTAACGACAGGATAACAGCGGGAACAAGCCCGCCTTCCCGACCACGAGCTGATTCGGTTTGAGTTCTAAGATTGGCTTGAAAGGCTTTCAAACTGAGATCAACCCTGCGAGTAAATTAAGCTCTCAGGTTGGGAAGGTGGGCTTGCCCCCGCTGATTGTTTACCCCAGCGCTTCAAGACACTCCGCAAGTGTGCGTTGGCGGCAAGTGAACATGGGCGTGTCGCGCAAGGTGTAGGAACTTGCCTTCGTCTCGCGAAGCTCCTGCACCAGGTCGAGAAAATCTGCCGGATTGTCAGTCTCAAACGCGACCACGAATTCCTGGTCGTCCAAACCAAACGAATAGGTAGTGTGAAGCTTGACGGAACGATACTTGGTGCCGATGCGAATGTGCTCGTCCATCATTTCCTGACGCTGGTCGGGTGTGCGCGAATACCACTCTCGAGTTTTCACAAACGGATAAACGAAAAGATAGTCTGACTTACCGGGAACGATATGCAGCCGGTCTTCCACGTGTTTGGGATTGTCTTTGTCGATGTACATCGAGCGCTTCGTCATCGATAGAAACGATTGCGAAGGCTCGAGGTACTTTGCCATCTGGGTGTGATTGAGCCGCGACGTCATCTCCTGAATCGGATCGAGTTCCGCACCGATGCGCCAGATCATGAAGTCAACATTGGTGCGCAATCCGATCGTCGAGTAAGTGTGGATCATTAGTTGTTGACGAAACTCGTTGACCGCATTGACAAACTCTTCCTTGGTCCGTTGCTTATCGTCCTCCGCCAGTGAGCGCCACTCCGGACGCGCGTGATAGAAAGTGAAGTTGACAAACTGTCGTGGCAGCTTGGCTTTCTGCTCCTCGATCTCATCGCAATTGGGGGCGAGCCTGAGCGCGCCTCTTGCCGCGACCCCTGTTTCTTTGTCCGTACTCATTTGCAATAACCTCTAAGATTGTGACGAGAATTCGCTTTGGTTATAACAGCGATGATTGCTGACGCGCACAGGTATTCTGCCTAGTCCGGAGGGTGATTGCAACCGAGGAGGGCATCCCGCTTTGGATCCCCTCAATGTTCGGTTTCCACCACTGTAGTGGCTTTGGGGAATGTCTATGGAGCAGGCGGCCTCGTAGAAACTCTGAGACCTTACAAGGCAAACGCTATTATCTTTCACCGTCAGACGCTAAACTCCACCAAGGAATGTTACGGTTAATTTACATCGGGCTCGCGGGGGCAGGGGGCACGTTGCTGAGGTACTGGGTCTCGGAGTCGATTGCGAAAAGGTTCGGTGAAACGTTTCCAACCGGCACGCTCATAGTAAATCTGGTGGGTTGCTTCCTCGCCGGTTTGCTCTTCTATCTGATGCTCGATCGTTACCTGGTTAACCCAACTGTGCGAACAGTGGTGCTGATCGGATTGCTGGGCGGCTTCACGACGTTTTCATCTTTTGGCTTGCAAACGTTTACGCTCCTGCGCGATGGCGAAATGGGTTTGGCCCTTTTAAATATTGGCGTCTCAAACCTTGGCGGGTTGTTGCTGGTTTGGGTTGGCTATTCGCTCGCAAAGATACTTTGAGGTTCGCATGACGATTCCGGCGGAAGGCTATCTGCTTCGTATCTTCATTGGCGAGAGTGATCGTCACGGTCATCGCCCGCTGTATGAATCGATCGTGTTGCAGGCAAGAGAAGCGGGCCTTGCGGGCGCCACCGTGCTGCGAGGCGTGATGGGCTTTGGCAAGCACAGCATATTGCACACCGCGAAGATTCTTCGCCTGTCGGAAGACATGCCAATGATCATTGAGATTGTGGACAGTCTTGACAAGATTGAGAAGTTTCTGCCGGTGCTGGATGAGTTGATCAAAGATGGCCTGGTTACGATCGAAAAAGTGAAAGTGATCCATTATCGCGCGGGACATCCATGATTTCACCCGACCCGCGAATCGCTGCTATACTCCGTTGTCCCCACAACAAGAACTTTAGAGCCGGGAGAACTGTCCATGAAGGTTTGTATACTTGCGTTGGTAATTTCCGCGATCTTTCTTGTTGCCGGTTGTAGTAAGACTCTGAACAACGCGCCAGCCACAACGACTACACCGGCAGCGAAGGCCACCGCGACGCCCGACGAATTCGCTTTCGCGCGCGCAAACTATGCCAAGCACTGCTCCGCATGTCATGGGGATCAAGGCGACGGCGGACTGGTAAAAGTAGACAACCAGAAGCTGAAGGTTCCGAGCTTAAAGGAAGGCAAGGTCGTCAAACACCTGGACGAGGATTACGTTGATCAGATAAAAAATGGCGGCGACGGCATGCCCAAGTTTAAGGACAAGCTTTCACCTGAAGAGATCAATGCGATGGTGCGCTTTGTTAGACACGAATTCCAGGGGAAACAGTGAATGGTGAAAAGTTAAAGGTGAAAGGTTAAAGGTCAAGCGTAAATAGAAGTTGTAACCGCGCACGATTTACTATTCACTTTTCACCATTTACTATTCACCGTTGTTCCCGCACCCGTAGCTCAGTTGGATAGAGCGTCTGACTTCGGATCAGAAGGTCGCAGGTTCGAGCCCTGCCGGGTGCACCATCCTTCAGCATTCTAAGATTCAGCCTCACGACGCTCACCAAAACTCCCAGGTTCTGATTCACACCTCGCTCGTGCTTCGCTGGGCCAACCCCAACTAAAGGCTTGCGACTTCTTCTGGGTGGGGCACAAGGCCACACTTTGGATTCCAACCTACCGAAAGCCTCCCTGAACAAATTAAGGCGAGCGTGTCTCAACAGACAGCTCGCCTTAGTCGTTTCCTGTTCTTCTTGTCGTCCTTTATGCCCAAGCCGCACCGCTCTCCACCGTCTTTCGCTGTTCAATTGGTACATACTCACGCGTGCGTTGCCCCAAATATATCTGTCGCGGGCGCGCGATTTTCTGATCCGGATCTTCGAGCAGTTCTACCCACTGGGCCAGCCATCCTGAGGTGCGCGGAATCGCAAACAGTACCGGAAACATGTCCACTGGCAGACCCATGGCCTTGTAAATAATGCCGGAGTAGAAATCCACGTTGGGATAGAGCCGGCGCTTCACGAAGTATTCGTCTTCAAGCGCAATCCGTTCCAACTCCAGCGCCAGTTCCAGCATTGGATCTTTGCCGGTAACTTCAAACACTTCGTCGGCAACCTGCTTGATTATCCGCGCGCGCGGATCGTAATTCTTGTAGACGCGGTGGCCAAACCCCATCAGGCGAAACTCTCCGGCCTTCACCCGCTTTATGTACTCGGGGACTTTATCGACCGAGCCAATCTCTTTCAGCATGCGCAAGACCATCTCGTTGGCGCCGCCGTGCAGCGGCCCATAAAGCGCCGCCGCCGCGCCCGCTAAAGAAGAAAACGGATCAGTCTGCGCGCTGCCGATACTGCGCATCGCGTTGGTGCTGCAATTCTGTTCGTGGTCGGCATGCAGGATGAAAAGCACGCTCAACGCGCGTTCAAGTACCGGATCAGGCTTGTATTTCAACTCTGTCGTCTTGAACATCATGTTTAGAAAATTGCCTTCGTAACCAAGATCGTTATCGGGATAGGCATACTGCATTCCGATCCGGTGACGATACGCGAAGGCGGCAATCGTCGGAACCTTTGCGATGAGCCGGAAGATCTGCTTGTTGCGAGAATCGACGTCAAAAATGTCTTTCGCATCGGGATAAAAAGTCGAAAGCGCGCCGAGGGTGGCTTCAAACATTCCCATGGGATGAGCGTTGTAGTGAAAACCGTCGATTACTTTCTTGATGCTTTCGTTAATAAACGTGTGATAGGTGATGTTGTGTTTCCATGCTTTTAACTCCGATTCGGTCGGCAGTTCACCGTTGAGTAGCAGGTAAGCAACTTCGAGATACGTGCTCTTTTCGGCGAGTTGATCAATCGGATAGCCCCGATATTCGAGTATCCCCTTGTCGCCATCGATGAAAGTGATGCGGCTCTTGCAGGAGGCCGTGTTCATGAACGCGGGATCGTAAGTCATTAAGCCAAAGTCGTCGTCAGATGTCTTGATCTGCCGCAGATCCATGGCCTTGATGGTGCCGTTCTCGATTGCGACCTCATACTGTTTCCCGGTGCGATTGTCGGTGATGGTTAAAGTGTTCGCGCTCATGGCGGATCCTCTCCTGGCTGCTCTTCGATTGGGCGAAGTTTAGAGTTGCGTAGCAGATTAACTCTCAGGCGAGTAACTAATCAAATTCACGGCAGCACAGTAGTATCTTTGGTTGAACTCGGCCCGGTGGTGAAGCAGGTTTTGTTTGAAGGCGTCGATAAGATTCTGCTCGGGATTCTTACTGCGGCACTTTATCGGCCGTGAGGATGTTAGATCTCAGAAGTGAGAAACCAGCGGCCGCCAATTCGACGGGCGCTGGCTTCTTTTTCTAAATCATCAAATGGACCCGGTCACCTGGCCCCGTTTATCAATGCCTGGCTTGCTTCAGTTCGCGTTCAGCCTGCTTCTTCGCATTGTTCGCTTCATGCGAACTCAAACCAAGGTTCTGCAGGGTGCGACCCAAGCTATTGCCGTCAGCCAAACTTGCGAGAATGGCACTCCGCGTAATGTTCGGAAATCTCCCGCTGAGATTCTGCGCGAGTCGAGTAGCTGCAACATACTGGCCAAATTTCAGGTTGGGGTTGGTCACCAATGCCGCTTGATAGCCGCTTCTCAAATTGTTGGCGTTGAGATGCAGCGTGGTGGCGATGCCTGGATGCTCGCGCAGTTCTCTGTCAGCTTCACGCCGATTATCTGCGGCGAGTCGGGCCCGATTCAAACCAGCGTCTGAGCGACCATTGGAACGACCAGAGGCGGTTTCGAGTCCGCGATCGGATCTTCCGTTTGATCTGTCGGACGCATTGCCAAGTCCGCGATCGACACCCACACCAGCAGGCGGTCCACCGCCACGTCCTGCGCCTCCGCCCGAGCCGCGTCCACCACCGCTCTTGCCCTGGCCAAACGCCGAAGCTGTCAGGCTAAGCGCAACCAAACATAAAATCGCAGCGAAAAAAGTTCTTCGCAAGTTTCTTGTCTTCATTAGTACAACCTCCATCTTTCTGACAACGAATTGATTGAATCGAGTAACCGGGGCGAGTCAGGAGAGTTCAGCTATCTTACGCGATGTCAGATACAAGGAGGAGGTCGTTAGAGACAATGCAACTATAATGTAATAGAAAAGGTGTGAAGTAACGAGAACTCTCAAGAAACTGAAAGCAATGTCCGAGCTATTTCACACCCATTAGCTCAACGTCGAAGATCAAAGTGGCATTAGGCGGTATCTGCGGTGGCTTGCCGAAGTTCTTATAGGCGAGCGCTGGTGGAATGGTTAACTTACGCTTTCCGCCAACTTTCATTGTGGCTATTCCTTCATTCCACCCTTCAATAATACCGGGTGTTCCTAATTGAAACTCCAAGGGCTGTTGCCCCGGATGATCGTAAGAGCTGTCGAACTTTTTGCCATTCTCAAGCGTGCCGGTGTACTGCACACTGACGGTCTGACCTTTTTTCGGCGTGACTCCGGTTCCCTCTACAACCTCTGTATATTTGAGCCCGGACGCGGTCGTGATTTCGTCGCCACCCTTTCCTTTTCGATTCACGATCAAGTAGGCGACAGCTGACGCAGCGAGCGCGAGCACAATGACAATAGCAATTGTTCTGGCCGCGTTATTAGTCCCGCTAGGCGCTTTCGGCTTGGTTGCCGGATAAAGGCCCCTCGGTCGTTTCTTTGCCTTGTTAGTCTTTCGGTGTCTGCTTTGCGGCAAGTGAAAACTTCTCCTTCAAGGTTTTGAGTGCCGTCCTTTATATCCGGTTTCGCCCGGCGGTTCAATTGACGCCGCCATCGCGAAGCTTTCGCATCGCATTGGATCGGGGTTAGAATGCTGGCCTCCCGTGCCCCGGTGAATCGTTCTGCTTGTGAGTGTCTGCGATAGTCTCATCCGAAGTTTCTTTCGGGGGGACTTCAAAACTCTAATCTGGCCCGCCAATGAAGACGGCGCCCCTTTCAAGGAGTCTGCTCAATGATTACAAGATTTCGGTTGTCATTTCTTCTGGGAATGGCTTTTATCCTTTTGGCTCTTACTGCGTCACCAGGTTTGCGTCCCGCGGTCGCGCAAAACACTTCCCACGACCCGACCTGGTGGGACAAGTATCAATTCATTCTCAACAATGGTTCTGACGGTAACCTCGGTACGACTGGATCAGTCGCCTTCGGCAGCAACGTAGATGTTTCCAACGAGTGCGGTCCGCAAAGCGAAACTTTCATAACGCTTGACCCGAGCAAACCAAAGACACTGGCCGCCGGGTCGAACGAGATTTTTCGGTTGCCGATGCGCGGTTATTACAGCGCGAACGGCGGCACGAGCTGGGGCGGCGTAGATCTTCCGCTGCCACCGCCAAAATCGAAAAGCGGGATCGACTTCGGATCTGATCCAACGCTCGCTTTCGACAGCCGTGGCAATCTCTTCTACGGGTACATCGTGGTTTTCTTCGCGAAAGGCAACGGCATCAACGGTACGCAAATGGCTGTGGCGCGTTCCACTGACGGCGGCAAGACTTATCCCGGTGTAACTTTCTTTGATTTTGAGAACGGAGAGAACCACTTTAACGACAAGCCAATGATCACTGCCGACCAGAATCTGAGTAGTCCGTTTAGAGACAATGTGTACATTGCCTGGGACGCGGCCTCTGGCGGTTCGATCGGCGGCGGCGTTCGCGTGGCTACTTCAACAGACCACGGCGCGAGCTTCTCGACCAAACGAGCCGATGATCCATCTGGACCAGGCCGATCGATTGGCGCTTCGCCGGCAGTCGGACCAAACGGCGAAGTTTATGTTGCCTGGAACGACTATGCAGCCAACGCCATCGTGTTTAATAAGTCGTTTGACGGCGGAAACACATGGGGAACGCCCGTAACCATCGCGACAAAAACACTGCCGTTTGAAATCCGCATACCAGCGGAGTCTTTTCGCGGCGCATTAGTCTATCCTTCGTTGGATGTCGATCGTTCCAGCGGAACTCATCGCGGACGGATCTATTGCAGTTGGATGGATCTGACAGC
>JBDUAQ010000259.1:0-3756 GCA_040004575.1 bacterium
CTTCGGAGCACCGCCACGCAGCGCCGGTGGCAGCCGCGGAGTTGGGATACTAACTGTCGCGATTGAATCGGTGCGACGCAGGATGGCGCCGCCGCGACCGGCAACCCAGACGTTATCTCCGCCGCGATAGACAACGGAATAGAGTGGCGCGCTGGTGATAGTCGGTTGCTGCTCCCAATGCAAGCCGGCATCGCTCGAATGAATTATTCGCCCTTGTTCGCCGGTGACGAGCACGTCATCACGTCCGCCAACCGCCACCGCAAAGAGATTTGTGCCAAGGCCGCTTTCCATATCTTTCCAGGTGGCGCCGCCGTCGTCGGTGCGCAAAATGATGCCGCTGCCGCCCACGGCGTAGCCGCGCTGTCCATCGGCAAAGGTCACCGCATAAAGCCATTCACGCAAATTCTTATCAACGCGTTTCCAGGTTTCGCCGGCGTCTTCCGTGCGCAGGATCGTGCCGTTGGAACCGACGGCCACGCCATGTTGCGGGTCGGTAAAGCGCACGTCTTCGAGCCAACTGAAGGTGTTGGTTTTTTGTGAGGCCCAGGTCTGACCCCCGTCAGTTGTATGCAGCACGAGTCCACGCGCGCCCACAATCCAGCCGCTTTCAGGTGAAACGAAAGCAACGCTGAAAAGATCTTCCTTCGCTTCGATCGCGATCGGCGTCCAGGTCACGCCGCTGTTTATCGAACGAAGAATTGTGCCACTGTCGCCAACCGCAAAGCCGATCAGTTGATTCACAAACGTTACCGAGTTGAGCCGGTTAGTAGTTCCCGAAGGACGCACGGTCCAATTTTTCCCGCCTGAACTTGTAAACAGAATCTTCCCGCGCGAGCCGACCGCCCAACCGTGAGAATTATCCAGAAAGAAAATGTGCGAGAGATCTTCGCGCCCCCCCGCGGTCAAACGCCGCCAGGAAAGTCCGCCATCGTCCGTGCGCACGACCAGACCATCAGCGCCGGCGGCCCAACCCACAGTTTCGTCCACGAAAAATAGCGTGGTGAGTTTCGGCGCGGTGCGTACGTTAACCGGCAACCAGATCGTGCCGCCGTCGCCGGTGGTCAAGACGACGCCGTTATCGCCCGCGGCCCAGCCGTGCAATTCGTCAGTGAAGAAAACGGAAAGCAGATCGGTGGTGACCAGCGCATTCAGATTTCGCCAGCTCGCGCCGCCGTCATCCGTTTGCAGAATTGTTCCCTGATAGCCAACTACCACTGCGCGCTTGGCGGATACGAAGGAAACTCCGGTGAGGAATACGTTACCGAGCCCGGGATAAGGCTTCCACTCGGCGCCGCCGTTATTGGTGACGAGCAACGTGCCGCGCGAACCTACCGCGACGCCCAGCTTCGCATCGAAAAATGCTACCGAGAATAAGTGTGCCGTCGTGTTGGTCGTCTGCGCTTTCCAGGTAATGCCGCCGTCAGTGGTCGCGAGAAGTGCACCGAAGGTTCCGGCGGCCCAGCCGTGCATTGGATCACCGGGAGCGAACGCCAGCGCAAACAAATGATCCTTCGTGCCGGTTGTTCTCGTCACCCAGCGGTTGCCGCCGTTAGTCGTCGTCATGATCAAACCACCCGCTCCGGAGATCACCGCGCGCGCCTTGTCCCGGACAAAGAGTCCATAGAGCGTGGTGATGGCCGGCGAGAGTTGCGGCTGCCACTCGAAGCCCCCGTTACGCGTGCGCAGAATCGCGCCGTCGCTGCCGACCGCCCAGCCATGTTTCTTGTCCGCGGCAAACCTGACGGAGTTAATCGTGTTGCCCTGCGGCCGCGGGTTCTGCCACTCCCAGCCGGAGGGTTGTGATTGCTGCGCCAGCGGTGAAATGGGAAGCACAAGCAGGACGCAGACACAACTGAGCAAACTGGCAGGGATGCGTCTGCCGGGAGACAGGTAAACCAAGCGGTTTCTTATACTGAGCAGAGACATGCGGCGCTCGGGTTCTTACAAGATTCTCGAAGCTTATGCTCGGGGAGATGTCAGGTTAACGGGCGTGCAGAATTATAAGGATCAAGACAGATGAAAGCGAATTACGGGGACAAATGGTTGTCTTTCGACTTTCTTGCAGTATCGGTCCTACCGTTTGGCCCAACCAGGGGAACGCGATTTTCCTTGATCATCTGCCTGACCGTTTCGATGCACTCGGGAGATTCAAAAGCTGAAAATGGAAGCCAATGAAAGAAGTTCTTGAGCGAATAGAAAAGAAAGCCATCGCCTGTTTCGCTTACTTTTAAGAAACTTCTCCATTGTGTGGTGGCTTCTCCCAATTCGGTGCGGGTCTTTACTCCGTCACTCGAGAACTGCCATTCAATTTCAGCATTCACGTCAGGACGTTTAGCAAAGCCCCGGCTCGCATTCCAGGCGTTGAGCCGGACAATGAAAAACGAATAAAGGCAGAATATTGTTAACAGCAGCAAGGCCCAAAATGGCGGGTCCGATGTTGAAGGCTCTAATGCCCACCATGCGACAAGGACGATGCCAATAAACGTAAGCAGAACTACTGAGAAGATCCGCATCAGCAAAAGAACTCTACGCATTTGGAGTCTATAGTGATGTAGCATGGACCTTCGGAGTTCTTCGCGTGTCCAGCGATATTTGGCTTTGCAGATTTCAGACATCTTGGTTCCTTGTTTGTGTTGCGCCTCGATGTCGCCAGGTTGACCGTCCGCAAACTAACAGTTTGCGTTACGACTCATTTGATTCGGGGTGGGCGATAGCTGCGCTCAACTCGCCAGCCTTGCGAGCTGTGTCTTAGTTTCGCAATCGTAAGCGCGTGAGGTTTGCCGCAGGCACGCCAACGCGCCCGGAGATGCCGGTGGCCACGATTGCAGTTTTCCTGAGTGAAGTCGATCGCGAAGCTCTCCGCGATGAAGGCTGTTTCGTTTGTGCCGGCGGAAACAGGGCCAACGTTCTCTTCGGCGTAGTGAAGACTCACGTAGGTTGTGTGGCAGTCAACCTTTATCGCTGAAAAAAGTAGGGATTGTCTTTCGCTGACTATCAGTTCATTGCCTGCGCAGTCCAAAGCCAAGCCGGGCTCGACCACGATCTGTCCCGCGCTAACCGTTACCTTGAGACCGGAAACTATTCCAAATCCATGCAAACTCCGGTTGTGCAGTTTGGATTTTTCGCGATGGTACTGCTGCTCGAG
Organism: bacterium; assembly: GCA_040004575.1. GTDB lineage: Bacteria > Acidobacteriota > Blastocatellia > Pyrinomonadales > Pyrinomonadaceae > PSRF01. Next base: position 3,146 of record JBDUAQ010000259.1, read on the forward strand.
TGCGAAGTCTTCAGCACTCAGGAGCCGGCCGTTAAAAAAATGAGGTCGTTTGAGTGAGTCAGCCATGCGGTTCAAACTTCTTCGGCATCTTCAATCGCCGTAGCTCCGGTTGTTCCCACTTTGTCTATCGCAGCCCGCAAAATTTCCTCATCGACGCGGCCACTCGCGGCGATCTTGCGAGCCGCCTTATCGACAGCTTCCTGGACCAGGTCGCCATCGTGTCCTCGTACCCATTGCCATTTCACTTGGTGCCGCGCCGCCGCCTTGTCCAGCCGTGCCCACCATTCGTGATTGGTCTTACGACGAAAGCGTCCGCTCATTGTCTCGACGACGTAACGCGAATCAGTGAAGAGATTGACGCTGCACTGTTCGGTTAACGCTTCCAAACCCAGAGCTGCCGCCACCACTTCCGCCTGTTGATTGGTTGCGTGGCCCAGATACTCACCAACCGCGCGCCAAACGCCATTGAATCCGAGCAGCGCCACCGCCGCCGCGCGCGTAGACACTTGCCCGTTGCCGAGACTTGAGCCATCACAAAATATTGTGACCGCTTTGGGAGGCGTACTCATCTGTTGATATCTCTAAGCTTTGCTAATTCTGGCATGACCCGG
>JBDUAQ010000004.1:0-38463 GCA_040004575.1 bacterium
CGTAGTCTCTAATCTTCACTCCGCACGAGATACAAATCACTTTGAATCTCGGATCACGTCCGGTTGTTTTTTCAGGCATATCTTCTTCCTCCAACTTGAGTTCAAGGAAAGTCTTGCTTCACGGTGTTAAGCGTGAGTGGCCGCGAGATTAAATCAACCTTACAACCGGGGTGATTTATTGTCCCAGAGTCAGAACGCCGTTATAGTGTGAGCCTTAACGGCAATCATCGCGCGGCTTCGCTCTGCTAACTGATGGAACGACTCAACCTCAAACCTAACCACAAGGCAGTGCAGAACTACTACGAGGCTCTCCGTCAGTTCAAGACGATTGGTGTGGCTCATGAGGGCGCGGTTCGCTCTGCTTTTCAGACTTTGCTGGAGCATTGTGGCAGACAGTTTGGCTGGAAGCTCGTTCCTGAGTGGGCTATCAAGAAGGATACACGTTCGATCAGAGTCGACGGCGCGCTCGTCGAGCTAATCAAAGACAAAGAAGAAAATGTGGCCTAAGCTCTAGCCCAACGGAGATCGCGTCCGATTAACAGTTCCTTCATTTCGGCGTGGTGGGTGCCCTTCATCGCGATGGGTTCGAAGTCGAAAGAATACCTACGAGCTAATTCACGAACGCTTTCATCGTTGTCATAGGTCATCAGAAAAACACCTGAAACCTTGCTCATCACGCGAAATAGCTCTTCGTGGTCTAGTTCATAATGGGTGTAAAGTCGCCTACCGGCACGCTTACCGTTTCCTCTGACGGTGTAGGGTGGATCGATAAACCAGACAGCGTCTTTGCGAGCCCGATTGTCTTTGATCACTTGTAGGCCATCCTTCTGAACAAACGTGATGCGCTTGCGGACGGTCTTGATATTCAGGATTCTCTTCTTCAAGGTCTGCGCATACCAACGAGAATGAATGCCTTTGCCATTTTCTCCGTGCTTGAGGACTCCCGACCCAGTAGCCAAAATCCCACCATGAAACGTTCTATTCTTTAGAATCGTTTTGAAGGCCAGCTCATTGATGGCCTCTGTCTTTTTGGCAAGCGCTCTTTGCAGGGAGGCTTGCGTGAGGTTGAATTTTACAATTCTGTTCGCCAGCCAGTCGGCATCCCCCGCAATAATGGTTTTCCAGACCGCTGCGACTTCTTCATCCAATTCCACCATCGTTACATGATCGGCTAACTGTTCAAAGGCTACGGTCAGACTTATGATCCCGCCGCCAGCAAACGGTTCGTAGAACTCCGCAGCAGGGGCATTTAAGGTCCTAAGCCATTTCCTAATTGTCGGCACGAGCCACGTCTTGCCCCCCGGATAACGAAACGGAGAGTACTTAGAAACCTGTGCTACGTTAACTATTTGATTAGGTTCGAGGTCTTTAAATAAGGCTGGTTGCGCGACCATGATCGTCACTGTAGGGGGCTGTAGGTCAACAGTCAACTCTTCTTCGATGAACCCCTCTCACGCTTAACTACAGAGATTCTTGCATGCAACCGAGAGGCGGAACTCTTACTGGCCTTGTCCTTCTTCTTCTTTTCTCGTTCTAACTTCTTCTGCAATGACTCGATGAATTCCTTCTCGTCGCCAGCTTCGGATTTAGCGAACTCTGTTAGCATTTCCTTGAAGCGCGTATAGACTCTTTTCTTCAAAATGAGATGATAACGGTTCTCACTCGAGTCAAAGTCGAGCGAACAGATTAGCCATACCACTTCAGCATCCCGTTCCGACACTTCCTTAAAGTCTGGGACGGTTTCATAAAAACCTTCAACTACAACTATTCCTTGTTTAGCGTTCCAGGCTTGCAGAATCTCGCCTTTGGATAGTAGCTGTGGCATGAGGCGCTTTCGCGTAGATGATAGATAGTCTGGCACGGGATACTTGGCATGTCCTTTCCAGTCGAAGGCGGCACCTACAGCAGGCCTTTTCATGTACGCTTCAAAGGGCTCTCGTACATTGCCGGATATGTAAACAGATTGGATTTCTAAAGCGCCGAACTTGACGATCTGATCATTTGCATCGAGCGCGACCAGCACCATATCGATATTACCCGCTGAGATTCCTGATTTGTTGTGAAGTCTGACTTCCCCCAATGGCATCCACCTTGTACCAGCCGGAAAAAAAAAGTTCGCGGCTTCCCTTAGTATGTGCCACTCGTCCTTAGCCCCTTCGCGGAACCTAATCGGGCAAATAATCGTGGGAGTAGCGGCACCCTCGACATAGAGCGAACAGACGCCGAGCGGACTAGCTTTCTTATCTTTGGTGCATTGCGGGACGATGTTATTAAACGGGCAAAGCTTTTGCTTGCGATGCCGTTTAGCATCGGCGGACATATCATCTATGGTGTATCCGAAAACTTCAGCTAGGGGATTCTTGGCCAAAGGCTTGAGCTTCCTCTTAGTGTGGAGCGGAAAAAAGCAATATCATTCTGCCAGTCAACAGGCGAAAGCTACAAGCCTACAGAGAAAAAGCAAACCGCACTACGCTCGATTGGATCATCGACCAGTATCAAGTAACCGCGCCGACGATCCTCAATACATTGTCCGTCTAATCGGCCAAGTAGTCACAGTCAGCCTCGAAACGGTTTCACTCGTCAACTCACTGGCTCAGTTAGCACTCGTGACCGTTGAGGCGCAATAACTAACTCATTAGTTCCAAGCACACCGAAGACAATAGCTGAACTCTTCCTCTAGTTCGCCCACCTGTTAACCAAGATTTCAGGCGAAATTCAGATAGATGTAACACCCCACGCCTAGATTCCTAGTTGAAAATCAACCATCTACACGGAGAAATCTAATGCCCTCTTTTTGGAAGTCCCCCCGAATAACCGCCGTCGTCCTGCTTGCGTCGTTTGTTCTTCTGGCTCTTGCTTGTAAGCCCGATACGGGCAGCAGCGGAGGAACGATAGCATTGCAAGGCGCGGGCGCGACGTTTCCCAACCCGCTTTACCAAAAGTGGGTCAGCGAATACGGCAAGCTTCACCCCAACATAAAAATTGACTATCAGTCGATCGGTTCCGGCGGCGGCATCAAACAAATTCAAGCGCAGACGGTAGACTTCGGCGCTTCCGACGCTCCCATGAGTGACGTGGATTTGAAAGCCGCTCCCGGGGAGCTGCTGCACATTCCAACTGTGTTAGGCGCGGTAGTTGTTACTTACAACGTTGCGTCGATCACCCAGCCGCTTCACCTTTCTGCGGAAGTTGTCGCTGATATTTTCCTGGGCAAGATTAAGAAGTGGGACGACCAAAAAATCAAGCAGGACAACGCGGGCGTAAATCTTCCAGCCGCGGACATCACCGTGGTCCATCGTGCTGAGGCCAGCGGCACGAGCTATGTGTTTACAGATTATCTTTCAAAAGTGAGTCCGGAATGGAAACAGAATGTGGGCACTGATAAGTCTCCTAAATGGCCGGTGGGCCAGGGTGGCAAGGGGAACGAAGGCGTGACCGGACAGATCAAGAACCAGCCAAACACGATTGGTTACGTCGAGTTGGCGTATGCGGTGCAAAACAAATTTCCCGCGGCGCTGATCAAAAACTCCAGCGGCAAGTTTATCGAACCGTCAATCGATGCCGTCACCGCAGCAGCAGCCTCGACTTCGGCGCAAACTCCGGATGACTTGCGAGTCTCGATCACCAACGCAACTGGGGAGAATGCCTATCCGATTTCGAGTTACACTTACATTCTTGCTTACAAAGATCAGAAGAACGCGGACAAGGGCAACGCGCTGGTCGATTTTCTCTGGTGGGGAATTCACGACGGCGAACAATTTGCGAAAGACTTGCAATACGCACCGCTGCCGGCCGACATAATTAAACGCGCGGAAGCGAAGATCAATTCCATTACATCGGGTGGAAAACCGCTGCGGTAGGTGATGAACGCCAGGAGCGGGGGCAAGCCCGCCTTCCCAACCTCGAGCTGATCAAACTTGAGTTGCTGATTTTTAGTTCAGAGGCTTTCAAGGCTGGAGTTAGAAAGCTTGTGGAGAGTCTCTCAGGTTGGGAAGGCGGGCTTGCCCCCGGCTCCTGGCTTGCGGGGTTGAAAGTATTGGAGAAGTTCAAAGCCATCGGACAACGCTCACCCAGAAACAACCTTTTCACCGCTCTGCGACGCGTCCTCTCGCCGACTGGCAACACTGGCGATGCGATATTTCGCTTGCTGTTACTGAGCGCGGCGACGTTAATGCTCCTGATCGTAGGTGCGATGATCGTTGCTCTTGCGGCGAAGTCGCTGCCATCAATTCGTCAGTTTGGGTTTGGTTTCATAACCGGCACGGATTGGGATCCAGTTAAGGGTGAATTTGGCGCGTTGCCTTTTATCTACGGCACGATCGTGTCGTCGTTCATAGCCCTCCTGATTAGCGTCCCGCTGTCGTTGGGCATTGCAATCTTTCTGGTCGAGCAGGCGCCGCAACGCATCGCGCGACCGATCACGTTTCTGGTTGAACTACTGGCCGCGATCCCTTCGGTTGTGTACGGACTCTGGGGCATCTTCGTGCTGGCCCCGTTCCTGCGGGTTCATGTTGAGCCGCCGCTGCAACGTTGGCTTGGCTGGCTGCCACTTTTCAAAGGACCGATTACCGGAATCGGTTTACTAACGGGCGGCATTATTCTCGCGATCATGGTTACACCAATCATCTCGGCAGTAGTGCGTGACGTTTTGGCCGCGGTGCCTGGCTCACAACGCGAGGCCGCGCTTGCATTGGGCGCAACCAAATGGGAAACAACGCGCGTAGTTTTGGTAAACGGCGCGCCGGGAATCGCCGGCGCTGTGATACTCGGTCTGGGTCGCGCGATCGGTGAGACCATGGCCGTGACAATGGTCATAGGCAACCGCGCGCACATCAGCGCTTCGCTGTTTGACTCGTCGTACACGATTGCTTCCGTGATTGCTAACGAGTTTACCGAAGCAACCCAGGACCTTTATCTCAGCGCTTTAGTTGAGCTGGGACTGATCCTGTTCTTCGTAACGTTTGTCGTGAACGCGATCGCGAGAATTCTGGTGTGGAATGTGACGCGCAAGACCAGTGGAGTCGGCAGCGCCGCGTAGTGGCTTAAATAATCTTTGGCCGCGGATTAAGGCGGATAACACGAATCTGAAAACAATGCAGACGCCGCACTTTCTTATGACTGACGTGATCCGCGTTTTTCCGCGTGAATCCGCGGCCAATATTTGTCCGGGCTTTAACTGATGCGAAGAGTCGACCAGCTACGCCGCACGACCAGTGCAACCATGACATCGCTCACCGCGCTTTGCACGGTCGCGGCGATCGGTATCCTGTTGATCATCCTCGCCTACATTGCCATGCAGGGCATCAGCGCGCTCAATCTGAGTTTTCTGGTGACTGATCCGCGGCCTGTTGGCGAGGGCGGAGGTATTCGCAATGCGATCATGGGAACTTTGATGTTGCTCCTGCTTTCGTCTGCTACGGCCGGGCCTTTCGGGATTGGGGTCGGCATTTATCTTGCGGAATTTGGCAGCGGACGCTTTGGCAGCGCGGTCAGGTTTCTGGTTGACACGTTAACGGGAATTCCTTCGATCGTTATGGGAGTGTTTGTCTACACGATCGTGGTGGTGCCCCTGAGACATTTTTCTGCGCTGGCGGGCGGCGTCGCGCTGGCCTTGATTATGATTCCGATTGTGGCGCGAACAACAGAAGAGATGCTCAAGCTCGTCCCGCATAGCTTGCGCGAGGGAGCGTTGGCTTTGGGCGCGCCGCAATGGCGCGTGACACTGGGCGTTGTGGTTCCGGCGGCCGCTTCGGGAATCGCGACCGGCGCCATGCTGGCTATCGCGCGCATCTCGGGCGAAACAGCGCCTCTATTGTTTACCGCCTTTGGCAGCCGGTTCTTTAGTTACTACCTGGACCAACCCATTGCGTCGCTTACGGTGCAGATCTACAACTACGCAATCTCGCCCTATGACGAATGGCATGCGCAGGCCTGGGCGGCAACGCTGGTTTTGATGACCCTAATCCTGTCGATTAATATCGCGGTGCGCTTCCTGACGCGCAAGAGATTCTGAAATGTCGACAAGTGCACCAACAATAACTACCCGGGTCAAAGTCCCTGAGCGCGAGCGAGGCCCGCTGGATTCTCCGCGGGGGGAAGAAACGGCGAAGATTGCTGTGCGTAATCTCGACTTTTATTACGGCAAGACGCAGGCGCTCTACGACGTATCGCTGGAAATTCCGGAGCGGATCGTGATGGCTTTCATCGGACCCTCGGGCTGTGGTAAGTCAACTTTCTTACGCACGCTGAATCGCATGAACGACGTGATCCCCGGGACGCGCGTAGCCGGCGAAGTATTGATGGACGGAATCGACATCTATCAGCCGGGTACTGATGTGGTCGAGTTGCGACGAAAAGTGGGAATGGTCTTTCAGAAGTCAAACCCGTTTCCCAAGTCGATCTTTGATAACGTCGCCTACGGCTTAAGAATCAATCGCCTTACTGCGACCAGTGCTGAATTGGAAGAGCGCGTCGAGCAAGCGCTCCTGGACGCGGCGCTTTGGAACGAAGTGAAGGATCGTTTGAAAACGTCTGCCTTGAGTCTCTCCGGTGGTCAGCAGCAGCGTCTCTGCATCGCGCGAGCGCTGGCCATCCGGCCTGAGGTAGTATTGATGGACGAACCGGCATCGGCGCTGGATCCGGTTGCCACGCACAAGATCGAGGAGTTGATTGTTGAGTTAAAGAAGCAGTATACGATCGTGATCGTGACGCACAACATGCAACAGGCAGCGCGCGTTTCCGATACGACCGCATTTTTCCTGTTGGGCAAACTGATCGAGGTGAACTCAACTGAGAAGATGTTCACTAATCCCAACGAGAAGCTGACGGAAGACTACATAACCGGAAGGTTTGGGTGAGGAAATGAACCGCCAAGGCGCCGAGGACGCCAACGCGATGCACGGATGACTTGTGTTTTGGAGTCTATGATTTGGCGCGCTTGGCGTCTTGGCGGTTAGAGAAATCACAAATGGATTACCACAGACATCTCGATGACGAACTCGACTCGCTGCGCGATCGCGTGCTGCTGCTGGGCGGAGAAGCGGAAGCGGCACTCGAACGAGCGATGAAAGCGCTGATCGAACGCGACAGTGATCTCGCGCGTGACGTACTTAAGCAGGACGATAAGATCGATCAACTGGAAATTGAAGTTGATCGCCAGTGCATCGATATCATTGCGCTGCGGCAGCCAGCGGCGCGCGATCTTCGTTTTGTTATCTCCGTCGCCAAGATGGCTCCGGTGCTCGAGCGCATCGCCGATCACGCCGCCAACATTGCACGCGTGGCCATCGATCTCAACAACGAACCGGAGTTGAAGTCAGTCGTCGATCTGCGACGCATGTCAGAACATGCACTGCGTATGCTGCGTGCGGCGCTCGATGCCTTCACTTCCAGTGACGCGGTCGCGGCGCGCGAAGTAATTCTGAGCGACGCTGAAATCAACGAACTCTATAACCACATTTTTCACCGGTTGATCGAAATGATGGTGAGCGAACCGGCTACCGCGACGCGTGACGCGCGGCTGCTTTTCGTGGCGAAGCACCTGGAGCGGATCGGTGATTACGTGACCGATATATGCGAGTTGACCGTCTACATGGCTGAAGCTGCTTTCATCAAGCATTTCAAGTAGGACAGACATTCCTGTCTGTCCTGCTGAGCAAGTGCTCATCGAGGAGGAAGCAGAAGAGATTTTCCATTTTCCATACTTTGTTTTCCTTCGCTGAACTTGAGGCTATGGGGACAGGCGGGAGTGCCTGTCCTACAAACTAATGACACGACCAATCCTAATCGTTGAGGATGACCCGGACATCTCGGAGAGTTTGAAGTACAACTTCGAGCGCGAAGGGTGGCCGGCTATTACGGCTCTGACCGGCGAGGCGGGCCTGGTGGCCGCACTCAACGAGCGCGAACCGCCGTCGCTGATAATCCTGGATCTGATGTTGCCGGGAATGAGCGGGACTGAGTTGTGCCGCCGGCTGCGGCGAGAACCCGCGACGCGCCGTACGCCCATCATCATGCTGACGGCCAAGGCTTCTGAATCAGATCGCGTCGCGGGCCTGGACCTGGGCGCCGACGACTACATCACCAAGCCGTTCTCCGTAAGAGAACTGCTGGCGCGTGTGCGCGCAGTAATGCGGCGCATGGACGAGACCAGCGGGAAGACTTACGAAGACGATCATCTGCTAATTGATTTCGACGACATCCGTGTCGTTTGCCATGGACAGAAAGTGAAACTGACAAACAAGGAATTCAGTTTGCTGTCGGTACTCGCCAAGAGCGCTGATCGCGTCATTACTCGCCAACATCTCCTCGACAACGTTTGGGGCTACAGCTATTACGGCGATGCCCGCACGCTCGACGTTCATATCCGGCGCCTCAGACAAAAGCTTGGCGAATGTGGCGATTGCATTGAAACTGTAGTCGGCGTCGGCTACCGTTTCGTCGGTTGCCCCGGCGCTGCCTGACGCCGAGTGCCGCGTAGCGGCACACTGAGTTTAGCCCGGCGTTTTAACGCCGGGATCAGTAACCGAATAATGGTTTTTTCGTCGCGTAGCGACGGTTGAGTTCCTATTTCCGAGCGTCGCTACGCGACGCGGGAACCTCCTGATTGATTCGCTCCCGGCGTTGAAACGCCGGGCTAGAGTCATCTCGACGCTACGCGTCGAAGGACTTGCTCAGATTCTTCCAGTTTGTGAAAAGATCCAAACGTGTCTAAGCGCAATGCATTGCTGATCGTAGTCGCCGCAGTCTTCCTGGCAGTCGCTCTGCTCCTGCCTTTGTTTGCAGTGCGTGCGGCGGTCGCTGCGATCGTCATGCTGGCTGCTGTGGTGTTAATCCTCAAAGCAGTTGCAAACAAAACTTCAACGGAACAATTTGATGCAAGCGCAAAGGAGGAGGAATCGCCGGCAGACACTTTCGCTCTGGGGAAGTTGTTTGAAGCGACCATGAACGGCATGCGCGAAGGTTTGCTTGTGGTTGACAAAGACATGCGCGTTGTTGCTTCAAATACCGCCGCGCATCGCCTGTTCAATCTTTCCCGCGGCAAGCTTGATGCGCAAAGGCTAACCGAGCTCACGCGCAATCCGGCAATCTATAGCGCTTTTCTGGACGCGCTCAAAGGGACAGAACGGAGCGGGGTAAAGATTGAAACGCATGGACCAGAGCGGCTGGTCTTCGATCTTCGCGTAGTTCCGCTGAGGGGCTCGAACGGACGCCCGCGCCTTGGCAAGGGCTCAAACGGTCGGGCCACAGAAGAAGGCGAGCCAACCCTGCCGGCCGACGGCGCTTTGGGTGTGTTCATCGACGTCACGCGGATTGAACGGCTCGAGCAGGTGCGGCAGGAGTTTCTCTCCAACGTCTCGCACGAGTTGCGCACTCCGTTAACTGCTATTCTGGCGTTCATCGAAACGCTCGAAGCAGGGGCAATCGACGACAAAGAAGCGAGCCAACGGTTCCTTTCTATCATTCGCCGCAACGCCAGCCGAATGCAGGATCTCATCGCCGACACCCTTGAACTCAGCGCTATTGAATCCGGTAACGTGCGGGTCAGGGCTGAGCAGATTGAACTCGCGCCAATCGTGAATGACGTTATCTCATCATTGGCAAAGAAAGCTTCGGCGCAGGGAATAGTGGTGACGAGCGCCGTCGCTCGTAAAGCCATGGTTTACGCGGACGCGCGCCGGCTTGAACAGATGTTGACTAACCTGGTGGAGAACGCGATCAAGTTTAATCGCGAAAACGGCACTGTCAAAATTAGCTACGAAGAAGACGCTGAGGTCAATTCCCGGTCTACACTCGGTGGTCTTCGGTCACGGATTGTCGTCGAAGACTCCGGCGAAGGCATTCCGGCGCAGCATCTGGAGCGTCTGTTTGAAAGGTTCTATCGAGTGGATCGCGCGCGTTCACGCGAGATGGGCGGCATTGGCATCGGCCTGGCAATTGTGAAGCACCTGGCGCGCGCGCACGGCGGCGAGGTTTCAGTCAAGTCTGAACTGGGCGAGGGCAGCACCTTCACGATCGAGCTGCCAATGAGCAAGGAGCAGACGGCAGGAGCAGATGGCAGGACCTAAACGCCCGAATAGAAGACAATCTAGCTCTCAACCGTCAACCGTCAACCGTCAATCGTCGTCACTGGTTCGCTTCGTCAAGTTGCCGCAACGCGTCGAGGATAAGGTTGGTGTTGCTAGCCGTCTGAATACGGACGGGAAATTCTCCCTCGGATTTTTGAAACTCAAAGCCTCCGGTGGTTATCTCCACGATTTGCCGGAAGCCCAGTTCAGCAGTGGCGCCACCAGCTTCGGCGTCAACAATTCTTCCTTCATTAAATAGAACCCGACCTGATTGCGTCTCATTAGTTAGCAGAAGCGTGCCGGTGAGCTTGGCGTTTTCGATAACCTGGACTGCGTCAAAAACGTTGATGGCTGCCAGGTCGCCGGCCAGTGTGACGAGTGGACCGCCAGTCGCTTGTGCCGCCGTTGCATCAGGACGCAAATCCGGACGCCGAGCGCGCCGGATCGCCTCCAAACCCCCGGCGATGTTAATGCGAGCGTCGAGCTTCTTGGCTTGCAAGAGTCGATCGTAGGCGTCGTCGAAATCCTCGCGCTCGATATAAATCCTGGCCAGCGCCACGCAATGTCGCGCTGCTTCGTCAGTCTGTTTTTGCGCAATACAGATTTCGCGAATTCGTTCGCGCAGCGGGGTTGACCGGGGATTCTCTTCGATCGCCTCGCGCAGGCGTTTGATGGCACGGTCGGGAGCCTGGTATTTGAGGAAAAGTTCGACGTCGAGCAGCGCGGTATCAACCTCGCCAATGTGCTCAGATTGTGATGAAGGGTCGGCCATCAGTGAGAGAATCTACCACACAGAACATCAATGTCAGAACCACCTGCGTAAGCGGGTGGCCGTTGGCCTGGTGCCTGTTTGTCGTTCATGGGCCACCCGCTTACGCAGGTGGTTCTGACTAGAAGTCGAAGCGAACGCCCAGCCGCACCTGTCGCGGATGGAGCGTGCGCGTGGTAACAAGAAATGAATCGAGGAATGCTTGACGCTGTGCCGGCGTTGCGGTTGGAGCGAAGGAGTTGAAGTTTATGAATTCGCTGCCGAAGCTGAAAACTGTTTTGTTGAGCACGTTGTCAAATTCCACCACTGGACGAAGTTTCATGCGTTCGTTCAGACGAAACTCGCGCGTGATATTCAGATCGAGGAAAAACTGTCCCGGGCCCTGCCCGGCGTTGCGCGGCAGGTTTCCAGTTTGGCCGATCGTAGGCAACGTGAAGAGATTCAGGATCGCCGGATCGATTGGATCTCCCGGACCACGCCAGTGCAGCAACTTCGTGTCGCCGGTGAAGATTGGACGATCGTTGCCGACGTCGTCGAGGTTGCGGTCAGCGCCACCAATGGAAATGTTGAATGGCGCTCCGGAAGTGAGCCGCAGAACCGGCGAGAAGCGCAGCTTGCCGAAATAAGGCGGCGTATCAAACGTGCCGGAGAAAACAAAACGATGCCGCCGGTCAAGGAGGCTGCGCGCACGCTCGCCGAAAAAGTCTCCTGCCACCAGCGCGTCGGAGGTGTTCACAAGGCCATCGTCAGTTAAGCGGGAAAATGTATAAGCCGAACGGAACGAGAAGGCGAAGTCCTTCTTTTTCTTGAACCGCTTGCGCACTTCGAAGGTTACGCCGTGATAGAAACTATTACCGGACGAAATCAGTTGTTGGATGTCGGTGCGAGTTGGGTCAGGCCGGAAACGTTTCAAGGCTGCAAGCGCCACCTCGACCGACGTCGACGACGTAAAGCTGTTCAGGTTGATGACAGAGATTGGCACGCCGAGTTCAACAATGCGCGTGACGGCATTCGGATTAGCAGGATCAAGCGGATTGAAAACAAATCTGACGAGATCGCCGGCGGTAGAGACGTTATACAGCGGTCGGATGCCGAACGGACTGCTCCGGAAGTTCACAAAATCGCGCGAGCCAAGGTACTCGGAAAAGTTTTTAAAACCGGCGGGCAGCCGCGGCGCATTGGCGTTGAATTCTCGCCATAGGTGTAACCCGCGATTGAAGGTGTAGTTGGTTTCGAAAACCAGACTTTGGCCCAGGTCTCTTTCGAATCCCACGTTCGCCTGGTAACTCTCCGGAATGCGCAAGGCGCGATCGAGCCGTCGGGAAAATCCGGTGTTAAGTACGCCAAAGTTTCTCACCAGCGGCGAATCAACGGTCAGCGTTTCCGGGAACCTTAGATTTGCAGCGATGAAGGTGCGGTGGAAGTCGACACTGCCTACTTGTCCGGTCGCCGGATCAATTACATCGTTGGTATCAAAGAAGCGTTGCTGTGCGCCGAGCGTGAAATCGTCGATGGTGCGAAGCAGGGCGCGGTTGTAGAAGACTCCCGCGCCTAGCCGGATGACAGTCTTGCCATTCTTGAAAGGATCGTAAGCGACCGAGACGCGCGGCCCCCAGTTGTTGCGATCCTTAATGATCGTTTCGTTTTCCCAACGCAGGCCGTAGCTGAAAACCAGATTGGGACGCAGCCGCCACTCGTCCTGGATGAAGAAACCCATGTACGTGTTCTTCTGAGTTGACTCCGACTGAAAGTTTTGCCGGAAGCGGCTCGGCGCATTGGCGATGAAGTCCAAGGCATTGGAGAAACTGTACGTGCCGGAGATATTCGAAAGGTCGATGAAGGTCGAATTGATGTGCTGAACGTCGCCGCCGAATTTTAGAGAGTGCGCGCCGTGTTCCCAGGCGAGAATGTCCTGCCCTTGAATCCTAGATTCCCGACGATCGGTGGCGCCTGAAGTCGATGAGCCGGCCACCAGCGTGCCGGATCGTTGATCAGGATCGCTGGCGGGCAGCGGATCGTCGAGCGTGATCAGGACCACCGGTCTTCTGCCGCCGCTTGCTTCCACGGCAGGCGTCAGGCGGGACAACTGGAATCGAGTTTGGTTAACGACCTTGGGCGAGAAAACATAGTTGTCGGTGTAGGAGATAGCATCGGTATTTCGTGTCTTGCCCAGCAGCGCTTCGGCCAAGCGATTGCCACCGCCAAACTGCCGCAGGTTCTTCTGCCGTCCCAACTGGTAAAGCACGGAACCGTTGTGCAGGTCGGAAAACTTGTGATCGATGCGCGTAGTTAGGATGTGAGCTTTGGCCGGCGTCGAGATGCCTGCGACGTAGGGTGCGATGCCCGCGGCCAGGCGCAGCGGGCCAATCAGTGCCGGGTCAGTCACGGTCGGCCCCGGGATTGGGAAGAGCGGGTTCTGCTGGATTGGCACCAGCGTATCTATCGTGGCCGAGTCCAGGATCGTGTCGTACTCGTAAGCAGTAAAAAAATAAGTTTTCTTGCGACCGTCATAAAGCGGCAAGCGGAGTGGACCACTAAACGTGAAGCCCGGATTGTGTTCCGTGAGCGGCAGCCGCGACAAGCCACGGGCCTGGTTGTTTGAAGTGTTTGCATTAAGGAAGTCGTCGCGGAAAAAATAGACCGCGCGGCCGCGATACTCATTCGAGCCGCCACGCGTGCGGATGTTGATGCGGCCACCGGAAGCGCGGCCATACTCCGCTGAAAACTGGTTGGTGATGATTTGAACTTCCTCAACTGCTTCAAGCGAAGGTTGAAAACGTTCGCGCGCCGCGCGGTCGTCGTTGTTATCGAGCCCGTCAATCGTGATGTTATTTGAATATGCCGGACCACCTGAAAGCGAGAAGGTGCCCGACTCTTCCGGGGTGTTGGCTGCGGAAGTGTTGCGGTCCTCGGCGAGGTCACGCGTGGAGAGCGCTTCTTCTGAAACACCAGGCAAGGTGAAAATCAAATCCAGCGGCGAGCGCGAATTGACCGGCAGCGATTCGACTTCCTGTATAGTGACCGTGCCGCCAACGACGGTGCGTGTGGTATCAACCGCGGGAGTGTCATCAGCGGTGACTGTCACCGGATCGACCTTTACACCTTCCGGGACGAGCGTGAGCTCGAGTTGCACATTCTTGCCCGCAATGAATGTAAGTTCCTTTTTCTCTGTGGGAGCAAAGCCGGCAAACGAAGCACGCAGGTTGTAGACGCCGGGCTCAAGCTGGATGATGCGGTAACGACCTTCGTCATCGGTGACTGTCGTGCGCGTCGCGCTCGTGCTCACCAGAATGGCTTCGATCATCGCTCCGGGAATGACAGCGCCATTCTGATCCACCACACGTCCGCTGACAGTAACATTATCAAGGTCCTGCGCTGACACGTTGGGTTCGGCCAGTTTAATGCTGACGAGAAACAGCACCGAAAGCAGGGCCGAGAGAGTGGGACGCACTAAGGCCAGTCTTGTCATTTTGTTTTCTGCCGATGTTTGCGAAGAAGGTTAGGGTTTGAAGTCCTTCTCCAAACGTTAGCGGTTGGAAACTGCAAGCGGTCGTTCGTGTGGCTGAACAGTTTATCGTGATGCGTGAGATTTGCCCGCACGATCTGAGATAAACAGGGTTTGGAAGGGATACAAGAACGCTTGCTTAGCCGCGCGAGGCGTTGCGGCGTCGGAGGGCGGCGGCACGCGTTAGCGGAACGAGTGCGTCAGAGGTGCCTTCGGCGGGAGGTTCGACAAAGTTGGTCAACTCATCCGCGTGAGACTGAAGATATTGGAAGAAGCGTTCAAACTCATGCTGCATCGCATCCATCTTCTCGCGCATGTTGAGAATGATTTCGACGCCGGCGAGGTTTACACCAAGGTCGCGCGTCAGCGAAAGAATCAGTTCCAGTCGTGCCAGATCCGGATCGGTGTAGAGACGCGTGTTGCCTTCAGACCGCGATGGCTTGAGTAGTCCTTCGCGTTCATACATGCGCAGCGTTTGCGGATGCAGACTGTATTGCTCCGCCACCGCGCTGATCGTGTATGTCTTTGGTTTGCGTTTCATAACAGTGAACAGTGAAGGGTGAAAAGTAAAAAGGGATCAGTTTTGCTTTTCACTCTTCACCTTTCACTTCCTTACTCCAGACCCATCTCCACTCGCGGGTTCTCGTCATTCAGTTTCGAATATTGCCGCAGCAGTTCCTTCGTTTCTTCCGAGATCACTTTCGGCAGCGTCACTTGCACTTCAACAAACTGATCGCCGCGCGCGCCTGGATTGCGCAAAGATGGCGCGCCACGCTGGCGCAGGCGAAACTTCTGACCCGATTGCGTACCTGGCGGTATGCGCAACTGCGCCTTGCCTTCAACAGTGGGCACCTCAATCTTGGCGCCGAGCGCTCCTTCCGGCACCGTTATCGGAACAGTGACGTAGATGTTGTCACCTTTGCGCGTGAAATATTTGTGCGTGCCGACGTTGGTAATGATGTGCAAATCGCCCGGCGGCGCACCAAGGCGTCCGCCTTCACCCTTGCCCGGGATGCGCACGCGCGAACCAGTCTCCACACCGGCGGGAATGCGCACTTTTACCGTCTCTGTTTTCGGCACCGTGCCTTTGCCTTTGCACAAAGAGCAGGGCGAACGTCTGCGGCCAGTGCCGGCGCAGTCTGGACACTCCTGCGCGAAACGTAAACGACCGCCGGCACGCTGCACTTGTCCTGAGCCCTTGCAAGTCTGGCAAACCATCACTGGCCCACCAATATCGCCGGCGCCGTTGCAACGTGAACATTGCTCCGAGCGATTAACCGTCAGGTTGGTAGTTAATCCCTGGATTGCTTCTTCAAACGAGAGCGTGAGCGGCATCTCGATATCCGTGCCGCGCTTGGGTTGAGCTCGTGGCGGTTCCGGTTCCTTCGCCGAGCCGCCGCCAAAAAGATCCGCAAAGATGTCGCGAAAACTTGAACCACTACTCGCGCCGCCGCCCGGCGTTGTAGTGGTGCTCCAGTCGAAACCGCTGAAATCGAAGCCCGGAGATGTGCGCCCGGCGCCAGTGCCGGTAGCGCCGCGCGCGGCGGCGTCAGCCAGGTTGTCGGAATACTGGCCAAACTGATCGTAAACTTTGCGCTTCTTCGGGTCCGAAAGCACGTCATGCGCTTCGGTGGTTTGCTTGAAACGCTCCTCGGACGCTTTGTCGCCAGGATTGACATCCGGGTGATGCTTGCGCGCGAGCCGCCGATAAGCCTTCTTGATCTCTTCAGGCTTCGCGTCGCGCTTAACACCCAGAACTTCGTAGTAGTCTTGTTTGGCCACCGTTACATTTCCGATTGCCGATTGCCAATTGCCGATTAAAAGGCGGAGAGAAGTATGTCACCCTCCGCCTCCTTTTCAATCGGCAATCGGAAATCGCAAATTGGCAATCACCTTATTTGTTGTCGTCTACGTCGACGTATTCAGCGTCGATCACATTGTCTTCGCCTGCGCCCCCCGCTCCGGAAGCACCCGCTGCCGAAGCTTGATCCTCCGGCGTTTCGGTTCCTGAATCAGTTCCCGACGCCGCGGTCTGTTGATATAGGGCTTCGGCCATTTTATGCGAGGCAGTTTGCAGTTGGTTGTAAGCTTCGTTCAGCTTTTCAACGTCACTTTCAGCCAACGCTTTTTTGGCTTCCGCAATCGCGGTCTCAACATCGCCCGCAGTGGCACCAACTTTCTCGCGATTCTCGTTGAGCGTTTTCTCCATCTGATACACTAAAGTATCAAGACGGTTGCGCGCTTCGATTTCTTCGCGCTTCTTGACGTCGTCCGCCGCATGCGACTCGGCGTCGCGCATCATCTTGTCGATCTCTTCTTTCGAGAGACCGGAAGATGACGTGATGGTTATCTTCTGCTCGCGGCCAGTGCCCATGTCTTTGGCCGAAACGTTCACGATGCCGTTGGCGTCGATGTCAAACGCCACCTCAACCTGCGGCATGCCGCGAGGCGCCGGTGGAATACCGATGAGATGAAACTTGCCGAGCGTACGATTGTCGCTGGCCATTTGGCGCTCACCCTGAAGCACATGAACTTCAACCGACGTTTGATTGTCGGACGCGGTCGAGAATATTTCCGACTTGCGCGTGGGGATCGTGGTATTGCGTTCGATCAACTTGGTGAACACACCACCGAGCGTTTCAATGCCCAGGCTCAGCGGAGTGACGTCAAGCAGCAGAATGTCGGTCTTCTCGCCTGAAAGCACTCCGGCCTGAACCGCAGCGCCAATCGCCACCACTTCATCCGGGTTAACGCTCTTATTCGGTTCCTTGCCGCCAAACAGCCCCTTCACGATCTCCTGAACTTTGGGAATGCGCGTCGAACCGCCTACCAAAACAACTTCATCAATCTTGCCGGCTTGTAGCCCGGCGTCTTTGATCGCCTGTTCCACCGGCGCTTTCAAACGCCCGAGGATTGGCTCAGCTAACTGCTCAAACTTCGCGCGCGTTAGCTTCATTGCCAGATGCTTCGGACCAGACTGATCAGCGGTGACGAACGGCAAGTTGATTTCGGTCTCCATGGTGCTGGAGAGTTCGATCTTTGCCTTCTCCGACGCTTCCTTCAAACGTTGCAAGGCCATCTTGTCGTTTGAAAGATCTATGCCCTGATCCTTCTTGAATTCTTCGATGATCCATTCCGTCAGGCTTTCATCAATGTCGTCGCCGCCCAGGTGCGTGTCGCCGTTGGTCGACTTCACTTCTACCACGCCCTCGCCCACCTCGAGGATCGAGATATCAAAAGTGCCGCCGCCAAAGTCGAACACCGCAATCGTCTCGTCTTTCTTCTTGTCGAGCCCGTAGGCCAGCGCCGCCGCGGTGGGCTCGTTGACGATGCGCATCACTTCGAGACCAGCAATCTTGCCGGCATCTTTAGTCGCCTGGCGTTGCGCATCGTTGAAGTAAGCGGGAACGGTAATCACGGCCTTGTCGACCTTTTGGCCGAGATAGTCTTCCGCCGATTGCTTCATCTTCTGTAGGATGATTGCCGAAATCTCCGGCGGGCTCCATTCCTTGCCGCCCGCTTCGATACGCACATCGCCGGTGCCGGCAGCCTTTACCTTGTAAGGCACTTGCTTGATCTCTTCGGTCACTTCGTCGAAGCGCCGTCCCATAAATCTCTTGATTGAGTAAACCGTGTTCTCGGGATTGGTGACCGCCTGGCGCTTCGCCACCTGGCCAACCAAACGGCTGCCGTCTTTGGTAAACGCGACCACCGAGGGCGTGGTACGTCCACCTTCTGAATTCGTTATGACCGTGGGTTCACCACCCTCCATGACTGCCACCACGGAATTCGTCGTTCCCAAGTCGATTCCTATAATCTTGCTCATTTGTTTTTATTCTCCAAAACGGATATTTGGCCGCTACCTGCGCCCCCCGCAGTTCCCAATGGTTCCCTTTGCAGGCCACCACCAACACTAGTTGAATGGACACGTAATATAATATGTGAGCCTTTCGTTGTCAACTTTGATTATAGCGGGGCCTAGCTTTCCAAGGGGTTAATTTAGTGGGATTAGGAGCTAACTTCGGGGGTGGAACCCGGTTTCCGGTCCTCGTTCATGAGTTTCGAGACGAAGAAGATGTAGTGGAGGCCCGAGAGAATGGCCAGCGCGAAGACTGCGGCATAGACCGTGGGAAGATAATAGCCATGATATTCAGGAACGCTGGCCGCAAACATTATGGCGGCGATGCCACCAATCTGGATGGTGGTGTTTAGCTTGCCAAGCCATGAGGGCCGGAAACCTCTAAAACCAGTCATGATGTTGATAGCCAGGGCGCCCACGGTGATGAAGATGTCGCGGCTGATGACGGCAATGGTGACCCAGAAAGGCACCGGCAGGTGGCTCGGTAAAGGTTGCGGAAAAACGCTCCGCATTGAGAGCACGATAAACGCGGAGACCAGCATCAGTTTGTCGGCGATGGGATCGAGGATAGTGCCTAACTGAGACTCCTGTGCAAAGCGACGAGCCAAAAGTCCGTCGAGTCCATCGGTCAGTCCCGCTATTACAAAGACCGCCAACGCCCAAAGAAACCGTTGATAGAAAAGAAGGGTAACAAAAACAGGAATGAGCACCATCCGGAAGACGGTGAGCATATTGGGAACGGTAAGAATCCGGGAGGACATTATCGTAACGCAAGCTGTTAGCTTGCGGACGCAAACTAACAGTTTGCGTTACAGCTTCTCAGACGGTTCTTAGTTCGAGCAATGAAACTTCGGGAGGGCAACCGAAACGAACTGGCAAGACTACAGTTCCCAAACCGCGTGTTATGTAAATCTGCGTCTCGCCCTGGCGCGCCAGACCTTTAATCAAGCGACGACGAGGCCGGCCGGCAGCGTTGCGATCCGATCGCAAACTTACTTGTCCGCCGTGTGTGTGACCGCTCAGAACGAGATCGACTCCAGCTCGCGCAGCCCGGCGCAGGATGATCGGATTGTGTGCCAGCAGCAGCTTAAACTCATGGTTGCTCGATCCAGCCAGCGCAAGTGACAAGTCCTCAAGTCCGACCATCGTATCGTCCACGCCTGCCAGCCAAAACGCGGCGCCGTTATTCTCGAAACGCATGCCCTGATTGACGAGTACGGTGATTCCTTCGGCGCGGAACAGGTCGGTGATCAAAGCCGCATCGGTCCAGTGGTCGTGATTGCCCAGCACAGCATATACGCCGTAGCGCGCGCGCAAGGCGCTTAGCAGTTCTGCGCAGGGTGCCGCATACGCGCGTTCCTTGGAAACGTAGTCGCCGGTAAGCGCGACGATGTCGGGCTGAAGGCTATTTGCTGTTTCAACTGCCCGTTCGATTTGCTCGCGGCTGGTGAAGGGGCTGTGATGAATGTCGGAAAGCTGAACAACACGAAACCCGTCGAGTTCACGCGGCAGACGCCGCAGATGAATTTGATGATGTTCCACCGTGAGCCGGAAAGGCTCGGTCAGTGCCGAGCGCGCCGCCTCACTTAGGTTGAGAGCCAGTGCGCGCAACGGAGTCTGTGGCTGCTTTGAACCTGAAGACGCTACACGTTTGCGCTCTTTCCATCTGATAGGGGTTGACATGTTGTGTCTTGGTTTTGCTGCTTATGCGTTTCAAACGTCCGAATTCGCTCTGGAATCCTGCCAAAAGCCGGGGCGTTGAAATTTGCCGCATTATAGAGGCGGGAACCAAAGGTAAGCAACCGAAGCAAACATAAAACAGCCAATGCCTCAGATATGTAATAATTGCCAACTTCGTGACCACTAATGAAGAACCAGCCAAAAGCGTATCTGGCCCCGGTGTTACTCCTGATGTGCGCCGCTTCTGCGTACGCAGCTCCGGAAAGCGGATCATCTCCAGGTGATGCGCAGGGATTCCAGCCGGTGGTTCTGATCGGACTTGCCGCGATGCTGCTGGTGGCAAAGCTTGGCGGCGAACTGTTTGAACGACTCAAACAACCCGCCGTGTTAGGTGAGTTGATTGGCGGAATAATTATGGGAAACCTGGTGTTGCTTGGTTTCACTGCCGCCGAACCGCTGAAGACTAACGCTGTGATCGCCGCGCTCGCGCAGCTCGGAGTCATCCTGTTGTTGTTTGAAGTGGGGTTGGAATCAAACATTGGCGAGATGCTGGAGGTTGGTTGGTCGTCGCTGTTTGTTGCCGTCGCCGGAGTGGTCGCGCCGTTTTTTTTGGGTTGGGGAGTTTCGGCTTACTTCCTTCCCGGCGAGTCGCGCCTGGTTCACATCTTCATCGGTTCCGTTCTTTGCGCGACCAGCGTGGGCATCACCGCGCGAGTGTTGAAAGACCTGGGCAAGCTTGACCTGCGCGAGTCGCGAATCATTCTGGGCGCCGCTGTGATCGACGACGTCATTGGCTTGATGATTCTGGCGGTAGTGATCGGCGCGGTCACTGCGACGATCGCCGGGGGCTCGCTTTCGTTCGTTCACGTCTTCTGGATTGCGGCGAAGACAGCAGCCTTTTTCGTGAGCGCGTTCGCCATCGGACATTACGCTGTGCCGCACATCTTTCGCGGCGCCGGCAAGTTTAGGAGTCGCGGTGTCTTGCTGGTGTTGTCGATCGCGTTTTGCTTCGGGCTCTCCTGGCTGGCGACGAAGGTCGAGCTCGCAGCGATCGTGGGCGCCTTTGCGGCGGGGTTAGTGCTTGATGAAGTGCATTTCAAATTGTTTACGGAGCGAGGCGAATACGCTCTTGAGGAGCTACTCAACCCGGTAACAACTTTCCTGGTTCCAATCTTCTTTGTGCTGATCGGTATGAAGGTTGACTTAAGAGTCTTCGTTCGTCCGCAACTGCTTGGCTTCGCTGCGGCACTGACGCTGGCAGCGATTGTCGGCAAACAGATTTGCTCGCTTGCGGTGGCAGAGCGTGGCCTAAACAGGTTGGTAATTGGACTGGGAATGATTCCGCGTGGCGAAGTGGGATTGATAATAGCCGGAATCGGCGCGACGCTGATGTTGCCGGGCGCCGCCGGCACTCCGGAGGCGGTGGTTGGGCCAGCAACATTCGGCGCGGTTGTGATCATGGTGATCGTCACCACGTTAGTGACACCACCTTTGCTCAAGTGGTCGCTGGCGCGGACTGTCAGAACCGGGAGCGGTAGCGACCGGGTCTCAGAATAACGATTCGCGCCAACGTAACCGTTGCTCGTCTGCAGGCGGCGGCGATTAATTGGGGCTCGACCTTATGGAACAGAACAAGTATCGACAAATTCAACACCGTCCGCTTTTCGTGGTCACAGCATCTTTGCTGTTACTAAGTCTCTCAACGATGAGCGGTTTCGCGCGGCTGACACGCCTGGAACCGCAAGCAAAGAGTGGGAGCACGTTCGTCGCTGTAGTTTCTCGGGCTGGCGCTAACGATGGAGAAGGCAACCTGGATGCGGTCGTGCTCGTTGAAAACGGCAAGCTGCGCCAGCCCTACCCTGAATACAACGAGGCAGCGATGCGTAAGTTTGCGAGTGAGTATTTTGCCACTGGCAAGAAATACCGCGTGACGTTTGGTGGTGGTGAAATTGGCAACTTGACTATCAAAGGTTTCGACACGGGTTGTAACAACATTCATGCAAAGGCCAGCGTGGAAGACAACGGCAAGATTCCCGCGTACCTGTCAGCGTTAGCCACAGATTCCGATTCGCTGGGCCGTAAGCCCAGTTCCCGGCGCGCGCCAACACAGGCCGAGCGCCAAGCGATGGATATCCTAGTGGCGCAAATTTATCGTTCCCGAGGTACTCCCTTGGCTGTGTACCACACCGTTGTGACGATAAATCTGACGGCGACGGATTTGGATGGTGATGGAAAGTTTGAATTAATCGGCAGCTTCGTAGCTCAGACGAAAACCGGAGCGCGGCGAGATCTTTTGCTCATCGCGGACCCCGTCGGAGCAACTCGACTTCCCATACCCGAACATCCGGTTGCGCTGAAATTCAAGCCCGCGCTCGTGAAGTTGCAGGCGTACAAGCTGCCGCCTGAAGGTTTCGACTCAGCGATAGACTTCGTTGACCAACTTGATCTCGATGGCGACGGCGTCGCCGAAGTCTTCGTGCAGCAGCACGGTTTCGACGCCTATGGCTATTCCATCTACAAGAAGTCAGCCGGCCGCTGGCGCGCGGTGTACACAACGACAGGCGATGCCTGTTGATTGCTTCTTTTGTTAGAAGCGCAAGAGCCAACGTTTGGCGCCGTTAACATCCCCACGCCGTGACACACCTAACGCCTGAACGAGCGGGGGCAGACCGCCCGGACTTCCAACTGGAGGCCCTGTTTCCTTGGCGGCTTCTCCGCTCTCGTTTGTATCTGCGCGCTGGAGCTGGTCGGGCGAGGGTGGCCGACCGCCTGGAGTTCCATAACTGCTCTCCGATCCTCGCGCACCCTGGCTTGCTCGCTGGAGTAACCAGTCCATCATTCCTTTTTCCGGAGTTGATAGTTGTTGAGAGAAGTCCTTCAAGTGACCGGCCAGACCATTGATGGTGTCCGGAGCGGGCATCGGGTCTTCGTGCTTAGGGCCAATGGACAACGGGTCGTCGGGGCGCGGCCTTGCAGGGTCTTCGTGCTTAGGGCCAATGGACAAGGTGTCGTCCGGTCGTGGCCTTGCAGGATCCTCGTGCTTCGGGCCAATGGACAAGGTGTCGTCGGGCCGCGGCCTCGCAGGGTCTTCGTGTTTAGGGCCAATGGATGTCAACGAGTCAGGCCGTGGTGTCGCGGGGTCTTCGTGCTTTGGCCCGATTGCAAGGGGATCGGTATCACCGCCTAACGCGGCGCTAAGAGGATCAATTGGATTCGGCGGCCGCCCACCCGGCGTACCGTAGGGCGATTCCTGGGTGGTGCGTCCGCCCTGGATGATGATACTTCGTTGGTTTAATGGATTATCTTTGGGCGAGCCGGCACTATAGAATGAAACCTTCACTGCCGTGCCCAATGGTTCATCCATTGGTGCCCGGGCAGCGCGCCGCAACAGTAAAGCCATGGCCGCTTGTTCATCATTCGGAAGCCGCCTGGTGAAGTTGTTTAGTTTTCTGTCTAGAGCCTGGATGTCTGCGTCAGTGACAGCGATATCAATCGGAGGCCGCAAGCTTGCCGGGGCTTCATTCAGGCGACTGATATGTGGACCACCCCCGGGTCCGGCGTCGCAGGTTTTCCAAACACCCCCTCCGTTTGGCGAGAACGTATTCGAGTTAACCACGGCGTTGATATTGAAGCCGCCTGCTTTGATTCCTGTCAACATCCTCTTCGCAGTAAACACTCCGCCAGTAAATTCCTGAGGCTGCGCGGTAATGATTTGCGACTCCCCGCCCGCCATGCGGATTGTCCACGGACTCGCATTCGTTAGTTGCACGGGTATGGAACTGTTAATACCGTTCAGGCCGTTGACAGTTAGAGTTAGAGTGGTTTGCTCTCCGCGAATCAGATTTAACTTGTCCGCGGCCAACCTCACGCTAATACTCTGATAGTTGCATCGGGCAACGACTTTGCCCTGTTCGTTAACTTCGATAGTGGTTGGACCCGTCAAGTTCGCGGGACTTCTGAACACCGCTTTCCGCGGTGATTCAGCCAGGAATTGTGCAGTGTTATTCCCCAGCTTGATGTAGGTGTTACCGAAGTCACCGTCAAAAGGACCATTCACCGACACGGGTCTCCCGGCCTGGCCAAACGGGGGTGTTGAGTAGTTGCCATCCTGGGGGAGATCCCCATTCGGTTTTGGATTGACGACATTCCCATGGCTAAGTGGCACATTGGTTCGAGCAACTTCTTTGCCCTGTCTATTCTTCAGCACCACCGGGATGAATTGAGCCGCCGGAGGAATAACCCATTTGCTGCCTTGCTTCTGCTGCGGCGGAGTCTCTTGCTTAGCAACTTCGACCACATAACCATTCAACGTATCTTCATTCTTCGCCTGTTCATCTTTGGTCGCGCCCTTTGGCTCGGCGATCACGGTACCGGAAATTGTGTCACCGGCAGCGACATCGTCCGGCAGATTTACGCTGACAGTTCCCTCGAGCGTGTCGAAAGTGGTGGTGATCAGACCGAACGCTGTATCTGTCCGCGCTCGCAATCCATTGCCGTCTCCCATTGCCAAATAATCCTCGACAAGTTTTAGCGAGTTGGCAATCTTCTCCTGGAACTCCGCACTTTCACCGCGCGGGTTGTCAATGATCTCTCGCAGCAGCGTACGCACGCGAAGCATCTCGGTAGCGGTTTCAGCACTGCCGAGACTCCCTTTGCGTGCGTGGTTGGCGGCTTCGCGAATGCTTTTCAGCTCGCCCGGCATCATTTCAGTTTTGGCAATTGACTCTGCTTCCCGAAGCAGTCCGATGAGCGAATTGAGAGACTCATCGGCTTGTCTTGATTGGGCGTGTGCCCCGAAGTGCAATGGTAGCGCAGCCAATAGCAGCGAGCCGGCTAGAACTAATGCCAAGTGTTTCCGGCGCATTCTTCGGAGGGCGAAACTCGCCCTGCGTATCTCGCTTCGCTCGATTGGAAATTTATTCATTCCGTTCTCCCTTGCAGCTTTTCGATCTGATCCTTCCGCGCTTTGATCCTTGAGCCTGGCCTGCGGTGTCATCGCCGTCGCGAAGCGTGGGAAGATTTCTTCCTCAAAGTTCTCTCGATCGCTTGCAGCCTTGCATTCAGGGCGGCATTAGCCTCACGCAGTGCCGCGACTTCTGGCGCAGCACTCTCCCCGTGATTGGCAAACACCTGGATCGTCCCTTCTTGATCCGCATCCTCCAACGCATAGCCAACGACCTTACACGCTTGCGTCGCTTTCATCCCATGGCCAGCTTTAGAACTCGAGGTGATGGTCGCCGCGCTTGATCGGCCCGCCTTCCGGCGTGACCTTGGCGGCGTTTCGGCACAATTGCGTCGCGCCCGCCGCGCCGCCGCGTTGATTCAAGTTGGACAAGCCGCCACCGGTCACACCTACGCCTAAATTCGTTTCACTGATGTTTTGTAATCGCTCTCTTGCATTTTTCGCACTCCTTACTTCTGTATCGGGCGTTGATTATGGTTTGATTACCAGTACGCTGAATTGTGTGTCTGCAGGGGCACCATCGAAAGCCTGAAGGACCCATCTATTTGCTAACTGTGGACAACCCGGAGGCGCATCCGAAGCGTAAAAGTAGGAAACCGCGAGACGGCTGTTGGCAACAGGAGTACCCACTCTGCTGCCATTTCTGGCAGTGACGATAAGAATGGCATTCGGGTCGCCGTTCGTCAGAGGATTATCTATTCCAGAATCAATTCCACCCGCCCCGCCACAAGTGTTTGCCGCCGTCTTGACAAAGATGAAGGCCGCCGTATTCGTACCGACACCTGCCCCTGTCACTCTGAACGCGCCATTCGTAATCGCTAGAGCCGTACCGCCTTGACCATTCACCTCCAGCCGCGCATTGGGCGCGGTCGTCCCGATGCCGACGTTGCCGCCGGTGTCCTGCAAGATCACATTACCCGTCGTTGCAGCAGAACGAATGAACCAGTTGCCGGTTGTTCCGTAATGAATATGGCTTTGGTTCGGTCCGATGTTTAGCGCTTTAAATGTTGCTGTGTTTTCGCCCGCACTTGTCGAGTCGGTAGAGACAGTGAGTTTGGCAGCAGGCGCGGTGGTGCCGATACCGACATTGACTCCATTGCCGAGGATGAGCGAGTCGCTCGCAATACTCAACACCCGACTGCCGCCGATGTTGTACTGCGTCGTGGCGTTGATAATGTTTCCACCCAATGTTCCGGCGGCTTGCACCGTATCACTACCGTCGCTTCTGCCGAGCGCGATGGTGTTGCTGGTGTTGACGACTGCACCCGCGCCGATGGCGGTGGCGTGGTCAAGATTGTTTGCGCCAACGTTTGCGTCCCTTCCGACTATGGTGTTGAAACTTCCCGTTGTGTTCGCGGAACCAGCACTATCGCCGAAGAACGAGTTGCCCTTGCCCGTCGCATTGGTGCGACCGGCACTCATGCCGACGAACGAGTTAGCGGCGCCTGTCGTGTTTAGATTGCCGGCGTTAAGGCCGAAGAACGAATTGCGATTACCAAATTCAACTACTCCGCTTGGCGTGTTCGACGCACCGGCGCCCACGCCCGTGAACGTGTTGCTGTTGGCAAAGGCGCCTCCGCCACCCGTCACACCCAGCGCCCGATTGCCGCTGATGTTGTACTGAGTCGAGCTGTTGACGTCGCCCGCGACGTCCAGCTTCGCGCCCGGCGTCGGCGTGCCGATACCTATGAAGCCGTTGGTCTCGATTCGCATGCGCTCGCTGACGCCGCCATGTGTAAAGGTGATGGGACTCTGCACCGGCGCGTTGACGAAGGCCCGCTGGTTAGCCTCATCCCAGCCGAAGTTCATGCCGTTTGCGCCGGAAGCACCGACGAAGGCGCTGATGCTTTGGCCCTGGCCCCTTGAAACTGTCAAATCGGAAGTGGTCAGGCCGGGGCCGATGTCCGGGCCAACCACTAGCTTATAGGACGGGCTTGTCACCCCAATGCCGACGCGCCCGCCTGTTTCCGTGATGGTGGAGTTGCCCAGCGTGCCAACGCTGTCAGTCCACTTCGCCACCTGGTTCGTCGTGCCTGTGCCGGCCACGTTAGGAACCAGATTGCCCTCCTTGTCTTTGCGTCCGCTCAAGCCCGTGGTCTGCACCGTGCCGTCGGGGAACTCGATTCCTTTCTCCGCTCGCAGCGCTCCCATCGCGCGCACATCACCCGCTACGTCCAACTTTGCCTGCGGCTTACTGGTGCCGATGCCCAGATTGCCTTCTTCCGTCAGGCGCATCTGCTCTTTGTCATTGCCGGAAAAGAAATCACCAACACGAAACGACAACGCGCCATGTCCTCTGACGATTTGTCCGTCGGTGCCGTCATGAGCGATCACCGTGGTTGTTTGGTTCTCGTTCTCTGGCAGGACCGTCCATGAAGAGCCGTCTTCCACCGGGCCAATCGTCAGCGATTGCTGCGGAGATAGCTGCGCCGATTCAAACGGCTCAACGCTGGCTTCCTTTTCTCCAATTTTCACGGCCCCAATCTTTTGCGTGATCTTGCCGGAGATGTTCTTAACGGTGACCACACAAACATAATCGTCCGGGGATAGTCGTTGCGCCTGACCGTCCTGGAAATACCAATCAAAAACGTTGCCGCCACGGATCTCATTGTCGAAAAGTTTCACTCCATTTGCGGCAAAGACTTCCACGCGCATTTGCACGACGGAGGCGGGCGCAGTGATGCGAACGCGCTCGCCTGATGCGCCGGCGGTGATCGTCAGTGACGATCTTTGAGTCGTGTTGGAGTCTTTGTCCTGTGATGCCGCAGCGCTAAACAGAGCGAGCATGCACGAAAACGCGAAGACGATGTATTTCAGTTGGGACATGACTGGTTTCCTTCATGAGCGAACTTCTGCAGCCCATTGTGCTCACCTGCAGACTTTAGCCTTCAGGCGTGAGTCACAAGTTAGTCATTCAACGGCTTTAGAAGCTCAGGCTATTCGCGAGATCTATGAGACCGGTACACCGGCAATGTGAACCAATGTCCGGCGGCCATTGCCATCGCCATTGACGTCGCCGAAATTGAAGATTTCTCCTGAGACCACGCAGCCGCCGCCTGGAATGCCTCCCGATTGAGAGCTGGGAAGGTGTCTGAATACGCCGGTCAACTGTGCCCGGCCCGTGGTATCAAATGCCTGTGGCGGAAGGCCAGAGCCATTCAGATCGAAGGATTGGGATCTCCAAACACCACCACCGTTCTGATTCTGGCCCGGATCAGGAAATTGAAATAGATGTGTCGCCACAACGTTTCCCTGAGAATCGAATACTGTCAGCTCCATATTGACTCCCCCGGGATGATTAGGATTGTTCGGGTCGACCGCGTGGGCGACTCCGAATCTGAAAACCTGACCCTGAGTGATGCCTGCCCCTACGACGATGCCAACTTCATTTGCCGCCTCTCGGACTTCCCGATTCTGGTCCGGCACGGCGCCAATTCTGTTTCCAATCGAAAGAATCGCGATGGCCACCAATGGAATCAGTCCAATCAATCTCCATCTCGAATTTAGAGTTTTCATCTTCTGCTCCTTCGTAGTTTCTTAAATTGAGTTTTTCGGTCTGGGTTGAGCACGTCGCTACCCAGCAGACATGATAGCTCCCGGAGGAGTGCGACGTCACTAGGTAGGTTTGTAGGAACGTAAGTGTCGGAAGGTGAAATATGAAGGGTTGCTCAGCCTTGCACAAAAAGTAGTCAATAGTCCGTGAAAACGGACTAATGAAAATAGCCCAGCAGTTCACTGCTGGGTTTAGTAGCGAAAGGAAGTGTAGTCCGTGCAGCGGACGGCTGAATATCAAACGCGAGATATAAGCTTTTTTCAGCCGTCCGCTACACGGACTGCAAACTTCGTGGTTTAACCTCCCAGCACTAAAAGTGCTGGGCTATTTTCATTCGTCCGCCACGGGCGGACTGGCCGAAACGCGTTCCTGTGCAAAGCTGGATTGCTCGGAATCTTACCGCGTGGTTACTTGAGCAATCGGTCTTGCAAGGCTTTGGCAACCGCTTCGGTCTTCGAGTGGACGTGCAGCTTTTCGTAAATTTTTTGCAGGTGAAAGGAGATTGTGTGGGTGGTCACGTCTAAGACCGCCGCCGCTGTCTTATAGTTATGGCCATCCATCAGCAGTTTCAACAAGCGCAGTTCGTGAGGCGTCAGTTCGTAGCTTCGATCAGGCGGGCGATGTTCGCGAAACATCTTGATGACCCGGCTCGCCACTTCCGGGGTCATTGGCGCGCCGCCTTTGACTGCTTCCTGTAGGCCCTCGAGCAAACGGGCAGGCGGCGTCTTCTTGAGCAAATAGCCGCTAGCGCCCGCGCATAGCGCGTCGAAGATTCGCTCATCGTCGTCATAGACGCTATGCACCAACAAAACCAATTGCGGGAAACGTTCCTTGAGACGACGGGTACCATCAATGCCACTCATGCCCGGCAAGCCGATGTCCATTAAAACAACGTCGGGCAGATCGCCGGCGATTTTCTCGAGCGCTTCTTCCATTGAGCGATAGCTGCCTGAGCAGCGAAAGCCTTCGGTGCCGTCAATCAGCGTAGTGACTGCGTCACGAAACTTGCGCTGGTCCTCCACTATCGCCACCTTGATGACCGCAGGGATCGCTCCTGGTGTTTGGACTTCTGTTTGACTGTCGGTGTTCATTTTCAAGACGGATTCACGAGAACTCGCAAACATTACTCACTGTCTGATCCGAAGTCACTAGGAAGTCTCCTAGTACAGAACCGAGCGCGGTAGCGCCGGATTCTACACTCAAGTGAAGGGGCACATTCACAGAAACAACCTCTTTATTGCAATCACAGAGGGCGATCCGCTCGTCTGCTGCCGGGCTGCGGCCATGGTGTTGAGGTTGACGTTGACGCTAACATCCGGCGCTACCGCGCTCGGTTCTGTAAAACGCTCGATCTTGTTGGCCATTACCCAAACTTCCAACGCGGCCGATCCAGCGGCACTTTAAGCTTGAGCGTAGTTCCGTCGCCATTGGTGGAGACGAGTTCAAGCTCGCCACCGAGTCTCCTGGCCCGCTCGCGCATGCTGGCCAGCCCGTTACCTTCGTTCGCTTGCGCGGGGTCGAAGCCCTTACCGTTGTCGTGCAATTCCAGAATCAACCAGCCGCCTTGCTTCTTGAGAATGATTGCAGCTTCGGTGCATGCCGA
This sequence comes from bacterium, assembly GCA_040004575.1. GTDB lineage: Bacteria > Acidobacteriota > Blastocatellia > Pyrinomonadales > Pyrinomonadaceae > PSRF01. Next base: position 30,000 of record JBDUAQ010000004.1, read on the forward strand.
GTGGCGGGCAATATTGTTGACGCCTTCTTTCACGATGAAGAAAATCTCGCGGCGTGCATCAGCGCCGAGCTTGAAATCATGCTCGTGGTCCGCAGCGTCGAATTGCAAAGCAATGTCGCGCGAGCTGAACACCTCACTGGCAAATCTTCTCATCCTCTTCACCAGTTCACTAAAGCGGTCTTTGCGGGGATTCACGGCCCAAACAATGTCACTCATGCCATCGACCAGTTCGCGTGACGAGGCGGCGATGGATGACAAAGATTCTCCCACCTTAAAATTGCCCCCCAGCGCCTGGCGTCGCGCCACTTCACTCAGCATGGCTATCAACGACAGGCTGGCGCCGATGTCGTCGTGCAGATCTGTGGCAATGCGGGTGCGCACTTTTTCAAGTTCGACAAGATGCGCAACGCGACGGCGGTAAACCGAATAAGCCAACAGCGCCGTCAGCAAAGCGACCGCGGCAATAAACCACCAGCGCTGCCATATCGGCGTCAGAACGGTGAAGGCAATAGTTGCAGGCGTCGAACTAGTTAGTCCGTCTGCCGTTACAGCGCGCACCATGAAGCGATACTTGCCAGGTGAAAGGCTGGCGTAATTGATCGTGCGCTCGTCGGTGGATGCGCTCCATTCATCAGTGGCGCCGACTAACTTGTATTGATACTTCAATGTCTCGCCGGCCGCAAAGCCGAGGCCAACGAAGTCAATGCTCATTTGATTCTGGGTCGGATTGAGGACGAGTCCTGATATTTCGCTTTCGCCCAGCGCCGAGATTGCCTGCACATTTCCGGCGATGCGCAGCCCACTGATCAAAACTGGTGGTTGTTGCTGAGGTGGATCAGGCCCCGGAATCAGTCGCGAAATACCGACATCGGTGCCGAACCAGAGCGCGCCCTGCCAATCGCGAAAAGCCACGGTAACCGCGTTGTTCGCCAACCCTTCGGCCTTGGTGTAGTGCCTGATGTGCCTGGTCTCCAGGTCAAATCGATCCAGGCCGCGTGCTGTGCCAAAGTACATTCGCTCCAACTTATCTTCCGTAATACACCAGACGCTGTTGCTCGAAAGACCATCGGCGATCGTGTAGGTTACGAAGTGCGGGTGATCGGCTTGTGGGTCATCGAGGCGGGCGAGTCCCGCCGAATCACTCGCGATCCAGAGACGTCCGGCATGGTCACAATACAAGGATCTAATCAGACCGGTCGGGACTCCGTCGGCTTGGGTAAACAGTTGAAAACGACCATCGCGATACCGTGCCAGACCGCCGTCATACAATCCCAGCCAAAGGTTACCGGCGGCATCTTCGCGGTAAGCCGTCGGCAAGCTGAATGGCGGCAAGCCCTGCGCCTCGAAGGCGGAGTGAAACGATTCGGTGGCTCGCTCCCAACGCACGGCTGCGTTAGCAACGTTCGAAGCGATGCTGATCCAAACGTCGCCGTGCGAGTCCTCAAACAAACGGAAGACGTCATCGCCGGGCAGTTGACCACCCTGGTGGTTGTATACCGCCATCGGCGGAATGTGTGCCAGTTGTTCGACGCTTGCTACTCGTGGGAAGCGCAATAGTCCGGAACCCGTAGGCACCCACCATTCTCCGGTGTGGTCCTGGAAAGTCACTTGGTTGTGGCCCCAGCCAAAACCCTTAATGTCGCGCGGCATCTCGGGCCAAACAGCCGTGAATCGTTTGCCGTCAAAACGGTTAATGATCGGCTTGCCATTCGCGTTGGTCGCGAAGAGTTCTCTGCGCTGGTTTTCAAAGATAGACATGATGCGAAGCTTCCCCAAGCCATCCGTTTTGCTGAAAGTGGTAAAGCCGCTCCAGGTGATCTTCACGGCGCCGGTTGGGCTGCCAAACCACAGATTGCCGTCGCGGTCTTCTGTTGTCGCCACGATCCAGGTATTGCTCGGGGCCTGGACCGCGGTGAAATCACGGAAGAAACCATGGCTAAACTCCGTCAGCCCACCGTTAGTAGTGATCCAGATTCGTCCGTCGGCGGATTGATAGATATGTAGAACGAGATCGCCTGACAGGCCATCGGCAGTGGTGTACCCATAAACCTCGCCGGGAAGCATCGGCAGGCTCACCTGCTGATCGGAGGAATGGGAACGTAGCCTGGATACGTCAAGCTTTCGCGTTGTTAGTTTGCCACTCCCAGCAAACGATGAAGCCGGCTCTGGCTTGAACACGACGAGCCCTGCGCCCCCGCGGTGTGCGAGCCACAGTCTTTCCTCAGAATCAAACAAGAGCGACTCAGCGAGGTCGCCGAACGGTGACGGTTGAATCGGGTAACGAACCGTGCGACCGTCAGGCAAGTACCGCAGTAGGCCAAGCCCTTGAGTGCTCACCCACATGCTGCCTTCGCGATCCTCGGCCAGCGCTCTCACCGCTACCTGGTGCTCCAATTCGTCCAGATTCAACAAGACGCGGCGAAAGGTAGGATGTTCGTTTGATTCCAGACGGAAGAGGCCTTCATCTGTCCCGACCCAAAGTGTGCCAGCGCGGTCTTCATACAAAACGTTCACGCGATTACTGGAAGGTGCATCACCTACGGAAAAAGCCGTGAACAGCTTGCGCGCTTTCGGACTCTCATCGTGCAACGGGGAAGGGTTGAAGCGGGCCACACCGCCACCGTTGGTTGCTACCCAGTAAACTCCGCTTCGAGTCTCGAGCAGGTCGTTAATGATTGGATGAGGCAAACCGTGTTCGACGCCATAGGTTATGAACTCGTAGCCGTTGAATCGGCTTAGACCGTCACCGGTGCAGAACCAGAGAAAACCATGTGAGTCCCGAACGATGCGCAGCACCAGATCGCGCGGCAGACCGTCGGCGGTCGTGTAGGTTCGCACCGGCAATTGCTGGGCTTGCCCAATGACTTGCGCGAACAGAAGCAGCCCCGGCAAGAGCACTGCTCGAAGGGAGGTTTTAAGATCCATTGTCTTCCGCTCATCATAGTGCGCCCAGATGATTATTCCACGTATTTTTTTGCTTCTTCGCTGGAAGTAGTGCCATAATTCGCCCGCTCCAAGGAACAAGCCGGCGCTCGAGTTTTCTCTTCAAACAATCACACACCTAACAGACGCGACGCTCGACCGTGATCCCGCGTCGCGCGGAGGCTCATCATGTCGAAGTTTCTTAAACTCTCAATGGTAGTCTTCAGTTTGTTAATTTGTTTCCTGTCTGAGCTTCAGGCGCAGGAACCGAATAAAGACATTCTCGGCGCGATGCGCTATCGCTACATTGGCCCGGTGGGAAACCGCGTGACCTCAGTTGTCAGCGTGCCGGGGCAGCCAAACATCTATTACGTCGGCGCGGCGTCAGGCGGCATTTTCAAGACTACGGACGGGGGCATTCACTGGGAACCAATCTTCGACGGGCAGCCCGTCGCGTCTATCGGCTCACTGGCCATCGCCCCTTCCGATCCAAACGTGATCTGGGCGGGCACCGGTGAGGCGTGGATTCGCAGCCATATCTCCGTGGGCGCCGGCATATACAAATCAACTGACGCCGGCAGGAGCTGGAAGTTGATGGGACTCGAGAAGACCGGACGCATCGGACACATCGTTATCGATCCGAAGGACCCCGACATCGTCCTCGCCGCCGCAATGGGTCACAGCTATGGACCACAACCGGAGCGCGGTATCTTTCGCACTGCGGATGGCGGCAAGACCTGGGACCGCGTGTTGTTCGTTGATGAAAACACCGGCGCCTCGGAAGTGGTGATGGATCCGAGCAACCCGCGCATTCTTTTTGCCGGCATGTGGCCGCTTGAAATTCACACCTGGGGACGCGAAAGCGGAGGCGTGGGCAGCGGGATTTACAAATCAACCGACGAAGGACTTACCTGGAAGAAACTCACCGGCCACGGACTGCCCACGCGCACAACCGGCAAGGTCGCCCTGGCGATTGCAAACTCAAATCCCAATCGCGTCTACGCGCTAATCGAAACCGGCGACGGCGTGCCGGTCAACGGAAAGGAAACGGATCGCGGCAAACTCTGGCGCTCAGATGATGGCGGCGACAACTGGCGTTTGGTTAGCTATGACCGCACGCTTGGCGGCCGCCCGCATTATTACTTCCGCGTAGTCGCAGCGCCTGACAATGAAAACGAAGCGTACTTTCTCACTGCCGCCTTCAGCACTTCAATCGATGGTGGCGAGACCCTGCGGACCGGTGCGAGCCCCGGCAGCGGTCCCGGTGGCGACAATCACGACATGTGGATCGATCCCACGAACGCGAATCGCATGGCGGTTGCTAATGATGGTGGCGTGTCGATATCGGTCACGCGCGGAAAGACCTGGAACCGCATTCAACTTCCCATCGCGCAGATGTACCACGTCACTGTTGACAACCGCATTCCCTACTTCGTCTATGGCAATGAGCAGGACGATCCGTCCTATCGCGGCCCGAGCAACACACGCGGTGGCGGGTTTGGCGGCGGTGATGGGCAGATTCCGCGCAGCGCCTGGCAGTCCGTAGGTGGAGGCGAAAGCGGTTGGGCCACGCCCGATCCGGTTGACCCGAACATCATCTGGTCAAGCGCTTCGGGATCAGGAAGTGTCGGCGGCATCGTCGAGCGCTTCAACCTGGCGAGGGGCCAGGGGCGCAATGTGGAGGTTTGGCCAGACCAGGTGAATGGTTCGACAGCGGGCGTGTTGAAGTACCGCTTCGTCTGGACCATGCCGCTCACAATCTCGCCTCACGATCACAACAAGATCTACGTTGGCAGTCAGTACGTTCACCAAACCACTGACGGCGGCCAGAGCTGGCAGTTGATCAGTCCCGACCTGACGACCAACGACAAGAGCAAGCAGGGATTTTCAGGCGGACTGACCGGCGACAACATCGGCGTCGAATATGCGCCCGTGGTGTTTGCGATTGCGGAGTCACCCAAAGAGAAAGGACTCATTTGGGCGGGCACCAACGACGGCTTAGTTCAGATAACTCGTGACGGCGGCAAAAACTGGACTAACGTTACGTCGAATATTCCTGGTCTGCCGCCCTGGGGCACGGTCAGCAATATCGAGCCCTCGCGCTACAACCCCGCCGGCGCTTACATCACGGTGGACTTCCACCAGGTAAACAATCGCGATCCGTTCGTTTACAAGACGAGCGACTACGGCAAGACCTGGACCGCCATCACGGGCGGCATACCACACACGATGCTGAGCTACGCGCATTGCGTGCGCGAAGATCCGTTGCGACAGGGTTTGCTGTATCTCGGGACTGAGGGTGGGCTGTTTGTTTCTTTTGACGATGGCGCCGCCTGGGAGCCGTTGCAGTCGAACCTACCGCACGCGCCGGTTTATTGGATGGTGGTGCAGGAGCACTTCAACGATCTCGTGATCGCGACTTACGGTCGCGGCTTTTGGATTCTTGACGACCTCGCGCCTTTGCAACAGATGAACGCCAGCGTGCACAACAGCAACGCGTTTCTGTTCCCACCGCGGCCGGCCTATCGCTTCCGCAATACGGTGGTGCCGTTTTCAGTCGATTACGATCCCACCGCGGGGCAGAATCCGACCTACGGCGCGTCGATCAATTACTACCTGAAGACAGCGGCGAGTGGTGACGTGAAGATTAGGATTGAAGACGCGAAGGGACAGACGGTGCGTACGATTAACGGCACGAAGACCGCTGGAGTCAACCGCGTCAACTGGGATCTGCGGGGCGAACAAACAAAGGAAGTGCGTCTACGCACCAGCCCCGCCTACGCGCCGGAGATCAGCAATGGAAAGGAAGGCTGGCGCCTCGCGCCCGATGGCGCGCGCATGTCGATTCTGATGCCGCCGGGAACATACACTGTGAAACTTCTGGTTGGTGGCATCGAGCCCAGCTCGTCGTTGACCCAGTCGCTAATCATTAGAAAGGATCCCAATAGCGAGGGCACCGAAGCCGACATCAACACCCAGGTCGCAATGCTGCTGGAGTTAAGAAAGGACCTGGAAAGCGCCGCCGACATGGTCAATCAGATCGAAGTCATTCGCAGTCAGCTAGCCGGCATCACAGCACTACTTGATCCCGGGACGGCTGTTACTGGAACCGCGGGAGTCTCGCCCGCCCCTGCAGCGTCAACTGGCGACTATGCCACGATCAAAAAAGCCGAGGATGAGCTCGATAAGAAGCTAATCGACGTTGAAGACAACTTGATTCAGCGTCGGCTAACCGGCCAGGGACAGGACGCTGTGCGCTGGCCGCCAAAGTTGATCAGCAAGATCAATTACCTGTCTAACGGAATCGGAGGCGCCGACTTCCCGCCAACCACGCAACATCGCCAAGTCTATGCATTGTTGAAGGCAGAGCTAACCATGCAGCGGAGCAAACTGGACGAGGTGATCAATAAGGACCTCGACGCCTTTAACAAACTGCTGCGGGATCGCGGAATTCAAAACATCATCCCGCGCGGACCAAACCAAAATTAAACCAAACGGTTCTCACAAAAAAACTCATAAGGAGAGACCCCGATGCAAAGAATTGCGATCCGCACCAGCAATGGAAACTATCTCACCGCGGTCAACGGCGGCGGCATGGGCGAGACAGCGAATAAACACCCGCTGCATACTGACGCCAGGAAGATCGGCGGCCGTGGGAAACATTCGTGCTCGAGGATGTGAGCAAGGGTGTCTATGCGTTCACGACGCGAAGGGCACATATCTCACGGCAGTAGGCGGCGGTGGGCACGGAGAAGCGCCAAACAAACTACCGATCCACACTAACGCAACGAAAGCCGGCGGTTGGGAAAAGTTTATGCTCGTTCCCGTTCACGGGGCTAAGAAGAAACATAAGAAAGCCTGAAATCAACAACTAGTGCGGAACCGGGAGCGGTAGCGACCGGATGCCATACTCAACGCGAAAACGGCTCACTCGTGCGGAATTTAGAATTGCAAGTCAACTTGAGCGTAGCATCCGGTCGCTACCGCTCCCGGTTCTGCAACGCCGCAATTTTTGCAAACTGACCATTACCCGCTGACCCACCTTCTTGCGCCCCTTCGCGGGGTTTTGTTATAGTCAGTGTCCGAAACCAACATTTAGCACCAACCGCAAAGCCCGGGCGCTTTGCTTCAGGAAAGGAATTCTTTATGGGAAACGATAATGACAATCTCTCGACTCGCCTTACCTACCTCTTAATAGGCGGCGGCATTGGGGCCGTGATTGCCCTGCTTTTTGCGCCAAAGTCTGGCCAGGAACTCCGCGGCGACCTCGCCGATGCAACCCGCAAGGGTATCGACAAGTCGCGCGAGGCTGCACAGCAACTTGGCGAACGCGCCGGCGAGTATTACGAAGCAACTCGTGACCGTGCCGGCGAACTCTACAATCAGGCAGCGACCAAGGCTTCTGAAGTTTACACGCAAGCTACTGAGAAGGTCGGTGAAGTGGCGCAGACAGCGCGCGCAACTGCGGCTCGCCAAACCAGTACCGTGGCGGCGGCGATCGACGCCGGCAAGAAGGCGTATCAGGAAGAGAAGCGCAAGACTGAATTGTCTGGCCGCACCGAAGCGGCTCCTCAGTACAACGATAAGTCAAACTAGGGCCAGTGCCTTCTTTCGATTGCCGACTGCGCGTTTGGAAATCGGCAATCGGCAATTGGCAATTGGCAATCGAACATGGTAACTCTCGCGTTTCAGATGAACCCTAACAATCCGCTGTTTTGGGTGATGGTGGTCATCGCGTTGTCTTTCATCATCATCGCGGTGGCCATGATTGCCATCGCTGTCTTTGTTAACCGCGCCGTGAAATCTGTCAATCGCCTGGAAGAGAAACTCGAACCGTTGATCGCAAAGGTTACGGTAATGAGCGAACAGGGACAGCAGATTGCAGTGCAGGGGAAACTGATCGCCGAACAGTTTACGGCCGTGTCCGGCCATCTCTCGGCGGCTACTGCAAACCTGTCGGAGTCGCTTGCAATAATCAAAGACGAAGTCGGCGAATTGAAAGACATGGTGAGTGAGACGGCACACGAGGCGCGCGACAAAGTCGAACTCGTCAGCCGGACGATCGACCGCACGCACGATCAGGTTATAACCACTACCGATTTCATCCAGCGGAAAATAGTCGAGCCGGCGCGCGAGATGGCGGCGATTATGGCGGGCTTCCGTCGCGGACTCGAAGTTCTCGTAGCTCCTATACCGAAGCCCATTAACCAAACTTACGGAGAGGATGAGATGTTTATCGGTTGACCGCAGGCGCCATCAACGGCTTGAAGAAACTCGAACCATCGCATCCTTCAGCGGATCTGGTTCGAGTTTTTAGTTGCGCTGCTTTATCTCCGTGCAACCTTTGTGTCCTCTGTGCCTCTGTGGTGAGACACAGAGCACACGGAGGTTGCACAGAGAATCGAACGAAGTCTCTGCTAAGCGCTGCAATTTTGGCGAGTGTCAGTTCTACTGTTAGTATTGTTAATTCCGTACACGATGAGAAATTATGTCCACTGAAACCACCCCACTCGATCTGAAAAAGACCATCAACCTGCCGAAG
>JBDUAQ010000088.1:0-12679 GCA_040004575.1 bacterium
TGGCTGATACGCGAACGCTAATCTGAGATCTTCAATCGACAATCAGCAATCGAAAGACCCACCCGCTACCGCGAGGTGGTACTGACTCATGACACATTGATCTCACCTTCCTTTGAAGGCCGGCACGCGTTTTTCCAGAAAGGCACTCGTGCCTTCGCGCACATCATCTGTGGCAAACAGACGTGCGAAGAGCTCCGACTCCAACAATAAACCTTCCGCGAGCGACAACTGAGTTCCTTGCGTCACAGCTTCAAGACAGGCGCGAATCGCGAGCGGAGCAAGCTGTGCGATCTCTTGAGCCAGACCCTCTGCGTGGGCCAGCAACTCATCGGCGCGAACGACACGATTGACCAATCCAAATCGCAGGGCCTCTTCAGCCGTCACACTTCTGCCCGTCAGCATCATCTCGAGCGCGCGTCCTTCACCAATCTCGCGCGCCAAACGTTGCGTGCCGCCGTAAGCCGGAATCATGCCGAGCTTTGTTTCAGGCAAACTAAACTGGGCGTTGGCCGAGGCGATCCTGAGATGACACGCAAGCGCCAATTCACAACCACCACCGGCGGCGATGCCATTGACAGCGGCAATCACCGGCACGCCAAGACTTTCGATTTGATTGCAGAGTGACTGGCCACGCTTGGAACCTTCGCGGGCGCGAGCTTCATCAATCCCCGCTAGTTCAGTTATGTCCGTGCCGGAGCAGAAGGCCTTATCGCCCGTACCCGTAAGGATGACAGCACGCAGGTCGCATTGGCTTTCCAGGTTTGTGAATATCTCGCTCAGGGCAAGAATCATCTCCCCTGACAGCGCGTTAAACTTCTCAGGACGGTTCAAGCGAATGATCTCAATTGAATCACTTCGCTCAGTAGTGATGAAGGGTGAGTCCATTCTGAGTAATAGTCAAAAGAGCGGGGGCAAGCCCGCTTTCCCGACCTGAGAGACTCCCGATCCATTTCAGCTAATCTCACCTTGAACGCATCTCGAGCAAAGAATAATAGACTCAAGAATGATCAGCTCGAGGTTGGGAAGGCGGGCTTGCCCCCGCTCTTTTCCGGTTATACCAGCTTCATCGGCGTTGGATTCTTGGGATTCTTCGTGTAGTCGTAGAACCCGCGTCCTGATTTGCGACCATACAAACCGGCCAGCACCATCCGCTTAAGTAACGGCGGCGGCGCAAAGCGCTTCTCGCGAAATTCATTAAACATGATCTCGGCAATGTAATAGGTCGTATCCAGGCCAACGAAGTCGCCCAACGTAAACGGTCCCATCGGATAACCCAGGCCGAGCTTCATTGACGCGTCGATGTCTACAATCGACCCAACACCTTCTTCAAGCGCGCGAATAGCATCGAGCATGTAGGGAACCAGCAGGCGATTGACGATGAAACCGGTGGTATCGTTTGCCCGCACCGGCACTTTGCCAAGCCGTTTGCCGAATTCAAACGCCTGCTCGTAGATGTCGTCGTCCGTCAGGATGGTTCTCACAACTTCGACCAGCTTCATGATTGGCACGGGATTAAAAAAGTGCAGACCCACAAAACGTTTCTGACGTTCCGGCGAGGTTGCCGTCATCATCTCCGTTATGGAAATCGACGAAGTATTTGACGCGAAGATCGTTTCTGGCTTGCAGATTCGATCTAACTCGGCATAGGTCTTTCGCTTCTCTTCTATGTTTTCGATGATCGCTTCAATCACGATGTCACAGTCGGCAAGATCGGCAAACGAAGTGGTGCCTGACAAACGATCACGCGTGGCCTTTTGTTGCTCCGCGGTGACGGTTCCTTTTTCGGCAAACTTCTCGAGCGACTTTTCAATTCCCGCAAATCCCTTCTGCAGCAGTTCATCTGAAACTTCCCGCACCACCGTTTCAAATCCCGAGCTGGCCGCGGTCTGGGCGATACCCGACCCCATCAGTCCACAGCCCAATACTCCAACCTTCTTGATTTCCATCTCGTCTCAGTCTCCTGTTTTTGGTACTGCCTCTACAACTGACTAGTTTGGTGGCGATTCCTCGTTCAACTTGTCCAAGCCGCTATAATTTCTCGCCCCGGTTTTCAGCCACTGGCCATACTCTTTCTTCCACGCGAGGAAGTCTCGGTCAAGTTGATCCGCCGGGCCGGGCTGGTTCTTATCACGACTCGGCGAGGTGGCGGCAGTCGCCTGAGACTCCTTTGCTCGCAAGAGCAGAGCTCTTAGTTTTTGTCTCAACTCGTCCGCCTTCGGATCGAGAGCAGGCGCCGCGTCCAGATTCTTTACGGCAGCATCGATGTTGCTCGGGTTCTTGTCCTTCGTAGCGACAACAAAAGCCTCATGAGCTTCACCTATTGCTTTTGCGTAAGAAACAAATGCCGGGTTTTCCGGTTCAGTCGGCTCTGATGCTAGTTTGGTACCGAGTTCTGCCGGCCACGGATCCCGAAAATGTTGCATGGTCTTCAGGAAGGAAACGGCCACCAGAACAATCGCTGCGATCTGCAACACTCGCCAGGTGACAGCGACACCTGATCTTTCGCCCGGTCGACGGTAGTCAACCAAAAGAGCGAGAACGGCCCCAGTCAGCATGCCGCCAAGGTGTGCCGCATTATCAATGAAGCCGCGCAACATGTAGCCAATGAAAAGATTGATCAAGATCATCGGCAACAAGCCAGTGCCAAACGCGCGCTTGAACCCTTCGGGCAACTCACGACGAAACTTGATCCCAAAAACAAACAGAACTCCTACGAGTCCAAACAGTGCGCCCGAAGCTCCCGCCGATGGCGTATCGTAGGCCTTGAAAATGAAGCCGCCAATCGGACCACCCAGGCCCGGCCTGACAGTGAGATAACTGGCAACCACGCCGGCCACGCCGGTCACTACCCAAAACACTACAAACTTCGCTGAACCATAAAGCTTCTCCACGTAAGGGCCGACAATCCACAGGCTGTACATGTTCACGAGGAGATGCAGCAGGTTGACGTGGAGGAACATGGGCGTAACGAAGCGCCACCATTGATGCTGACTAAGAATGTAATAGTTCAGTTTGGCGCCAAACGGCACCAGCACCTCGAATGGTAAAACGGCCGTCAGGCTGAGTGGGATTCCGCTCGTTTGCCACATCAACGTGAAGACGAAGATGTTGGCCATCAGCAGGATGATGGTGAACTTGTAAGGCCGGTTCAAAACCGCGCGCGCGAATCGCATTGCCTCGCTGTCGCCGGCGGCGACTCGCGGTTGAGCAGTGCTGCCCCTGGAGCTGGAAGATCCTGAAGTCGAGCTTCCGCAGACTGCACACTGTTGTTGGCCGCCACCAATAATTGAGCCGCAACTTCGGCACATAGTGGGGCGGCCGGAATTTGCAGTCTGAGATTTTTCGTTGCGCGAGTTATTTATCAAGGTGCATACATTAACAAGCGTGATGCTTCAGGTACAAAGCACCACGCTCAGGTTCGGAAACAAATTGTCGACCAACTGTAGAAACCTCTGATCAAGTTCAGTGGTCTGTGCCGCTCCTCGCCTCGTAGAGGCGAAATGTTTATAGCAACAGCCCAGACCCAATATCCTCGCTCGGAGAGGCGAAATGTTTGGAAATTGCGCTCCTACCGAGCGCGAGAAACAAAATTACCCGCTGGAGCTATAAACATTTGGCTCCTACGGAGCCAGGCAACACGCATCGCTTTTTCTAGCGGTCCTTGTACTTGATCAGAGTCGCCTACAGCCTATCGGGCATCTACTTTCCGATCGTTTCCAGCAAACTGACGAGGTCGTCGGCGTGTTCTTCTTCCATCGCCAGGATACCTTCCAGCATGCGACGCGTCGTTGGGTCATCATTGCCGGCGTAAGTGATCATCTCGCGATAACTATCGATTGCGATGCGTTCCGCGACCAGATCTTCCTTGATCATGTCGATCAGATTTTCGCCCTCAACGTATTCGGCGTGGCTTCTCGTTGCCAGTCCTTCCGGGCTGAAGTTTGGTTCGCCGCCCAACTGCACAATGCGCTGCGCGATCAGATCGGCGTGACCTTGCTCCTCGTTAGCATGCTGTAAAAACTCAGCCGCGACGCTCTCCGCGTTTATCCCGGTGGCCATGAAGTAGTGCCGCTTGTAGCGCAACACGCAAATGATCTCGGTGGCCAGCGCTTCGTTCAAAAGTTTGACCACGGTATCGCGGTCGGCACTGTAGCCTTCGGTGACGGCGCCTTGCTCAATATGCTTGCGGGCGCGCTCCCGCAATGTTTTGACGTCAGTAAGAAATGGTTTAGCAGACACGGGTTTTGTTCCTGATTGTTCAGCCACGACTTTTACTCCTTGATAAATTAGGGGGAAGGTTGATGGTACTCGCGTCGCGCGGGAGGGGCAAGTCAACGCTGCCGAACTCAATAGGATTTGCTAGAGAGTGCCTTCCTGCTTCGATGTTCTCCCCGTTGTCTCCAAATCAGGATGACTGTGAGGATGGCCGACAACGGGACAACAATTTTCAGCAGTGAGCACAACATCACGAGGAAAAATTGTTCGAGATTTCCAAAGGGTATTCCGCCGAAACAGTTGGTAGGCATGACATATACGACACCCTGGTTTCGCGTATGTTCCAACGAAGTTTCAAAAAGACTTGGTTATTCGGAGGTAATCTTTCCGGTGACTTTGATTTCGCTGGCTGCCCTTGGATCACTGACAACTTCCACGGGCAGGCGCCAAATGAGCGTCTTAATCCGGCAGGTTCCAGTGTTGTCTTCGCGGCAATAGAAGAGCGTGAGTTGCATGCGAACTTCCGCAGCGCCGGGATGAAAGGCGTGGAAGGGAATTCGTAAAGGAAAGCGGAGATTCCGCGACGTTTCGCCGATGTCCCGCTCACGTCCGATCGCTCCGATCATGGAAGCGGAGATCAGACCGAGTTGCTGTTCGCCGGTTTCAACTGAAACTCGATAACGCTGCGGCGCGGCCGGGTTGAGATGATAACCGGCTGGCAGTTCAACATTGACTACCAGCTCTCCATTGCTTGCTGCCCGAAGATTCTGCGTGACCAGGTTAATCTCTTCGGCGTTGGGTCCGCTTTCAGTTAGGTCTGATTCAACGCCGGCATTGAGAGTAGGTGGCTGTAGGCCACGAATGTTGAGTGTGGACGTCTGCTTCGTCTTCATATCCACGATTCTCACGGCGTGGTTATTAGTGTCGGCAATGTAGAGTTTGCCGTTGGCTATAGTTAGTCCGGCGGGTTCATAGAATGTTGCCGCGGCGCCGTCAGACTGGCCAGGTTTTCCCGTGCCGAGATACGTCATTACCTTCCGCGCCTTCGGATCGAGTTCCTTGATTTTGTGATTGTAAGTGTCGGCAATAAGTATTTTGTCGTGGTCGGCAACTACACCCAGCGGATGTTGCAGTCGAACGTCATCGCCTGAGCCATCGACATCGCCAAAGTCAAACAAGTCGCCGCCAACCATTGTCTCGACCTGGCCGCTTGCGATATCAATCGCCCGTATGATGTTTGACTCGCTATCGGCTATATAGAGCTTCTTGCCATCGGAAGTGATGCCTGAAGGTTGAGCGAATCCGGCTTCGAGCAGCGCTCCGTCCGCTCGCGCTTCGCGTCCTGAACCGGCAAACGTGGAGATCTCCTGCTTGTCCAGATCAAGTTTCCAAATCTGGTGCGTTCCGGCCATGGTGATGTAGAGCTCCGGACCGATGAGTTGCAGGTCCCAGGGCGAACTGAGTGCAATCGTGCGCGCCGGTCCCTGCTTGAAATAGTCACGCGCTTGTTGTCCCGTTCCCGCGGCGGTTTCCACCGTTTTGGCTTTGAGATCCACGCGGCGAACCAGATGATTTTCAGTGTCCGCAACGTAAAGACTGTCGCCACCCTGCACCCCAAGCGAGCTGCCCGCTTGGAGCCCCCGCTCGAGCGCCAGCCCCTGCGGGCGATAGAAGCTCGCCTTATCAAACGCGCCATCCGCGGCTCCCGCCACGCCTGTGCCTATCGTTTCCAGCAGTGTGCCGTCCAATTTAGTTACGACTATTCGGTTGTGATTTGAGTCAGCGATGAAGAGTCGATCGCCTTTGGGGTCCGCGAGAATCTTCCCCGGAAACGCGAGTGGCAGATCGCCAACTTTGGCGCGCTCGAGCGCCAGGTTCAGCGTCGCTTCATTCAACTCGCCGCGTTTGCGAAACTCAGCGACCGCTTTGGCGATTACTTGATCGATTAGCTCGTAGTTTCCTTCACCAGATACCGCGCCGATAACGTAGCCGGCTGGGTCGATCAAAACCTGCGTAGGCCAGGCGCGCACGCCGTAGCTTTGCCAGACCTTGTAGTCCGCGTCGTTGTATACGGGATGTTCGATCTCGTAACGCAGGATGATGCGCCGAATGTTTTCGGTGTCCTTCTCGTTTTCAAACTTCGCGGAGTGAACACCGATAACAACGAGCTGGTTTGCATACTTGTGCTCCAGGCGTTTGAGATCGGGAATGATATGAATGCAGTTAATGCAGCCGTAGGTCCAGAAGTCGAGCAGCACAACCTTGCCTTTGAGCGCGGCGATCGTGAGTGGCTTGTCGGTATTGAGCCAGCCCCGTCCGCCGGTTAATTCCGGCGCGCGCACGCGAACCTTTTCCTGAGCAGACATGGCAGAACCTTTCATCATGTTTGAGTTGAATGAATAGGATAGGAATAAAACGGTCGCCGGGACAACGACCCAGGCGACCCTAAGCGGGCGAATTATGTAATGATTGCCTTTCAAGTCAGTGAATATTTGAAGCTTCGTTCACCTTAAGAATGTGCGACTTATTCCCGGCTTGCAACTCTTATTCATGCCGGTGCTGCGCTGCTTCTTCGATTCCCCCAGCCAAAACTTGATCAAGCCGATCGATGCCGCGACGAAGATGCGGAATTGTTATTGAACCTCCCACCACCAGCGCCACATTAAACGCGTCGAGAAACTCTGGCCGCGTAACGCCCGCGGCAACGCTTTGCTTGATGTGATAGGTAATACAATCGTCGCAGCGCAACACTATCGAAGCGACCAAACCCAGCAGCTCTTTCGTGCGTTTGTCGAGAGCGCCATCCTCGTAAGCCTGCGTGTCGAGCGCGAAAAAACGTTTGATCCCGAGATGATTGCTGCCAAGCAGCTTCTCGTTCATGTCTGCCCGGTATTGGTCAAATTCGTCCATTGAAGATAGCCTTTCCTTCGTTGTGTCTTGTTATAGCTTATGATTCCGAGTCATTCTAGCCGTGCAAAGGGAAAGTCGCCAGACAGCGATTGCTTAAGCAAGATTCGGTTGATGTAGGTCGACTAATGCAGAACCGGGAGCGGCGACCGGGTCCTACGCGCAACCGGAGTGTTCTTACCCGGTCGCTACCGCTCCAGGTTCTGTATTCCTCGACCCACAAAGTAAGATTTGGTTCAACTACGGTTTCTCTGGCCCTTAGTTCTGTATTGAACGGTTTGGTTTGGTTAGAATGACTTGATTTCTGTAACTTGATCAACGCATGAACACCGAAGCAAAAGAAACCGACGATGCGGGCTCCAAAGATGCAGGTCGCAAACTGCAACTCGTTCATGCGGGTTCGACTCAGTTTGGGATCTTCGCCGACGAGATTTCGGCTATCGCGGACTGGCAGGAACCGGCCCCGTTGCCGCACGCTCCCAGTACCGTGCTCGGCGTCGTTAGCGTTCAGGGGCGCATGTTGACGGTTCTGGACCTCGCAGCGCTTACGCTAAGTGAAACTGCGCTAAGTGATGTGCGCAATGCTGCCGGATATCTAATCGCGGTGCGCGGCGATGAACAACTCGCCCTCGCGGTAGATGCCGTGGGCGAAATCATCACCTGCAATGATTCAATGATGGATTCCCCTGAGGTGCCGGAAACAGCGTCAGCGCTTGTTCGCAAAGTCCTACAGCATGAAGGCGGCGAGATAAAGATTCTCAACCTTAACAGACTCTTCGCCACTGCGATTCAGGGACGCCGACGTCGACAGCGTCAATTCTAGAAAAAGTTCAACCCGGAATTAACTAGCCGTGGATCGTCGCGGATTACACGAATCTGAAAGGGAACGTCACA
Organism: bacterium; assembly: GCA_040004575.1. Lineage (GTDB taxonomy): Bacteria > Acidobacteriota > Blastocatellia > Pyrinomonadales > Pyrinomonadaceae > PSRF01. Next base: position 8,017 of record JBDUAQ010000088.1, read on the forward strand.
CCTTGTGATCTACATTTCCAGTCTGATCCGAGTTTGTCCGCGTGAATCCGTGGCTTACGATCTGCTACTGTGAATGTGAAAATTCTGCCTGAGTGTTAGAATCGAAATCGAATCAAACAATTAACGAGCTTTTGAACTGCGAGCGCGCTTTCCTTTGATAATCGACTCTTCTAACTCAATTACTCATCATTGTTCACTTTGCCGATGCACGAGCAAGCTTTCACAATTCTTGAATACGACGAGCTACGGGCTTTAATCAAACGCGGCGCGCAAACGCCCATGGGGCAAGCGCGCGTCGCTGCACTACGACCCTTTGCAAGTGTTGCCGAACTGAAAAAGGAGCTGGCCGCAGTCTCGGAGTGTGTCGAGTTAAGAAAACGAGGTGGGACCTGGACGTTCGGCGAGCTCGGCGATCCGGCGGAGGAACTAGCGCTTTTGCGCGTGGAAGGCACGATTCTGGAACCTGCCGCGATGCTCGAGATTAAATCGTTGGCCGATCACGCAATGTCTGCCCGCGCTTCCATTCTCGCGGAGCGTCAATCCTCGCCGGTGTTGTGGGATCTGGTTGAAAGGTTGCCAGTAGATCTGAGCCGTCTCAGCGCCCGCATCGCCAATAAGATTCTGCCAAGTGGCGAATTGGATGATCGCGCCAGTCCTGAACTCGCGCGCATACGCCACGAGATCGCCGGGTTGCGTTCGCGCATTACGCGCACGCTGGAAACCCTGATGCGCAAGTCGGGCGAAGCAATACAGGATGAGCTGGTCACGATTCGCAACGACCGGTTTGTGATTCCCGTTAAATCCGATCACCGTGCGCGCGTCAACGGTGTGGCGCACGGCTACTCCTCCTCTGGTGCGACTGCCTTTATCGAACCGCTCGAAACAATTGAAGCGAACAACGAATTGCAAGCACTTCATGAGGCGGAAGCGCGCGAGATTTACAAAATCCTGTTTGGCTTGACTCAAGAAGTGCGCGAGCAGTTGCCGGCGCTTGGGCTGGCCGCTGACGCAGTTGCCAAACTCGATTTCATCAACGCGAAGGCGGTTTTTCACCAACGGTTCAATTGCGTGATTCCCGAAATCGCCGGGAGCACAAGTTCTGGGACCACAGACGTTCCGACTGCTCTTGATTTAAAGGAAGCGCGCCATCCACTCTTGGAAGAAAACCTGCGCGCGTCCGGCGGGTCAGTAGTACCTGTTTCTTTTTCGCTGGACGAAGAGAACAACTCGATGGTGATCTCCGGCGCGAATGCCGGCGGCAAGACCGTGGTTCTCAAGACTGCCGGCCTCCTATCGCTGATGGCCCTTTCCGGCGTGGCGGTTCCGGCTCGTGAAGCAAGAATTCCATTCTATGCTTCAGTGCTCGCGGACATTGGGGATCACCAATCGTTGGCTGCAAATCTTTCCACCTTCACTTCACACATTGCCAACATCTCGCGGATGATCGAGCTCTGCAAAGCGCCGGCGCTGGTTTTGCTCGACGAAGTCGGCACCGGCACCGACCCGGAGGAAGGATCGGCATTGGGCGTTGCGGTAGTGGATCACTTCCGCCAAGCTTGTGGCGCGCAAGTAATGGCAACCACTCACTACAGTGGCTTGAAAATGTATGCCGCAAACGAAGCGGGCGTGCTCAACGCGAGCGTCGAGTTTGACGAAAAAACTTTGCAGCCGACTTACCGGCTAATCGTTGGCGTTGCCGGCTCATCGTCCGGGCTTGAGATCGCGCGGCGCTTTGGGATTCCCGGGAAAGTAATTGATGCGGCGCTAGAGTTGGTCAAGGATTCTTCACGACAGGCGTCGGAGTATTTGCGACGAATCAAGCGCGAGGCCGAGGAGGCCGAGGCCTTGCGGACGGCGCTTGAAGAAGAGCGGGCCGCGGTAGCGGAGAAGTTTGCTGGACTCGACAAGCAGGCTGAACGGCAGGAACGCGAGCGCCATGATATTTTCCGGCGCGCGCTGGAAAAGACCGTTAGCGACTTTGAGAAGCGTGCGCGCGAGCTGGTGGCAACTATTCAAGACCGTTCGGAGCGTTTGAAAGTCGATCGTGAATCTCAGCGGCGGGTAGCTGAATTGAAACGCGAAGCGCAACGCGCGACGAGTGCTGGCAGCAAAAGAGAATCGCTGTCCACCGCGTCTGCCAGCACCAGTGGGCGCGGCGTGCGCGTGATGCGCGATGGGTTGGTCGTCAAGAAAGAAAAGGAATTTGAGGCAGGCAAGTCTGCCGAGGAAGAATATACGTCGGCGGAAGTTCGCGAGATTGCGGTGGGCGACACGGTGAAACTGCGCTCGTTTGGTTCCGTCGGGATTGTGGATAGTCTTAAAGGAGACGAAGCAGAAGTGCGCGTGAAGTCGCTTCGATTTAGAGAGAAGCTGGAGAACCTCGAACTGGTTGAGTTGTCCGCTGCTGCGAAAACGAAAACGGAAAAGCTTGCGAGCCTGCGGACTGGACGCGGGAATGAGGTCCAGCTCAAACCCGTGCAGGGGAATGGGCGTACGGAAATAAATGTGATTGGACAAACGACGGACGAAGCCGTCGATGCGGTTGATAAATTTCTCGACGAAGCATCGCTCGCGAGTTTGAGCCAGGTGCGTATTGTTCATGGCCACGGAACGGGCGCGCTACGCCGGGCAATCGCCGAATTATTGAAAGACCATCCGCACGTCGCGCGCTTTGTAGCCGCGCCGCAGGATCAGGGCGGAACGGGCGCGACAGTTGTAGAATTGAAACAGTAAGAGATGCGTTACCCCCAAACATTTCTCGACGATCTCAAGCGCCAGGCGGACATTGTGCGCGTGGTGCAGGACTACGTGCAGCTCAAGAAGAAGGGCGCAAACTGGATGGCGTGTTGTCCTTTCCACAAGGAGAAAACGCCGTCGTTCTCTGTCAGTCCGGCCAAGGAAATTTTCTATTGCTTTGGTTGTCACAAGGGTGGATCGGTTTTCAACTTCGTGATGGAGATGGAGCGTGTCTCTTTTCCTGAAGCCATTAAGCTGGTGGCGGAAAAGTCAGGCGTGCCGCTGCCGAAGCTCGTCGACGACAGTCGCTTTGAAGCTCGACGAAACGAAGCAGAAAGCGTAATTGAACTCAACAAGTGGGCGCTGGAATGGTGGGAACAGCAATTCGAGTCGAGCGCTGAAGCGCGCTTCGCGCGTGACTATTTGCTTCGTCGCGAAATCACTGACGAGACTCGCAAAACATTTCGCCTGGGCTACGCGCCCGACAGCTGGGATGCGCTTTCGCTTTATCTTCGACAAAAGGGTGCCACTCAGGATCAGATTGAACGCAGCGGGTTAGTTGTTAAGAAAGAAGAGGGCGGTTCTTATGATCGTTTCAGGGGCCGCCTGATCTTTCCCGTGATGGATATTCAGGGTAAGCCGATCGCTTTCGGCGGGCGCACGCTCCGCAATGAAGATGCGAAGTACATTAACTCGCCTGAGACTGCGGCCTACGTAAAAGGGCGCAACCTTTTTGGTCTCAACCTGACTCGTGATGAAATTCGACGCGCCGGATTTGCCATTCTAGTCGAGGGTTTCCTGGATCTGATCGTCCCTTATCAGTTTGGCGTGCGCAACGTGGTGGCAAGTTTGGGGACCGCGCTAACACCCGATCAAGCGAGGTTGGTGAGCCGGTTTGCCCGCAAAGTAGTGGTCAATTATGATGGCGACAACGCGGGCGTGCAGGCAGCAAAGAAAGCAATTGCCATACTTCTCGCGGAAGATTTGGAAGTTAAAATTCTGGTGCTTCCGGAGGCTTCAGATCCGGATGAGTTCATCCGAAAGTCCGGCGTTAGTGAATATCAACAGCAACGTGGGCTGGCACAACCCCACATTCAATTTGTGATCGATCAGGCCGTACGGGATCGCAAACTCAGCAATCCCGCCGACAAAGAAGCGGCGATTGACGAAGTGCTTCCGTACATTCGGGCCGTCCGCAGTCGTATTCAGAAGCGCGAGTATTTCGACATCGCCATGGATTCGCTACGCATCGGCGACGCCACTTTGCGGCGAGAGTTGTGGCACTCAATTCGACAGGGAACAAGCGAAGGCGCTCGCGATAGCGCAGCCACTAACGCAACTATCAAGCGCGCGGCGGCGAAACCAACGGTAGCGGAGATTCAGTTGCTTGAACTTTTGCTTGGTGACCGGACAGTGCGGCGCAACATATTGCCGCAACTGGAGGCTGCCGATTATGAGGGTTTGCCGACCGCTGCGATCTTCAGGGCCATCATAGAAATCGCGAATGAAGGCGCTGACCTGGACTTCGGCAGTTTAAGCTCGCGGATTGATGATGCCGACCCCGCCGCGGAGCTCTTGCCCATGCTGCTCATGGGTGATGTCGCTACTCCCGATGGCGAGGATCATGACAATACGCGACCTCAGGCCGAGAAATGTTTGGATGCCTTGCGACTGATGAACATAAACAGCCGGATACGGGAGGCGTATGCTGAAATCGCCGAAGCTGAGCGGGCGGGTGATGAAGCCGGGCTGGTTCGCCTCAGTGCCGAAGTTACCGAATTGAACAGACGTCGCAAGTCTTTCGAACCGCAGAGTCAAATCGCCCAGGCGGAAAACGCATAACACGAAAGACCGGGAAACCTCATGAACCTCGCGCTTCAAGCGAGGGGTTGCGGTAAACCCAAAAAAGTTGGGTCGTTTGCTGCGA
>JBDUAQ010000089.1:0-12551 GCA_040004575.1 bacterium
AATTGCGGACATTCCATCGCGAATCGGGTCGGACTAATAGTGTATCGTGATTCGAGGGAGTATTAATACCGTCGCATCAACAGTCAAAGCAATCATCGATTGCTTCCTTCGCTGAGACCTACGAATTTTGGTGTCTACGTTCGTCCTTAGAAACAATCTGGTCTAACTTGTCTTGAAGCCCACGATATTGCGTGGTGGCAGGCCTTGGTTTCTATATCTTGCGAGATGCCGAGTTCCAGGTTCGGCACCCTACGTAAGTTACTGATGAGGCTGGAGTTATAGGGTTGATTTGCCGAAGGGGGAAATCGACTTCCCTCCTCTCTCTAACTTATTCTGCGCGAACGAGTTGTCTACAACCCATTCACCCGGCTCGATTTAAGAAATCTCTCTAAAGTCTCTCTGATTCTCTTTAGTCTCTCTGGTGCTCACCAATAATAGACACCAAACAGACACCAAAAAACTCTTTGATCCAATTCTGCCTGTGTCGAACTAGTGCTTGAGCCTACTACCAAAATCAGGAGGAAGTGATCGCTGTTAATCGTGCCTCATTTGAAGGCTTCATCGCCGTAATGATTTAGGATTTGGAGATGTATGAACGTCGCTCAGTTTCTTGCTTAAGATTTATCCGTTTGCGCCTGCGTCACGCCCGTTAGTAAGAGCGCGGTCGTCAGCAGAACGATTCTCGCCAGCGTGATGTACGATTGCTTTGCGATCATCTTCAGTCTCCTAACCTCGTCTAAGTCAGTTTTTGCGATTGCTTGGGCCGATTAACCACTTCATTACCTTGAACTGATTCGCAAAAAGCTCTGCATGAAAATGACAGATCGGGTTATCAATCAAGGTTCGATGGAGCCCTGCTGGTTTCCACCCAGGGCTCCTCCGAACCGTTGCCGATATTCCGCCGACTCGATAAAGGCCTTGACCATCTCCGCACGACGCACCCGCGCCAGTGCTACAGACTCGTTGCGCGCGTCCTCGCCTGGCAGCGTGAAGGAATCCAGCTTGGCCTGCCAGAAGTCATAGCCGCTGAAGTTATTGTCCGGCGCGTCGTCGGGGTTTCGGCGCAGATAACCGTAGTACTGCATCAACACGAACGCCGAGTTATACTGGCTGTTAAAGAGCGATCCGCTTTCCACGACACTCTGCAGCGCCGCCGCGCGTCCCGCTGTGTCGCCTGAACCATAGGCCGTGATAGCCGTATCTCTTTCACTTTGTGTTGGCGTTGCTCCGGCATTCGAGAACAGCAACTGCACATAGGCAGCGGCGGATGATCCCTGGGGAAACAGCGCGACGAATTCCGGACGCGTAACGAAGTCTTCAAGGTACTTTTGTCGATTGGCATCGAGAAGCTGCTGGAACCCGGGCTGGCCTACGATCACACCGTCGCCAACTTCGCGCTGGTCGCGCAGAAATACTTCATAACGCGGGTTGCTGCGGAGACTCCCGAAAGCGGCCTTGTGTGCGCGGATGACAAAGTAGCCGGTCTGCTGAAATTCAGTGGACAGGAAGAAGGCTGTCGAAACATCGACGCGCTTAGCTCGTTGGCATGATTGATCTGTGCCGCATTGTTCAATCTGTTGCGTCCAGAAATCCTCGCCCGCCTGATCGCTCTGCCGGTAAAGAAAATCGTGATAGTGCTCGCAGGTAAACGTTCGCGAGTCATCGATAGGATTTGCCGAGCCTTCAGCGGCGTCGTCGGTAATCTGGAGCGTTGCCGTGCCGGGCGCGCCGACAGTGCCGCCCTCCGGATGCTGGAGAACCAGCGTCGCGAATTCCATGCCTTCCGCGTAGTTGTCCTCGTTGATCAGGACCTGGAAAGTTTTTTCGGCTTCACCAGGCGCGAAGACTAAGCGGCCGGCAACCAAAGTGTAGTCGCCCTTCTGCTTCGCAGTGTTGTCCTCGGTGGCGATTTCAACAGAGACGGCGGCAGCTGCGGGACCGATGCGCAAAACCCGGACAGCGACCGATGTGCAGTCCTCCTGAGCGGTGTAAACAGATGAGTCGAACACGAACGTTGGCGTTGACGGCGTTGATGTAGGAGTTGGCGTCGGGCTCGGGGTCGGAGTTGGTGTCGGTGTTGGAGCGGCTGGATTGCGCTCAAACGCGCCGATGTCGGTATTGTCGCCGCCGGTGGCAGGTGTAATGGCGGGATCGTCGAACGTGCGCGTGAAGCCGGTGCCGCGCTGATCAAATGCGAGAGCGCCAGTCAGGCCGTTGGCGGTGCCTTTGTCGATTGCGGGGCTGGTGGGGATCAGGGCGATGGTCTGCGTGCGCCCGCCGTTATTTTGCAACCCAGCCGGGTCGAGTTTCGGGTCGAGCGGCGAAGCCGTAGTGCCAGTTTGGTCGGTGGCTACGGTGAAACCCGTGCTGTTGTCGGTATTTCCGATCAGGTTGAACCCGGCTGATGTGAAAGCGCCGCTAACATCCTTGCCGCCTAAGTTGAAAGCTGTATTGCCGGCGATGATGCTGCTCTCAACTTGCACGGTGCCGCCGCCGCGCATAACACCGCCGCCGTCGTTGTTGGCGGAGTTACCGCTGACGGTGCTGTTGGTGACGTTCAAAACGCCGGCGCCTTTGTTAAAAATACCGCCGGCATTAAGGCCGGCGAAGTTCCCGCTGACCGTGCAGTTAGTGACGTCCAACGTACCGCCGAGATTGGCAGACGGTATATTTACAATTGCGCCCCCCTCAAAGTCAGCAGAGTTGTTCTTAAAGGTGCTGTTGTTGATGGTAAGAACATGCTGTGTCAAATCAAATCCCAGGTAGGCGACGCCGCCGCCGTCGTTAGTGGCGGAGTTGTTGGTGAAGGTGCTATTGGTGATAGTCATCTTGCTGAGGCCAGCTGAAATGCCGCCACCGATGTTGGCGGAATTATCGTTGAATGTGCAGTTAGTGATTTCCGCTTCGGCTTCGCCAGTGGTTACCAAAATGCCGCCACCATCGCTGAAGGTAGTAACGTTCCCGTTGAATTTGCAGTTGGTGACTTTCAGTTTGGCGTTCCCGAAAAATGAAATTCCGCCGCCGCCACCCGGGGCAAAGTTATCAGCGATCACACAGTCGGTAAGCGTTAACGCTCCACCATCGACTCCGACGCCCCCGCCAGAATTGTGGGAGACGCCATTGTTTATAGTCAGGCCAGAGATGGTGAGAGCGAAATTACCGACAGCCCTGAAGACGGAGTAAGGACTACCCGAATTGCGTCGCACCGTTAGTTTGTCCGCGCCCGGGCCGCTGATTGTCAGGTCGGTGCGGCTTATGTCAGGCAGGGCTTTGGTCAGGTTGATGGTGTATCTGCCCGTCGCAGAGTCGAAGCCCGGATCGGTCGTGGGGATGACGAAGTCTATGCTTTGAACACCCTGGACTGCGTTCGTCTCACTAAGTGCCGCCCGCAACGTACACTGCGATCCTGTCGTGGCAGTGTCGCTGTCACAGACGGCATCGCCGGGGTTCACGTCGTTGGCGTCGCCGGTCGTGTTGACCGTGAACGGCGCACTTGGAGTACAAATAGCGCGCTCGAACGCGCCGATGTCCGTGCCATCGCCGCCTGCAACGTTGGTAATGAGGGGAGCGTCATTGGTGCGGGGAAAGCCCGCACCACGCACATCTGTGGTCAGGGCGCCGTTCAAACTGGCGCTCGTTGCTTTGTCAATAACCGGACTACCGCAGCTCGGCAAGAGAATTCCGTTGTTGAAACCGCTGGGACCAGGAATCAAAAAGAGCCGCGGGTCGAGCCGCGCGCCAGACGTTCCCACCTGGTCGGTAGCCTGCGTAAAGCCCGTGCTGCCGCCTTTGTCGCCTATGAAATTAAAGCCATCGGACGTGAAACTGCCCAGAGCGTCCGCAATTAGTTGGGCGTTTGAACTTGAAACACTCCCGGCGATGATGGTGTTTTTGACCGTGGAGGTACCAAAATTTCCGTTGCTGATGCCGCCGCCTGAGTCAGCGAGGTTCTGCATAAGCGTGCAGTTGCTGACGTTCATTTTTGCGAGGACGCCGGCGTTGCGTATGCCGCCACCACTGCCTGTCCCGCTGCCATTGCCGGCAAAGTTGACGAAGATGGAGCTATTGGTGACGTTAACTGTGCCGTTGGCCTGGTTATGAATACCACCGCCATCGCCGGCGGCACTGTTGTTGCCGATCATGCTGTTGCTGATGGTCACTGTGCCGCTGGCGGCGAAGGAAATACCGCCGCCATCGTGATTGGTCCTATTTGAGTCTAGCAGGCTGCTGGTGACGTTCACCGTGCCAATGTTGTTGAGAATACCGCCGCCGCTATCTTCGGCAATGTTACCGATGATAGAGCTGTTGGTAACGTTCACCGTGCCGCCCATGAGGTTGTGGATGCCGGCGCCGAACATGGCCTTGTTAGAGGTGACAACGCTGTCAGTGATAGTGACCGTGCCTGTATTGACGTTGGAAATGCCCCCACCGTCTCCCAATGGGACGTTACCGTTTTCAATTCTCATTCCCGAGAAGCTCACCGCGCCGTTAGTCGTAACCTTGAAGATGCGGTAGTCGCCACCCGTGTCCCGCCTTACGGTCAGCTTGTCTGTGTCCGGGCTGTTGAGCGCAACGTTGGTGCTCAGGTCGGGTAACGCCTTGGTCAGATTTATGGTGCATTTGCCAGTCCCCGCATCGCAGTTTGGCTGACTAGTCGGGATGTTAAATGTGATCGCGTCATCGCCTGATACGGCATTCGCTCGCTGAATTGCCGCGCGCAACGTACATTGCTCACCCATCGTTCCTGCATCCGCGTCACAGTCCGCGTTGGGATTAAGAGCATCGCCATCCCCGGTCGTATTAACCACAATCGTCAGCCCCGTCACTGGTTGCATGGGCAAGTTAAGAACGTTGAACTCCGGAGTAGACGCCCTGCCCCGCTCGGTTGCGAATTCAACGGGTGAAAATATGAGGAGCGCTACAAGCGCAAACCTCAACCATTCAAACATGGTGAGGCCGTTCCGGAAGGATTTGTTTGACCGATGTGATCTCATGACATCACCTCATGGCATTCATTCTCATGGCAACAGAGACTCGCAGCGCCGAACTTAGCGTTGAAACAAAAGTGGCTTGGGACTCGACTGTTCACTTCGATAAGACATTCCAGAGAAAACATTTCACCCGATCGGCTTCGTGATCAGCGGCAACCTAATTGTTCCCAGGTGGTAGTTCGTGTCTGGATACAAAGCTGAAATAATTCGCTTGGGCGGTTTGATTGGGACGGATCGAGCCGAAAGAAAAAGATCAGGCCGTGAGAGCAAGACAAGGGATTCCGTCCGACCACGCGGATGCTGAGAGCGGTTCGCTGGCGATTCGAGTTACCGAAGGTTTCAGTGAAGCGGCCCTTGACCTCGCCGCAGGGCTTGGTGTCTATATATTGCGAGATGCCGAACTAAAGGTTCGGCACCCTGCTTAAGTTGTTGATGCGGTTGGGGTTACGAGGTATTGGTGCCGAAGGGGGGACTCGAACCCCCACGAGTTACCTCACACGCCCCTCAAACGTGCGCGTCTGCCAGTTCCGCCACTTCGGCATTGAGTTGTCAGATAACAATTGTAGCGCAAATCTAACTTGCAATTTCCCAGGTTCTCAGCCCGAGCCACTTACTTCTGCTTAGCCGGCAACGCAGATTGCGAAGCAGCAGGCGAACTAGCCGGCGAACTCGCAGGCACACTTACCGGGGCCGTGCTGGCTGCAGGGGATGGCAACGTCGCTGGCGTTGGGGTCGCCTCCGGCGCAGTTGTTTGCAAAACCGAGTGGGAGCCTGTTACGCCTGGAAGCGAAAGCGTCAGCGCAAAAAGCATGAAGCCGGCTGCGGCGCCAATAGTAATCCGCGACAAGACGCTTGCCGTCCCGCGAGGGCCAAAGGCGGTACTCGATACGCTGCTGGAAAACAGATCGCCGGCGCCGGATTTCCCAGGCTGTAAGAGCACTACGATAACCAGCACAATGCACGACAGAATAAAGAGTCCGTATAAAGTGTAACTTAACAAAATAGATCTCCGGTTAATGGTGAAAAGTAAAAAGTGATTAGTAAATCGTCAATAGTGAGCCGAGAAGTGAGATCAGAAAGCTCAACGCGAATCGGTCTCCAACGTCCATTCACTATTTACCATTCACTTTTCACCGTTCTTGTAATTAACAATCTTCGCAAAACTCTCGGCCTGTAAACTCGCGCCGCCAACCAGCGCGCCGTCGATATCTGTCTGCGACATCAAGCCGGCAATGTTGTCTGGCTTGACCGAGCCGCCGTAGAGAATCCGCAGCTCGTTGGCCGCTTGATCGGAGTACCTATCCGCGAAAACGCGCCGGATAAACGCGTGCATTTCCTGCGCTTGCTCCGGCGTCGCTGTACGTCCCGTACCGATGGCCCAAACAGGCTCGTAGGCAATGATGATACGGTCGAGGTCTGATGCTGTCAACCCACTCAGTCCGCCGCTTAACTGGCCATTCACAACTCGTTCGGCAAGGCCCGCTTCCCTTTGTTCCAGTCTCTCACCAACGCAGAGAATAGGATTGAGATTCGCGGCGAGCGCGGCCCGACACTTCTTGTTCACCATAGTATCGGTCTCGGAATAGAATTGCCGGCGTTCCGAATGGCCGATGATCACGTATCTCGCGCCTGCATCATGAAGCATAGACGCTAAGACTTCTCCCGTGTGCGCCCCTTCTTCGGTCTCGGTGGAGCAATTCTGGCCGGCCACTGCAATGTTGGATCCTTCCAGCCTGTCAGCGACGGTTTTCAGGGCTGTAAAGACGGGCGCGATGACGACTTCGCAATGGTTCGCGTTAGCGACGAGCGGCTTGAGCGCCAGCGCAGTATCGACTGCGTCAGCAAGCAGCTTGTACATCTTCCAGTTTCCGGCGATGACAGGTTTTCTCATAAACAGTCAAGTAGTTCAGAATACAACCTTCGGGTTGCGACCGTTGAAAAAACGCAAGCTAAAGCTTTGAACTCTAAACTACATCCTTCCGCCTTCATCCTTCATCCTTATCATTGAGCGCCGCCACGCCCGGCAATTCTCTTCCCGACAAAAACTCGAGCGTTGCGCCGCCGCCGGTAGAAATATGGGTAATGCGATCCGCAACACCGGCTTGCGTCACGGCCGCAACTGAATCGCCCCCGCCGACGATTACGATCGCACCGCGGTCGGCAGCTTCCGCGACGGCGTGCGCGATCCCAATCGTTCCCTCGTTAAAGGGTGGTTCTTCAAAAACGCCCATCGGGCCATTCCAGATGATCGTTCGCGCGTCGCGTATAGCATTGGCAAAGTGTGCGATTGTCTCGACTCCGATGTCCATGCCCGCATGGCCGGCGTTTGTAAACTCGATCGGAATTGTTTTAGCGACAATCTTGTCGCCCTTAATCGGCTCGTAGCTGTCTACGACCTGATGATCGGTTGGCAACAGCAACTCCACACCTTCGGCTTCCGCGCGCTTCTTGATGGCAAGCGCAGTTTGCATCATGTCGTTTTCAACCAGCGACTTGCCGACTGTAAATCCTTCCGCCTTAAAAAATGTGTAGGCCATTGCCCCGCCAATTAGAATCTTGTCCACCTTGCGATCGATAAGCGCGTTGATGACCGGAATCTTGTCGGAGACTTTTGCGCCGCCGAGTATGGCGACGAACGGGTGGTCGGGATCAGTTATCACGCGACCGAGATACTCCAGCTCCTTCTGCATCAACAGACCCGCCGCTGCCTTCTCAACATACTTGGTTATGCCGACGGTGGAGGCATGCGCACGATGCGCCGCGCCGAACGCGTCGTTCACATAAACATCACGGTGTCGCGCCAGTTGCTGCGCAAACGCGTCATCGTTCTTCTCTTCTTCTTTGTGAAATCGGAGGTTCTCAAGTAGCAACACATCGCCATCCCGCATTGCGTTGACCTTGGATTCCGCTTCCTCGCCGACACAGTCAAAGGCGAATGCAACCGGCGACGATCGAGGGGCAAGCAAACTCGAAAGATGCTCGGCAACCGGCGCGAGGCTGTACTTCTCGACGCGCTCGCCCTTGGGGCGTCCGAGATGTGAAGCCAATATCACTCGCGCGCCTTGCTCAAGAGCATATTGAATCGTAGGCAGAGAGGCGCGAATGCGCGTGTCGTCATCAACCTTGCCGTCTTTGATCGGAACGTTGAAGTCGACGCGAATGAACACGCGCTTGCCTCTTAGGTCGAGGTCTGTGATAGCAAGCTTCGGCATAGTAAGCAGTGAGCAGTGAGCAGTGAGCAGCAAAAGCATGAAACTGCTTACTGCTCACCGCTCACTGCTCACAGTTAGAATCCTTTACCAGCGATGAATTTGATCAGATCCCGCACGCGGCAGGAGTAGCCCCATTCGTTGTCGTACCAGGACAGCACCTTGATCAAATGCCCGTTGATGACCTTCGTGTATTCAGCATCGACAATCGAAGAGTTCGAATTACGCTTGAAGTCGCTCGACACCAAAGGCTCTTCTGAAAACGCGAGAATGCCCCTCAGTTCTTCGTTCGCCGCATTCTTGAGCGCGAGATTTACTCCTTCAGTCGTGGTCTCCTTCTCAACATCCATGACGACGTCAACCAGCGAAACGTTTGGTGTGGGCACGCGCACTGAAATTCCGTCAAACTTTCCCTTCAATTCAGGCAGCACGAGGGCAACCGCCTTCGCCGCTCCAGTAGAAGTTGGAATCATCGAGAGTGCAGCGGCGCGCGCGCGACGCAGATCCTTGTGCGGCAAGTCGAGCAGTTGCTGGTCGTTGGTGTATGAGTGAATCGTCGTCATCTGCGCTGAGCGTATGCCAAAGTTCTCGTGAATGACTTTGGCCACGGGCGCCAGGCAGTTTGTCGTACACGACGCGTTGGAAATTACGTGATGCTCCGCGGGAACGTACTTATTTTCATTGACTCCGAGGACGATCGTAATGTCTTCGTTCTTGGCAGGCGCTGAGATGATCACTTTCTTGACGCTACCCCGCAGGTGCTTTTTCGCATCTTCGGCCTTGGTGAATATTCCCGTTGACTCGATCACGATCTCAGCACCAACTGACTCCCAATCGATCGCCGCCGGGTCGCGCTGCGAGAAGACGCGAAACTCGTTGCCTTCAACGCTAATCCCATTTTCGGTGCAGGTAATCTCATGATCGAGATTGCCGAGCACAGAGTCGTACTTCAGCAGGTGGGCGAGAGTCTTCGTGTCCGTCAGATCGTTGACGGCGACGATATCGATATCCGCGTCACCAATTGAAGTGCGAAAGATATTGCGTCCGATGCGCCCAAAGCCGTTGATACCAACCTTCACCGCCATATTGAACTGCCCTCCTGCTGATTGTTTCTGCCTTGCCTTCGCGAGCCTGGAGAAGCGATCAGACACACTATCCTCCGCCGCCTGCCAAACTTGGTTCGAAACTTGCTGGGAATAAAGAAAGCCAAGATTATGCGGCGTAGCTTTGAGTGTCAAGCGGGGGTAACTCGAGGTTTTTGCTTGGCTGCGCGCGAACCTTGCGTGTAATTTGCGGGCCCGAACCTCATGCGGCCTGTGTCGATCTTTTTGAAACTGGTTTCAGGCAAATAGCGTAGTAAAGACTTGATCGAATGAGACTCGTTTGTTAACGGTGGTATTGTTTGCGTCGATCCATTTCGTGAATTAACTGAAGGAGTTTGGTCTAATGTTCATTCCTCGGTCTCGTGATTTATTCAGGGCGCTGCTGTGCTGCGTCCTTTTGGTTGTTGCTTCGGGAGCAGCATTCGCCCAGGCGCCGGCGCCGAGTCCAACGCCAAATACAGCCACACGGCCACCGGGCACGGAAACACAGAGCCCAACCGCAGCTCCGGGAACGCATCAAACGTCGCCCCAAACTCCTCCGGGCCAGCCCGTTGTTCCTGGCGTAACGACCACGCAGCAGATGCCAGTTGCTGCGCCGTCTCCTTCGCCTGAATTTCCTTCCGTCGGAGAACCTCCGACGCCGAACTTTCCGACCGTGCAGCAAAGACCACTGCCGCCAATCCCGAGCATGACCCGCCTTGGCGTTACCAGCGACAACACACTAACGCTGTCGCTTAACGACGCAGTAAAGCGAGCGCTGGAGAACAATAACGACATCGAGGTTGCACGCGACGACGTTCGCTTTGCAGAAACTCAACTGCGTTCATTGCAGGGTATTTATGATCCGGTGTTGAGTTTCACGCCGCAAATCGACAAGCGGATTACGCCACAGCAAAGCTCGCTCGGTGGATCAGGCCGGACCGGAACGACAACGAGCACTACCTATACTTTGAGCCCATCAGTTAATAAGTCCTTCGAGCGTGGCGGCGGAAACTACACGCTTACCTTCGCCAACAGTCATACCAACACCAGCTCGTCTTTCAGTTTTATTAATCCTTACTATTCTTCAAATCTTTCGCTGCAGTTTACACAACCGCTGTGGCGCAACCGTTCAATTGACAGTAACCGGCGTTCAATTCGAATTCAGAAGAAGCGCCTTGAACAATCTGACGCGGATTTTCGCTTGCGCACCATAGACATCATCACGCAAGTGCAACGGGCCTACTGGGATTTGGTTTTTGCTCTGCGCGATCAGCAGAACCAGCTCGACAATCTCAATCTCACGCGCGAGAACCTGCGGCAGGTTGAAGCGCAAATCGCCGTCGGAACAAAGGCGCCACTGGAAAGAGCGGAGGTGCAAACCGAACTGGCGAATCGCGAGTCTTCACTGCTGCTTGCTGTTCAGGGTGTTTCGATCGCTGAGAACAGTCTGAAGCAACTCATTTTCAAAGATGCCACGGTCCCTGAATGGTCGGCGCAGGTTACGCCCACCGATACGCCGAAATTCGACGCGACGGCTGTGAACCTGAATGACGCCTTGAAAGAGGCTCGCGAAAACCGGCCGGAGCTTCGCCGTTTGCGGTTGCAGAACGACATTAATCAGATCGACCTTCAGTATTTCAAAAACCAGACACGATCACAGATCGACCTTGTATCAACGCTGGCAACCACTGGCTTGGCGGGAAAGGACGTTTCGGGCGCCGCGGCGGCAGGCACGCTCTTACCGCTGATCTCCGGCGATCCGAATACCAATGCGCAAGCTTTTCTATTACAGCAAATTCGCAACGTCCAGGTGGCGGGTGGATTTCCCGTCGCGGTTGTTCCTCTCATTCCTTCTCTGGGCGGCCCACCGTCCGACTTAATCGGCGGTTATGGTAAGGACCTCAGCAATCTCTTCGGCTTCAAGACGCGCAACATCACCGTCGGAGTTGCGTTCCAAATTCCGCTAAAGAATCGTACAGCCGAGGCGAATCTGGCCGGCGCAAATATTCAGAAGGAACAACTGCAAGCCTCGGTCCGTTCGCAGGATCAGATAATCGAGGTAGACGTCCGCAATGCGGCCCAGAATGTTGAAACTTCTCGCCGTCGCGTGCTGGCCGCACGAGACGCGCGGGCAAACGCCGAACTGCAACTGGAGGGTGAACAGCGTCTTTACCAGGTTGGACGCTCGACCACGTTCCTGCTGTTCCAACGACAGAACGCGTTGACGAATGCACGCAATGCTGAGCTACGCGCCGAGACTGACTACAACAAGGCCCTCGCAGATCTTCAGCGTGCCACGTCTACAACACTGCGAGCCAATAACGTGACTGTAGACACGCCGACGCCGTAGGGTCCGTTTTAGTTTGCGATCTTCGATTTGCGATTGCTAAGGTACAGCCCTGGCAATCGCATTTTTGTAGGACAGGCATTCCTGCCTGTCCGCGTTAGGTTTAGAGACCTGTGGTCAGGGTGTTGAGAAAAGAGTTCCCACCTTCCTGATGACATTACCTTAGTAACGTCGACACAGGGACAGACAAGAATGTCTGTCCTACAACCTCGATGAGAATCTCCGCAACCATTATTGCTTTTAACGAAGCCGCGAATATTGGTGACGCTTGCAAGTCGCTGGCGTGGGCCGACGAGATTATCGTCGTCGACTCCGGCTCGACAGACGAGACGGTTAAGATCGCTGAAGCTTGCGGAGCACGAGTGATAAGCAGAGGTTGGCCCGGCTTTGCCGCCCAGAAACAGTTTGCTACTGAACAGACTGCAAATGACTGGGTCTTCAGTCTCGACGCCGATGAGCGCGCATCAGGTGAACTGCAAGCCTCAATCGCGAGGCTGCGCGAAGCGCCTGAGTCTAACCTTGCTGCTGGTTATCGAATTCCGCGCCGGTCATACTACCAGGGACGTTGGATTAAAGGTGGTGGCTGGTATCCCGACTGGCAGTTACGCTTGTTTAGAAAATCCCGCGGGCGTTGGGAGCCGCGCCACATTCACGAATCGGTGAAGCTGGAATCAGGAGCGCGCACAGAAAAGCTGAGTGGTGACATTCTGCATTACAGCGTCCGCGATGCTGCCCATCACCATCGCATGATTGGCGAACGTTACGCGCCGCTGGCCGCACAGCAGATGTTTGAAGACGGCCGTCACACCTCAGCCTTAAAGATCGCCACAGCCGCGCCGGCAGCTTTCATCCGCAGTTATTTTCTCAAAGGTGGTTTTCGCGACGGGCTCGCGGGTATCAGCATTGCCAGCTTCGCTGC
>JBDUAQ010000090.1:0-12482 GCA_040004575.1 bacterium
GGTAGATTACCTACGTGTTACTCACCCGTGCGCCACTCTACTTGTCCCCCGAAGGAGACTTTCGCGTTCGACTTGCATGTCTGAGGCACGCCGCCAGCGTTGATTCTGAGCCAGGATCAAACTCTCGTTAGAATTTGTTCTCTGGAACATTATCGATAACTGGTTAAAGTATCCGATAATGACTCTTCTTTAAAGAGTTTTATACGCGAACTTTATCGTTCGTCGTCTTGACTCTCAAAGGTCATTGATATGGACACGCTCTATCTAGTTTTCAAACATCATTTCCAAATTGTCTTTGGATTGCCTTACAGACGGAATAATTTCGCCCCAAGCAAACGAGGACTTTAACCCAGGAACTTCAGCCTGTCAAGCGGCCTTCGAACCTACTGGAAGTTTTTGATTCTGCCATATAACGGGTCGCTTGGTGGACGCAAAACGTGGGAAAACCGCTCAAGTCGGAGGATTCTCGCTTGGTTGAGTTAAGCAATGCCAATTATTGCGTCGAGAAGGAATTTAGCGAACCCGTCCGTGATTCGTAATTTGTCATTGCCACGGTTGAGGGTTCCAAGGTTCACCGGATCGTCTGGGTTAAGATCGTTATATTCCCTCGCTAGAGTGAATGTGTTTAGAGAATACGTCTGCCACCACCTTCCAAATTTCGGCGTCAGATTCTTGCTCATGCAGACTTCGTTCGGCTTTGTGCCGCAACCGAGGAATTTAACCTACGCAAACGGATGATTAGTTGGGAAAGCTCAGCGTGAGTAAAGACTGGCACGTTAATACTGAAACCTCCCAGGTTCGACTTTACCAGAAACTTGTCGAGGCGATCTCTATCACCGCTTTTCGTTTCACCAGCAATGTAGAACGCGGAAACTCGGTTTAGCGCTTCCCGCGCCGTAGTCTTAATCTTCAAATAGTCGGGACGCGTAACCATGACAAAAAAATCCGGCTCGAGGAATTTCGTGAAGCTGTTGCCTTCAATGAAAACTCCCGGCGCCTGAACGCAGCCGAGGGCTTTCTTGATTCCAGCTTCAACCTGTTGGTCGGTTGCGATCACCCAATGAACGTTCACTGCACCTGAATCCCAGTAACGCCCCGTGTCTTTCCCCGGCGAATAAGTTAACTCTCGTCCCGATCGGATCACTGCTTCATCCTCGAGCAAATCACTTACGCAACACGCGTGCGGATCTTTTCCGCAGGAACGATAGTGTCCGCGAGTCGTCTTTATCGCTTCCCAACCAGGAAACGCACGCAGCAGATCGCACAGCAACGTTGTCTTGCCGACTTCGGAAGTAAAACCTCCGACGCCAACTACTATGGTACGCCGCGATGCAGACAATGGAGTCACTTGAAAGCCAACTCAAAAATTCCGAAGGGCCGCGCAAATCGACGAGGCGCTACTTCTTCTTCTTTTCCTTTTCTTTGTTTACTACGTTAGGCGCGTTCACCTTCAAATAGCCACGGCTGTCTTTGTAGATGCTGTATTGAACGTCGCTCACCTGCCCGCTCTCATCCTGCACCCGAATAGTGAAGGTCTTATTGTCACGACCGCCTTCCACTCGGCACGGCAAGTAGCCCTTCAAGTCGGGACTGCGATACGCGGTGTAGTGTTCCTGATCGCGCTTGTCGTAACCGAGCACGTAGATGCGATCAAAGTCTGGCTCGCCAATAGTGTGCGGTTGATCCGAACTGCTCTTTTCGAGAATTACCCAACTGCCGGGCTTGGCTTCCCTGGCGACGTCCTTTCCCTTAGATCCATCCGCTTCACTCGACGAATCACCGTCAAGCCTTTGCCACGCTACAAACTCACGCCCGGTGCGATAGAAAATGATATCGCTCGGCACCGTCAGCTCAACCTGCTTCCCATAAATCCAACCGGCCGGCGCGGGCGAAGCCAGCGAGGCTAAACGAACTTTGTACCAAACCTCATTAGTTTCTTCCGGCTGGCCTTCGTCCTGGTTCTCCTTGTTGCCGCGAACATTTCCCGGCTGCGCACTTCCGGCCTTAGGCGCCACGTCGCTTTCGATCACCTCCGACGACTTTGGTTTTGGCACTCGGTTCCAACCAACTATCTCGAAGCTCGAGCCACTATCCAACCTCATCATGATGTTTTCATTGCCGGTGAGATCAGGACTAAGTCGCAGATTTGAACTGGCGCGGAGTTGGCCGGTCGCTTGCGCCGGAATACCTTTGTCTTCTTCCGCCAGTTTCTTTGAGGCCTGAAGGACTTCATCCGGCATCACGTTCCGCGACTCGATCCAGCCTTCAGTGCTGTCTTCGTCGTGTGCCTGTACGCGCAGCCATCGCTCCTTCTTGGAATTGTCGCTCGGATCCTGCACGTCCTGGAAGTCGAGGATATCAACCGCATCGCCACGATCTACTTCCAACAAATCGGCTGCAACAACGGCCGTCGAACTGCGGATCTGAGCGCGACGCGCAACCACCACACCGGTATCGTTTTGCTTGGCGAGCGTTTTGCAACCCTGGGCCAGACTCAAAGCCGCCACAATTAACAAACACTTATAAAGGGAACCGCCCAACCTGATTTCCATAATTACCCTGGTTAGCTCTCAATCAAGACTTGCTTAGGATTAATTATTTTCGATAACCAACACAGCGCAGCACGTCTCTTTGTGTCTTACTGAGATCGCGAAGCAGAATGAACTTCGTACCCCCCGACCCGGAAGTTCCAAGTTGAATCCCGTAGGAGGTTAACATCGCATTCAAGTCGATCTTCGCGGGCCTCTCGACGTAATCCCTGGCAAAGGTTTTCAATTCCTCGCGTTCGCTAAGCACGCTCATTATAGTCTCGTTCGCGCTTCTCTGTCGCGTTGCAGAGAGCCGAAAAAGTTCAGTATAAACATCATCAAGCGAGGACTGACAATTGGTAAGTTTCCTGAGCAACAGATCATAGATGAACGCGACCAGCATTCCTTTTTCATAAACCAGCGAAGCCGAAGTCGTCCAACGACGTTCCGATGCCTCAATCAGCGACAAGCGATCGCTGTCCTTGGATGACAGATACGAATCGTATACACGCGCGATTGTCTCCAGGTAGTCGCTGAAGGAAATCAAGCCAAGGCGAAGATCCATTCGCAAAGCCTGGTAAAGGGTAAAGCCCTCAAAAAACCAATCGTAGTCGCCCTCAAACCCTAGGGAGTTTGGCACCCAAAGGTGAAAGAGTTCGTGGCTGAGTACGATTCCGAGCCGCGTCAGTACTCTCTTGCCACTCGCCCTCCGCCCTAACAACAAAACAACTACGTTCCCTCTTGTTTCTGCACTCCAATTGTTGGGACCGGTTTCCGCCGGATAAGGGACAAGCATCACAACCGCGTTGTGCTTGAGTTCAAATTTGGTAACTCGCGAATACTCTTCGAGGATCTCTCCGGCAATCTTCGCCGCATCACTATCCGAAAAGGGCCACTTCCCAGACAAGATTATTGAAAGGTTGGTGTTAGCGAGCCGCCGCTGCCTTTCGTGCAAGGAGGGCGCGATGAAAAAGACTGCCGTCTCGGGGTCGTCAGTTGAAAACTCAGAGCCCTCGGTTCTGGCGTTTGACGCGACCCTCCAACCAATCGGAACATCGACACTGATCCTGGTTGAGATTTGGCCGGTTGTTTCTCTGATCGATTGCGGCAGCAAATCTGCCAACATCAATAAGCCTTGATCCCGATTGAGCGACGAGACGTGGGACAGGTCCGCCGTTCGCAGGAGTTCCGCAAGATTCACCTCGTAGGTGAACCGCGTAAACTTTTCCGTGGACTGGAATTCACCTGGCGCCAGCTTCTGAACTCGGACCTGCCCGCCGTTATCCCTGACTCCTTCAACTGTTTCAATCCGCTCACCGAGTCCGAGCACGCCGCCGTAGGTGTTACGAAACGACAAGGAATTCGTTGCTGCCGGCAAACGCAAGTCAATTCTGATCCTGGCCGGGAAGACGGAAGTAACACTGATTCGCGCGTTGAGTGCTTGCGCGCTGACGTTGGACAGAGTTGTGAAACTCAGCAGCGCACAAACAATGATAAGCGGTTTAGCCCGCAACGATTGTCGCCAACGATGAAGCGCAATCCTCCTCTTAGGCTCACTTTCTTGCGGCTCGCCACCGCCTGGAATATGTTGAATCGTGCTGCCAGGCATCGTTGGTTCTGCTGCTTCGGACTCTAACATAACCTCGCAAAAAGATTCACCAGCGCACGAAATTCAATGTCAGCTTGGAACCATTCCTCGGCCGCAAGCTAACTGCGAACCGCCCGCTGGCAGGGCCTAAAACCTTAACAGGCGTAACTTGTGGCGAGACCTGAGCGTAGCCGGCCCACTTCCCGGCTCTTCATTGACACTTTGCCAGCGTAATTCTAGAATACAGCCTGTTCTTGTCCCTTGTTGTCTCCCTAACCTAGAGGGATTAGTCATGAGTTTAGTCAAGATCATAGTCATCACAATAATTGTGATTCTTACCATTCTGCTTTTCGGCAGGTTCTTTTCCTAGGCCGAACGGCTGCATGTCGCTATCCTCCGTAACGTCATCCTCAAAACTGACGACTGCGTACGAAGATTATTTACGGCTAACTTGCGAGTGTGCGCTGCTTCTGAGTTGCATACTGGTAATCGTCTGCCTTCCAACCACCCACACCAAAGCCCAGGAAGCAAGCGATGAAGTGGTCCGAATCGAAACCAGTCTGGTTGTTTTTCCCATCCGGGTCCGTGACAAGCGTGGACAAGCGGTGAGCGGACTAACTCCCGCGGACTTAACTCTGAAGGACGAAGATAACGCGAGCACCGGATTGTATCTTTACCAGGGAGCCGATCGCGTTTCGCTGGTTTTTGCGCTGGATCAATCCGGAAGTCTGCGCGAGATCATGACCCAGCAGCGCAATGCCGCCCTGGCGCTGTTTCAACGGTTCGGCGAAAAGTCGCAAGTCGCCATCATTAGTTTTGCAGAACAACCGAAACTTGTGTTGTCGTTTGGACGCGATCTTGATGCGACGCGCGGTGCCTTCTCAGCGGCAACCGCGACCAATCAGCACACGGCTATCTTTGATGCGGCAGCCGCGGCAACAAACCTGTTTGAAAAGCTGCCACGAATGCGTTCCGAACGGCGCCTAATAATCATGATCAGCGACGGACTCGACACGGCGAGTACCGCAAAGCCTGCCAAGGTCATCGAAGCTGCGCTCAAGAACCAAGTGACCTTTTACGTGATCCATCTGCCGTTGTTTACACCGCGGGATGGGCGTCTAAGAGTTCGCACGCCGGCGAAGGGCTTTCGCGAACTGGCAGAAAAAACCGGCGGCAAATATTTTCTGGTGAGTGACACCGCTTCGCCACTCGCGTCGCAGACGAGCATGGATCTGGCGCCAGTGTTCAAGGCGATTGAGGACGACCTGAAGAGCCAGTATCTGCTCGGGTTCTACACGAAGGAAGCGTCCAACGACGGCCGTATGCATCGCTTGGTGATCGGCTTGCCTGAGGGTGTTGAGTATCAAATCGGCGGCTTTGGATATTCACAAAAGCACGAGCTATTTATCGCGCCCCAGGCAGCAAAGAAAAAGTGAACTTGCTTCCAGCCGTTTGATTCTGTAAACAATAGTCTCGTAATCAAACTTCAGCTCAGCCAATTAATCGAATGACCGAAGATAAGGACCTCGGCTTGCGAAAAATTCGTCGCGCACTCATTAGCGTGTCAGACAAGACCGGCATCGTCGACTTCGCACGCGAACTCAAGACCTTTGGCGTGGAAATAATCAGCACCGGCGGCACCGCGAAAGTCTTGCGCGAGGCGGGCATTGACGTGCGTGACGTTTCCGACGTGACCGGCTTTCCGGAAATGATGGACGGACGCGTGAAGACACTCCATCCGAAGATTCACGGCGGCTTGCTTGGGATTCGCGACGATGCGGAACACCAGGCCGCGATGCGTGAGCACGGCATCGTGCCGATTGATATGGTTGTCATTAACCTCTATCCGTTTGAAGAAACCATCGCCCGCGACGGCGTGACAATCGAAGAAGCGATTGAACAGATCGACATCGGCGGTCCGGCGATGATTCGCTCGGCGGCGAAGAATTTTCGAGATGTGGCGGTCATCGTCTCGCCTGTGAACTATGACTCGATAACAAGCGAGCTGATTCGACTAGCCGGCGCCTTGCCTCTTGATACGCGGGAGGAGCTGGCAGCTTCAGCTTTCCTGGCGACGTCCGCTTACGACAGTATAGTTCACGACTTTTTCAGCGCGCGTCAGGCGCAGATGTTTGTGCGTGACGTATATCCGGCAGCGAAAGACAGAGCGATACAAACCGGGAGATCATCAGATGGATTGCCTGAAATAATTTGTCCGCATTTCGCTAAAATCATCGACCTGAGGTACGGCGAAAATCCACATCAATTGGCGGCGATTTACGACACAGGCGATGAAGGAGTCGCGTCCGCCTCGCTTCTCTCCGGCAAGGAGATGTCCTTCAATAATTATGTCGATGCCGACGCCGCGTGGCAGCTTGTGTCCGATTTCAGTGAACTGGCCTGCGCGGTCATCAAGCATACAAATCCGGCGGGCACGGCTCTGGGCGTGTCAGCGGAAGACGCTTATCGCCGTGCGCTGGCTACCGATCCTGTTTCTGCTTTCGGCGGCATCGTTGCCATCAACGCAACGGTTGATGAAGCGGCGGCGCGCGCGGTCGTGGAAATATTCACCGAAGTAATCGTTGCGCCCGGCTACGAGCCGGCCGCATTAGAGATTCTGAAAACGAAGAAGAACCTTCGTGTCTTGGCTGTACCAATCGCGCAAGACTGGCTGGGTCTGGAATACAAACAGATCAGCGGCGGCATGCTGGTGCAAACGCGCGACACGCATCAACTGAAACGAGAAAACGTGAAAGTTGTTAGTAAACGCGCGCCGTCGGAAAAAGAGATTGACGATTTGCTATTCGCCTGGACGGTTTGCAAGCATACAAAGTCAAACGCGATCGTTTACGTCCGTGATAAGCAGACCGTCGGCGTCGGCGCGGGCCAAATGTCGCGGGTGGACTCGGTCAAGCTTGGGGCGATGCGTGCGCAGTTACCAACCGCCGGATCCGTTCTGGCGTCAGATGCTTTCTTCCCTTTCCGCGACGGTCTGGACGAGGCAGCGAAGCATGGCATCACGGCGGTGATACAGCCCGGCGGTTCGATGCGCGACGCAGAAGTGATCGCTGCCGCCGATGAACACGGCCTCGCGATGGTCTTTACCGGCATTCGCCATTTCAAGCATTAATCGCCTAAATAGCCTAAATTTTCTGGATACCATGCACCTTGCATATTATTAAACTGCCCCTTGACGGCCGGAACTGGCTCATAGCAAGCTTCATGTGCATTCTGTGTGAGATTTGTGGTACTCGATGTTATTACGGGCGGCGTTTTTATTTAGGATCGAATGATCGACCAAACTGATCTTACAAAAATCGCAGAAGAGCGATTAAAGGACGCGGAAGCTCTTGTTGCGGCCGAGCGATATGAGGGAGCTATCTACTTGGGTGGTTACGTAGTAGAACTTGCGTTAAAAAGCCGTATTTGTAAACATCTCAAATGGAAGGGATTTCCCCAAAGCAAAGGCGAGTTTCAAAAATACCAAAGCTTTAAGACGCACGAACTGGACGTCCTGCTTTCCTTGTCCGGCTTAGAAGAAGAGATTAAGACAAAGTACTTGGCACAATGGTCGGCAGTGGCTACGTGGGACCCTCAAGCTAGGTATAATCCCATTGGAAGCGCCAGTAAAACGGATGCAGAATTGTTGGTAGAGGCTGCTAAACTTTTGTTGGGAGCATTGTGAGAGATTTGCTAGAAAAATTTGTCGAGCTCGAACGACGTCTGGCTGAAGAACACGGACAGTTCTCGCTTTTCGCTCTATTCTTGCGGGAAGATTCGACAGATAAATGGGATTTGGTTGTAGCTGCACCTTGGATCGAGGAGAATCGGAAAGAAGGCTTGGCGCAAATTTCGAATCGCGTTCAACAAACCTTTGCGCCGGAAGAACTCTCTCGCCTCTCGCGGGTTGTTCTTATTGATAATTCCAACCCGGCATTGAAGGCGATGCATCAGGCGCTACATTGCCAACACGGTACAAATGAAGTCCGAGACAGTAACTTTTTTGGTCTGCAAATCAAACATGCTTACATAATCACGTCACAGAGATTGGACGCACCTGCTGAAGTCCCGGCTTAGCATCCCACGAAGATTCTCTTTAACGGTAACTTTCGCGATTTCCCTAGGAATCTTTTTGTATGTTGCAAAACAAATTTGGAATCATCTTCGGAGTTGCTAACAAGCGCTCAATCGCATGGGCCACCGCGCAAGCCCTGCATGAGGCGGGCGCGCGGTTGGCCTTCACTTACCAGGGCGAGCGCTTAAAAGAAAACGTGGAGGAGTTGACCCGTGAAGCGATGCCGGGATCGCTGCTGTTGCCCTGCGATGTCAGTAAACAGAAAGAGGTAGATGAAACCTTCAAACGCGTAGCGCAGGAGTTTGGCCGTCTCGATTTCCTGATTCACAGCATCGCCTATGCGCCGCGCGAAGCGCTGTCGGGCGAGTTTGCCGACACCAGCCGCGAGGCGTTTCTCACCGCGCTTGAAATTAGCGCCTATTCGCTGCCGCAACTCGCACGCGCCGCGATGCCGTTGATGACGGAAGGCGGCAGCATTGTTTGCATGAGCTATTACGGCGCGGAGAAGGTCGTGGCCGGTTACAACGTAATGGGCGTGGCTAAGGCGGCCCTGGAAACCAGCACGCGTTACCTCGCAAACGACCTTGGTCCGCGCAACATCCGCGTTAACGCAATTAGCGCCGGCCCGATTCAAACGCTCTCTGCGCGCGGTGTTGCAGACTTCAGTTCCATGTTGAAGCACGCCGCCGAAAAGGCTCCTTTGCGGCGAAACGTCGATCCCCGCGAAGTTGGTAACACCGCCCTCTTTCTTTGCAGCCCAATGGCGTCGGCGATTACGGGCGAAGTCATCCACGTCGATTGCGGCTATAACATCATGGGTATCTGAATTTTTGGAGTGCGCTGACGTCAGCGTTTTGGTCCAAGGCGGCTTGACGCCCGTTCCGCTAGTTTCAGTCGAATGGTAGTCGCGACAAGTCGCTGCCGACTAAAGCGTCTCAGGTCACCGCACTCCGAAAAGAGTTGAGAGGCAACGCATATGTCTGACACAGAAGAACCTGACAAACACGCGCCAGGCACTACGCAGGACGAGCAACTGCTCGAGAGTCCGGGTCCGGATGAGTTTACACACACGGACACCTGGCGCGTGTTTCGTATCATGGGTGAGTTCGTCGAAGGCTTCGACGAGCTGGCTACACTCACGCGCGGGATCTCCATTTTTGGCTCTGCCCGCACGCGCAACGACGACCCGTATTACAAAGCGGCGGAAGAAACCGCGGCCCTGCTTGCTCGCGTGGGCTTCGCCGTGATCACCGGCGGCGGACCCGGCATTATGGAAGCTGCGAATAAGGGAGCGTTCGAAGCCGGCGGACAATCAATCGGCTGCAACATCGAACTCCCTTTTGAACAAGGCTCGAATCCTTACCTGACGCAGGGTTTGAAGTTCAAATACTTCTTCGTCCGCAAGATGATGTTCGTGAAATACAGTTTGGGGTTCATTATTTTTCCCGGCGGGTTTGGGACTCTCGACGAACTCTTCGAAGCGCTGACCCTGATCCAGACGAAGAAGATCCGAAACTTTCCGGTGGTACTTTTTGGATCGACTTACTGGGAGGGGCTGTTGAATTGGATTCGCGACCCGGCCATGAAGGAAGGCAAGGTGAGCGCGCAAGATCTCAAGTTGCTACACGTGACGGACTCACCGGCGGAAGTAGTTAAAATAATCGTCGACAGCCAAAGCTCTTTGGGTGCAGAGAACCCTGTGACCGCGGAGATTGCCGAGGTGTTTCGCGAGCGCGAAAGGCGTTAGCCGTCCCTTTGATCTTCTTTCGTAACGCCGGCGCTCAGCCATTCAAGATAGGGACGCGACCCCGCAGTCAGCGGAAAGGCTACAACTTCGGGCGTCTCGTAGCTGTGAAGCGCGACCACTTCCCTTTCGAGCTCGGCAAACTTTGAGCTCACTGTCTTCGCAATCAATAGCACTTCGCGCTGTCGCTCAATCTCTCCCTGCCAACGATATACCGATTCCATCTCCGGCAGGATTTGAACGCAGGCGGCCAGGCGCTTGCTCACCAGCATTTCAGCCAACTGTCCGGCCTCTTCCCCGTTGGAGGCTGAGATGAAAACTACGATGGCTTCTGGTCCCTCGACTGTCATATCTGGCTAACCGCCAAGTCGGCATGAGCGCCAAGTTAAGAGAGACACTGGATGGAGGCTTAGCCGAACCGGTCGGCGACGTTATTCTTCGTCTGTTCTAATTTGTCTTGGCGAGCTTGGCGTCTTGGCGGTTGATTGGTTGCTTCACCCTTCATCATCGCCTGGAATGCCACCCGTCAGCGGTGTCGTATCCGCGCCAAAGAACGACGCGTAAATTTCCTGCGCCCGATCAAAATCGCGCTCGTCAACAAGTATCACAGCGCCGGGTGACATGACCGACAGCAGCGGCGAGAACGCGTCTGCACCGCCGGATTGAACAACAGAGCGAATGCCGTTTTGTGTCAGAATGTCGTTAACCATTTCGGCTTCAGCTGGTGAGCCAAGATTGTGCAGGGTGAGGAATTTCGCCTCGCTCCCATCGTGCAATGCGTTCTCAGACGTCAAACGTTTGACTAACTCGGAACCGTCGTCAGGACATCTCCCGATGCCGGGTTCGTATTCGGATTCGCAAACAGGACAGAACATAGGAAACCTCGATTGGGAAAAAGTGAAAAGTGAAAGGTGAAAAGCAAAGATAACGTTTTAATAAGTCACTTGTCACTTTTCATTCTTTACTTCTCACCTTTCACTTTTCACTGCTTTCACGGCTCGTTCAAACGGAATCTCTTCAAAATTTGTCATTTGCTTGAAGGCGCGAAAGCGTTCGTTGATCTCAGCATGCGTAAGCTTCTGCACGCGCGCAGTGCCAAACTCTTCAACATTGAATGATGCCATCACCGATCCAAAAATCATCGCGCGCCGCATCGCTGCTTCATCCAGTTTTTCCTGACTGGAAAGATAACCCATAAACCCGCCGGCAAAGGTATCGCCCGCGCCCGTTGGATCAAAAACCGACTCCAGCGGGTAGGCCGGAATGGCGAAATAACTCTTCT
Organism: bacterium; assembly: GCA_040004575.1. Taxonomy (GTDB): domain Bacteria; phylum Acidobacteriota; class Blastocatellia; order Pyrinomonadales; family Pyrinomonadaceae; genus PSRF01. The sequence continues at coordinate 11,218 of JBDUAQ010000090.1, forward strand.
CGGTGAAAAGCGCTGCCCCGTATTCGCCGCGCTTCACGATCAAGGCTTTGGGTCCCCACGAGAGTATCTTGCGTGCGGCCTTGATGAGATTTGGTATGCCGGTTAATTGGCGGGCTTCGGCGTCGTTGATGATCACCACGTCCACGCCCTTGATAGTTTGCAGCAGCGACTCGCGCGCAATGTCGATCCAGAGGTTCATCGTGTCCAGCGCCACCAACTCGGCGTTGGGAACCTGTTCGCGCACGCCGCGCTGGAGGTCCGGCTGGATGTTGCCCAGGAAAACCAGTCGTGCGCTTTTCGACGCTGCTGAAAGTTTTGGCTGAAAGTCGGCGAAAACATTCAGTTGCGTATCAAGCGTGTGCGCGACGTTGAGATCGTAGTCGTAACGTCCAAACCAGCGGAACGTTTTGCCGTCAGGAATCCGTTCGAGATCTGAAGTGTCGACGTTGTGCGCGTCAAAGACCTGCTGCTCGGCAGCGCCAAAGTCTCCGCCGACAACGCCTACAATGCGAACGTCAGTAAAAAAACTTGCGGAGATTGAGAAGTGGGAGCCAGAGCCGCCCAACATTTTTTCACACTTACCAAAAGGCGTTTCGACCGCGTCGAATGCTACAGAACCAACTACGAGTAGGGACATAGGAAAATTTCGGATTGCGGATTGCGGATTTCGGATTTGAAGAACGTGTCTGCTTTCTGCCTTCTGCCTTCTGCTTACTGCTTACTGCTTACTGCTTACCGGCTTTACCGGCTCGCCGAGCGCCTTCAACTCGGCCTCTGCCTGGCTGCGAAAAGCGCTCTTGGGGTAGTCGGTCAGTAACCTTAAGAGATAGACGCGCGCATCTTCGCGGAGCTCCTCGGGCGTCTTGTACTTCCTTTCCTGCTTTTCTTTGGCCAGCATCTCGTCAGGTAAGACGAGCTTGGTCTTTTGCTGGGCGCCACTCTCCGCAAGTCGCGCGCTGCTTTCGCCGGCGATGAAAAGGACCTCATCCATTTTGGCGAAATTTGGATTGCCCGCATCTATTTCCTCACAACGCTTGAGCGCCGCAAGGTAAGCTTTCTTTTGCTTGAAGTAATGACGAGCCACCTCAAGATTGTGCAAAGAATCCTTCTCGAGCTCGGCATCGCGAATCGTTGCCGGATCGGGACCAGTCTTCGCTCGTCCCTGGGCAAACGAATTTGACGTGAAAGCAAATAGGCCAGCTACCAAAACCACGAGCGTTAGTGTTACTGAACTTCTTCTCATAAATCACCCTTCCGCCGGATCC
>JBDUAQ010000260.1:0-3689 GCA_040004575.1 bacterium
GTATGCAAGGTGGCGCCGGAGATTGAGCGCTCGGTTTTCGCGTAGCCATTCTTTTCAATGTAGAGAATGTATTCGCCGCGCGCGATGCGCAGATCGTTAATGGGCGTGGTTCCCACCATGGTGCGAGGAATTTCGCCTGACCCATCGGACGCGTAACGTTTGAGGTAAACCTCTGCGCCCGTCGGGTCAGTTTTCACCGAAATGGTCTGAGAGATCGTTGGCATCAGTCGCGCGATTGTCGGATCCTCCGGCAAATACTTTTGCGCTGCGACTGCCAGACTATAGGCGTCATAAAACTTTTGCGCCTTTGCGAGCTGTTCGATCTGCGGCACCTGGGCCCTCGCCCACGCCACGTTGGAGCGGTGCCAGACAAACCAGCCGACCGCGCCGGCGAGGATAAGAACACCGAGCACTATTACACCCAGGCGGCGGTTCTTTTCGGGAATGGGGGCGATGCTCTTAGTTCGATCTTCCGCGGTAGTTTTCTGAGGGTCCACGACCGTTGCAGCGCCTTGCTGTTCAGCAGTGTCGACTTTCGTCGTGTCGCCACTGGCCGGGAATGCCGCGTGCTCCAGCGAGCCCGGCGGGACTGAACGCTCCAGCCGGTGTTGAAAGTGCAACTCGTCTCGCAGGCTTCGCAGGTCGATCAAAAAGTCTTTGGCTGTCTGATAGCGATCATCAGCGTTCTTGTGCAGTGCTTTGCTGACAATGCGCTCAAGCTCGGCCGGAGCGTCTTTTGAAAAGCGCGCCAGCGGCGCCGGTTCGTGTGTAAGGATCGCCGAAGCGGTCGCTGCCGAACTCTTGCTCGTGAATGGTTGTTGGCCGGTAACCATTTCATAGAGCACCACACCGAAACTGAAGATGTCGCTGCGTCCATCAAGCGCTTCGCCACGCACCTGTTCAGGCGACATGTAAGGCAAGGTGCCGATAAGCGCGCCGGGAGTGCTCAAGAGAGCTTCTGTCTCAGCTTCGCTCTGGACCAGGTCCGTTTGTTTAATTTGCTTTGCCAGACCGAAGTCCATCACCTTCACCGCGGCGCGCGTGGTGATCATGATGTTTGCAGGTTTGATGTCTCGATGAATTGTTCCACGCGCATGCGCTTCTGCGAGGGCGTCCGCCACTTGCGTGGCAATAGCCAGCGTTTCAGACAACTCGAGCGGGTGGCGCTTCATTCTCGCTTCCAGCGTCTCGCCTTCGACATACTGCATGCAGATGACGTTGCGCCCAGCTTCTTCAGAGACTTCGTGTATGGCGCAGATGTTTGGGTGGTCGAGTTGGGCTGCTGACTGCGCTTCGCGCAGCAGACGGCGGTTGGCAGTCTCGCTCTCGACAGAGCCGGCGGGAAGGACTTTGATAGCGACCCTGCGATTTAACTTTGTATCTTCGGCGAGGTAAACCTCCCCCATCCCGCCAACACCGAGTTGCGAAAGGATTTTGTAGCGACCGAGCTGTGTGCCGGATAGTAGAGGGGAGCCCATTGGGAGATTTCGACTGTCGGGTATTCGCTGATTTGCTGATCTATTTACTATTTACGATTCACTATTTACTGTTCCGCATTCTATCCGAGTTGATGAAGTGAGGCTAGGTTGCGACCGATCCGCGTATCGCGGCTCCGCCGCCCGATGTGCGGAAGGTCTCTGACCTTCCGTCGCGACCTTAATCTGATTGGGGCTACGCCCACTTCGGGGCGCAGCCCCGATTATCAAAAAGTGATCCTGCCGGTGGTGCAAAGCCGCCACCGCACATCAGACGGCACAGCCCAGTTCGTTTGCGGCTTCGCGAACTGAACTGTTTCGGTTTACCATTCGCCTCACCCGAGCTGACCGCTGATCGATCTGGAGCTTCACCCCGCTTATGAACCGAGCATATTATTCAGACTCAATCGCCAATTTTCGAACCACAACTCCAAATGAAATTCTCGGCGCCCTCAGCCAAGGTAGCGAGTTTGCCGACGAACCGACTCAGAAAGCTGCGTGGCTAGAAGAAGTCACCATGTTGAAGGAGGTCTTACCTGATTTTGAAGGCCGTATCTATTTTGAGTATTCAATCCCGCGCATGGGTAAATACATAGACGTATTGCTACTAATTGGACCTGTAATCTTCGTTCTCGAATTCAAGATCGGAGAAAAGCACTTCACTTCGTCTGCCCTGGATCAGGTATGCGACTACGCCCTGGATCTGAAGAATTTCCACGATTCTAGCTACAACCATTTCATCGCTCCAGTTCTAATCCCCACCGAAGCACGACACGTCACACCTGTAGTTTGCGCCACTCAGCAAAGCGACAAGCTGCTTTCTCCGATTCGCTGCTCGGTTGATCTCCTCGGCGAAGTCATCGAGGCGGTCTTACGATTCGCCGAAGGCGACACGGACATCGATCCCGAAGTCTGGGAGAGCGGGCGCTATTGTCCGACACCAACAATCATCGAAGCAGCGCTTGCGCTTTACAAGAAGCATTCAGTCCGTGAGATCTCGCGGAACGATGCAAAAGCAATTAACCTTAGTATTACGTCAGAGGCAATTGCGGAAGTGATTGCTTCGTCAAAAGAAAGGTCACAGAAGTCGATCTGTTTCGTTACTGGCGTGCCCGGGGCTGGCAAGACTTTGGTAGGACTCGACACCGCGACAAAACACCACAATGAACAGGACGCCTTCTACAGTGTCTTTCTTTCTGGCAATGCTCCACTCGTAGCCATCTTGCGTGAGGCTCTGGCGCGCGATCACGTCCGTTTATGCGTGGCGTACGTCGTAAGAATAAGGTTCTCGATTTCAATCAATCGGAACCTGAATTCTTGATCTCGTGTCTTAATCGCCATTTAGATTGGGCTGTGATTGTCTGTCTAGTTGGTGGTGGTCAGGAGATCAATACCGGCGAGGCAGGCATTAGCGAGTGGATTCAATCGTTGAATCGCTCCTTTCCGGATTGGCACATCTACATATCGCCTCGCCTCACTGACAGTGAGTACGGCGCGGGGAAGGTCTTAAATGAACTAAGCGCGCGCCCGAATGTCACGACTAATGAAAACCTGCACCTGGCAGTATCGATGCGTTCTTTCCGAGCTGAAAATGTATCTCGGCTGGTTAAGGATCTCTTGGACCTTGAAGCCCAGAATGCCCGCGAAACCTTGGCTGATTTGAATGCGAAGTATCCAATTGTCATTACACGCGACCTTGCCAAAGCAAAGCAATGGCTGAAGAGCCAAGCTCGTGGATCTGAGCGTTACGGCATTGTCGTCTCCTCGCAAGCGGAGCGGCTAAAACCGCACGCAATCGATGTGAAGACAAAAGTGAATCCTGTCCATTGGTTCTTGCACGGCAAAGAAGATGTGCGTTCTTCATATTATCTTGAAGACGTAGCCACTGAATTCTACATTCAAGGACTTGAACTAGATTGGACTTGCGTAACCTGGGATGCCGATTTTCGGCACACCGCTAAAGGTTGGCAACACTGGTCCTTCACCGGAGCCCGCTGGAATCACATCCGTAAAGCGGAACGCCAAACCTATCTCAAGAACGCCTACCGCGTTCTCATGACCCGCGCCCGACAAGGGATGGTGATCGTCGTTCCTCCCGGTGATTCGGACGATCCAACCCGCAAGCCTGAGTTTTACGATCCGACGTTTGATTACCTACGAGAAATCGGCTTTACAACTATCTAACCAACGACGGAGCCCTCCATAACTGTCGGG
>JBDUAQ010000261.1:0-3686 GCA_040004575.1 bacterium
CGCCTGCATGCGATGAAGTCCGGCGGCAGCCTCAGTGAAATCGCGGCGCTGCTCGAGTGCCTTGCCATAGTGTCTGGCCGCGTCCAAATACCTCTTCCGCATTTCGTAAATCCGCCCGAGGTTGAAATGCGGAAATGCGTAGGATTCGTAACGCGGCGCATACAGCGCGCGCTTGAACCAGCGCACGCTGCTGTAAGCATCGCCCTTCGCTAAGAGATAACTGCCAATATCGTTGTAAGGATTCCCGAGCGTCTCATCGACGCGAATTGCTTCGAGGCATTCCTCAATCGCCTCGTCGTAGCGATCCTGAAAACTATAAACCCAGCCGAGAAACGTGTGGGCTTCGGCAGTGGGATAGGTCTCGATCGAGCGCTTGTAAAGCTCAATCGCCTCGTCGTAGTTTTCCGCCAGTTGAGCCTGATGGGCCTCCTGAAAGAGCCTCTTGGCTTCATACTTCGCAGCCGGCGAAGCATCATCTGTGTAAGCGTCGTCGTCCATTATTTCTTACTGGCAATCGCTCTTTTGTTTCTGGTTCAGATCCAAACGCTTGATGCGCCCGTCGGTTTTTGGAGCGATGACTTTTTGCGCAACAATCGCCGCCTGCAAAACGTCGGAATCAAATTGAGCTCGTTCGCGCGGAAGAAGCACGCGCGCCGTTTTCAGCATTGCGTAGCCATCGCCGCCATCGATAGCCACGTAGTCACTCGCGGCGAGCGTGTACAATTTCTTCTCGTCGAGGGGCTTGCCGTTAATAGTCAGATCAACGATCCGCGAACCGGGTGGACGTCTGGCGTCAAAAGTAAACCTTATACCTGACACCTGCGGGAAGCGGCCGGGCTCGGCATCCTCTGCGCTGCGAGCCACGCCGTGCTCGAGCACTGCGCGCAACGTGGCACCGCTCACTTCCACCTTTACGACTTTGTTCTTGAAAGGCAGGATCGACAGGATGTCCCTTCTTGTTAGCGCGCCCGCCTTGATTATCTCATCTGCGCGAATTGAGCCACCATTCATCAAAGCAACGTCAGCGCCCGTCGAGGCGCGAAAGACGTCGGCGATAAAATCCCCGACGTTCGTTTCCTGAGTTCGTCCGATGGCGCTTCGAGCGTCCAGGTCAACGCTCGTGCGGCCCACAACACGCGCAAGTTCCTTAATCAAAGTTCCATATTTGCGATTGATGGCCGCGAATTGCGGATCATCTTTTATCTGGTCGGTTACCGGAGTCACTTTCCAGTCGATGCTTTGCACCGCTCCGGTATTCTTCGAAATGTTGAGATCGATTTGTCCTAGTTCGCGCGCGTCGGCTGTCATCTTGAAAATGGGAGCGCCGCCGGAACTTGACTCAAGCAACGTGTGCTCATGACCGCCGATGATTACGTCGACGCCGGAGCAGCGCGCCACTTCCTTGTCTTCGCTCATTGAAAGATGCGTCAACGCGATCACGGTCTTAATGCCGTGGGCATGAATATCCGCGACTGTCTTGCGCGCCGTCTCGCAGGGATTAAGAAACTCAACATCCGGACCAGGTCGCGAAGTGATTTTTGTTTCTTCGAGCGTCAAGCCGAAAATTGCGACCTTTACGCCGTCAAACTCGCGGACCACATAGGCCTCGGCATTGCCGAACGGTTTGCCGGTTTTCTTGTCAATCACGTTGGCCGCAATCCACTTGAATTTGGATTCCTGCATTCGTTGCCGCAACACGTCCGGACCAAAGTCAAACTCATGATTGCCGAAGGTCGAGTAGTCAAGTTGGGCTGTGTTCCAGGCATCGATCATCTGAGCGCCTTTGTAGGTGATCGATTCAACCGAAGGCGAAATCGTATCTCCCGAGAGCAGAAACAAAGTGTTTGGCGACTCCTTCTCAATCGCTTTCTTCATTGTCAACAGTCGAGCCAACCCGCCCCGAGTGCCCTCGTCCACGGGAGCGAATTGATAGACATCATTAACCTGAAGCAGAGTCACGCGTACCGTGCAGTCAGGCTTTTGCTGCGCTGATAACGATAGGATGGCAGCGAAGAGAATAATAACTACCAGCGCCATCCTGCGCGGCGCGCGTCCGTCAACTCTCATCTTTGTTTTTCTCCTGTTATGATGGTTCGGCTGGCTGAATTATACTCGGCTCATTGAAACGAAGCGAAAGTGGCACGATCTTAGTTAACGGTGAGTTGGCGAAAACTTCAGAGCCGCACTCAATACAGAACCGGGAGCAGTAGCGACCGCATCCTGGATTCAACCTGGGTCAGCGAAGCAATTGTAGACGGATTCTAAACACGATAAGCAATCATATGTAGCTGCACCCGGTCGCTACCGCTCCCGGTTCTGTATTGACTGTCGCATTGGTTGCAGAGTTTCAGGTCAGATCCTGCAGGTAAGCAATGATCTCATTGACTAGTGGAATGTCGACAGAAGAAACAGTTTTCCTAACGGGCTTTCCCGGTTTCATTGCGAGCCGTTTGTTGCGGCGACTTGCCAGGGATGGCGGCCGCTTCCTCTTGCTAGTGCAGCCCTCCTTCGCCGCGCGCGCACAGCAGGAACTCGAAAGCATTGCTCAGGAGGCCGGCAGATCGATTTCAGATTTTGTGCTCCTGACGGGAGACATAACAGGACCAAATCTTGGACTGTCCCCGGCGGATTTGGAAACCGCGCGTTCCCAGTCAACCATCCTCTTTCATCTGGCTGCAATTTATGACCTGGCGGTCGAGCGCGACCTGGCAATGCGGGTGAACGTCGAAGGCACACGCAACGTTAACGACTTTGCTCGTTCGTTACCTCATCTGCGTCACTATCATTACATCTCAACTTGCTACGTAGCCGGCAAACGCGCCGGCCGGATTCTTGAGAATGAACTGCGACATGAAGCAGGCTTTCGCAACTACTACGAAGAGACAAAATATCTGGCGGAGTTGGAAGTAGAGGTGGTGAAGTCGGAATTGCCGGTGACTATTCATCGTCCGGCGGTGGTGTGTGGCGATTCGCGCACCGGCGAAACTGCCAAGTATGACGGCATCTATTATTTGATTCACTATCTTCTGAAGTGGCCCTCCGTCCTTGCCGCCTTCAACATTGGCAACAGGGAAGTAGCGTTGAATCTGGTGCCGGTTGATTTCGTCGTCGAGGCAATGTCAACACTCGCACGGGATCCACTTGCGATTGGCAAGACGGTGCAACTCGCTGACCCGCAGCCGATGTCGACTCGCGAACTCTTCGACTCAATCTCCTGCTGCATAGCGGGCAGGGAATCACGCTTAACCGTGCCTGCCGGTTTAGTTCATACGTCGCTAATGCTGCCGCTGGCTCCGAAGGTCACGGGCTTGCCGCATTCCGCTGTCCCTTATTTCTTCCTGAAGCAGACCTATGACACTGCTCAGGCCACCTCTTTACTCAAACCCCACGGCATCGCTTGTCCGCCGTTCGAGAGTTACATTCAGACGATAGTCGCTTACGCCGGGCGCCATCCGACGCTCTGAGGCCAATACGTAAGTTGCGTGATGAGGTCGGTACCACCCCGCGGTAGCGGGTGGGTTCCGCTCACTTGACAAATAATTAGAATTAGTCTAAATCTATATTCGTGACTCAAGAGGCGGGAAAAACAGAAGAAAAACTAACGCGCCAGCGCGATGCGGTGCTTCAGGTCATCCGTTCGCGGGAAGACCATCCGACCGCGAATGAGATTTTCCAGGCGGCGCGCG
>JBDUAQ010000005.1:0-37781 GCA_040004575.1 bacterium
CGAAAGTCACCCGGTGCGCGTTACAAAACGCCGCATCAATTGCGGGCTTAATGCTTACGACTGAGGCGCTCATTTCTGAGCTACAGGAAGATGATAAGCCACGGGCAATGCCCGGCGGCATGGATATGTAATCCCAAACCGTCCTTAGCAAATTGGGAAGCTACCATGTTCCGCATGCGGCTTCTGTTAACTCCTAAATAGGAAAAGGTAAGAAACTATGACTATGAAACTTTATGTTGGTAATCTCGCGTTCCAGACGACAAGCGAAGAACTGCAGACGATGTTCGCGCAAGCGGGCACGGTTGAAAGCGTAAGCTTGATTGAAGATCGCGAAACCGGTCGCTCACGCGGCTTCGGCTTCGTCGAAATGTCGACGAAGGAAGAAGGCGCTGCTGCGATTCAGCAGTTTAACGGCAAGGACATGGGCGGACGCGCGCTGAACGTGAACGAAGCCAAGCCTCGCGAAGATCGCGGCGGCGGTGGCGGCGGACGCAACGGCGGTTCGCGCTACTAAGTAGCACGTTACTGCTTGTCACAAAGCCTCCGGCGGATTATTGCCGGGGGCTTTTTTCTGCGTGCGCGTTCCCCGAAGGCGTCAGATAACTTAACCGGCGTAACACGCCGGGAACCAGATATTGCAGAACCGCGAGCGGTAGCGAGCGGATGCTGACGCTCAACCCTATGAACCCCATCACTTCCACAGCGCGTCTGGCATCCGCTCGCTACCGCTCGCGGTTCTGCAAACTCAGTTGAACAAACGCGGCCGAATTGTCGTAGTTTCAACGTGCTTTTCTAACGCCTCAAACCAAGATGTTTCCTGGAGACGACTGAATCACCATGTATTGCCCACAGTGTGGTACTGAATCTTCCGAAGGCCTGCAGTATTGCCGGTCGTGCGGCTCAAATCTCAAGGTAATTGGCAAGGCCGTCTCGCTGAGCGAGGCGATCGCGCGCAGCGATCGCGGTCCGCTGCCTAAGCTCAAAGAGATGATGAAGAACCTGAAGATTGAGCACGTGAGCGACGACATCTCGCGCGCGTTGGAGCGCATGAACCAGGAGCTCGTGCGCAGTTCGGACGATCCTAAACCGCGAAAGATCGGCGGCCGGAGAACGAAGACTGCGGAGCAGCGGCGTGAGAAGCATCTGACGACCGGCGCGGTTTCGTTCTTCGGCGGAATTGGATTCGCCATTTTTCTTTACTATCTAACCGGTGCGCTCGTCTTGAAACTGCCGCCGGATTTTGTTGCCAAGGCACCTTTTGAAATAGAACCGGTGGTGCGGGTCATATGGCTGGTGGGCTTGATGCCGATACTCTCGGGCTTGGGCCACATTGTCGCCGGGCTCCTGGTCAGGCCGGATCCGGCAAGAGAGATTGAGGCTGCGAAACCAGGTCCGGAGTTAAGCGAAAGAGAACCGATTGCTCGAGCTGCGCCTGTAAGTGTTACCGAGCGGACTACCAATTTGCTTGAACATGAGATGCAGAACCGCGAGCAGTAGCGAGCGGATCCCCGAACAAGATTGTTGACAGGTTCGCTCTGGTGCTGTTGAGTGATGGCGTCCGCTCGCTACCACTCGCGGTTCTGCAAATTGTCTACCGCCCGATCAGCAGCTTGTAATACCCAGCAACACCGTTGAGCACGTACTGAACGGCTAACGCCGCAAGCACGATGCCCATTACGCGCGTCGCGATATGAACGCCGCCTTCACCCACTAGTCGAATCAAGCGCGCACCCAGATACAACACAACGAAAGAAACCAGGAAGACGACGGCGATCGCGACGCCGATGGCAGTCAACCTTTGCAGGTCGCCTCCGGCTTGCGAAGTCAGCAGCAGGATTGTGGCAATGGTGCCGGGACCGGATAGCAAGGGCATCGCCAAGGGGAAAACTGAGATGTCGTTGCTTGCGCTTGCCGGCGCCTCGTCATTTCTAAACGTCGCTTGCGCAGGTGGCTCGGCAGTTGCTCCCGCACGCCGCTCTCCGCCTACCTCTCGCGCCCCTCGTTCCTTTCCTTCCGGCGCCTGAAGGCCGCCGCGCTGACCAAAGAGCATCGGCATCGCGGCAACGAACAGAAGTATGCCGCCGCTGATTGAGAAGGCGTGAACCGTCACGCCCAGATATGAGAGCACTGCGCGCCCGGCGATGAGAAAAAACAGCGCAACGCCAAAGGCAATCAGAACGGCGCGGACTAGTATTGTCCGGCGGCGACGAGGCTCCTCGTCCTTCGTAAGCGCGACGAAAATCGGCACCACGCCCGGCGGATCAACCACCACCAGAATCGTGACGAAAGCCGCGAGTCCAAATCTGAAGAAGTCCTGATCCATGCGCAGAGACAATAAGGCTTGTCGAGGCGAGAGGGCAATGTCCTCACTTGCCCGAAATCTGAAATCTCACAACGAATACGCCGAAGGCGTTAAATAACTTAGCCCGGCGTAACACGCCGGGTTAGAATGATCCTCCACCCTAAAATCCGCTCAACCGTTCCTACCCTGAAAGGGTTGAATATCCGCTAACGAAGGAGTTCTCATGTCACAGTCTCTTGCAAAGATCTGGACGCACTTGATTTTCTCGACGAAAGATCGTTATCCATTTCTAACAGATCGAAACATACGTCATGACCCACATGCTTACCTGGCGAAAACCCTCAAGTCGAATAACTGTCCAACACTGATCGTTGGGGGAGTTGCCGATCATGCGCATGCCTTGTTTGCGCTTTCCAAGAATCACTCCATCGCCAGCATTGTATGGGAAATCAAGCGTAGCTCATCGAAGTGGGTCAAGATCCAGGATGCAGCTCTTCGAAAGTTCCACTGGCAGGACAGTTACGGAGCGTTCTCGGTGAGTCAGTCGCATGTCGAACAAGTGGAGAAGTACATTCTAAATCAGGAAGCGCACCATCGAAAGAAATCATTTCAGGATGAGTTTCGTAGTTGCTTTAAGAAATATGAGATCGATTACGACGAACGGTACGCGTGGGATTAGAGGCGATATCGAACCCCTTCAGGGTTCGAGGACATTTTAGGTCTCCGGTTCCCGGCGTGTTACGCCGGGCTAAGTTATTTAACGCCTTCGGCGTAGAGGAGCGGCTTGGCGCAGAAGACCATTGAAAGCCACCTCGAGAAAGGACTTGGCGGCTTCAAGTCTGCAGTAAAATCCGATCGGTTAGCTCATTCGTAATTACATCGACTAAACTATTAGCCGAACATTGCCGGGTAAGGAGCAGCAATTATGGACCGTCGTTATTTTCTTTCATCATCGATCGCGCTGGGAGCGCTCGTGGCGTGCTCGAAGTTGCCACTGGGCTCGGCATCGATAATTGACGACAAAACAAAGAAGGGCCACAGAATTTATTCGCTGCACGCGCAAGGAGTCAAAAGAGTGACTAAGACAAACGAAGAATGGAAACGCATCCTAAGTCCCGAACAATACAATGTAACGCGAGAGAAGGGGACGGAAGCACCCTTTTCAAGTCCGCTAAATGACATCCATGAGCTGGGTATCTTTGAATGCGTTGCCTGCGAGCTGCCACTCTTTAGCGCCAGCGCGAAGTTTGACTCCGGCACAGGCTGGCCGAGCTTTTGGCAACCAATCGCCAAAGAGAATGTGCACGAGGAGATAGACAACAGTCTGTCGGCAACTCGCACTGAGGTGCTGTGCGCGAGATGCGATTCCCACATTGGGCACGTTTTCGAAGATGGACCCAGACCCACGGGCCTGCGCTATTGCATGAATGGCGTGGCGCTGAAGTTTGTGAAGGATAAAGTTTAGGGCCTGGGACTTGAAATCTGAGATCTGAGATTTGAGATCTGGGGACAGTGAAACAGTTCCGTACGTTCATCCTTCTTATTAGTACGCCGCAATAGTCTGTGTGTTGCTCCGGATTGGTGCAAATCGCTGCTGTTGTCTGATATTCGAGTTCCCTCAAGGTGGGCACAGGTCTTGCCGCAATCAGGGCAATCAGTCAGCATGAAAGGGAACGCTTTATGAACACATCTTTAGTCGTGCAGAAAATCAAACGCCATGTGGCCGTTATCCTGATTCTGTTAACACTCGTCTTCACAATCGGGCCAATAAGCTCGGTTGCGTCGGCTCAAACGAGACGTCATCGACGTTATTACACCCGCACTTACCACAAACGCTCGTTCTGGCAAAAGCACCGCGATAAACTGACGGTGGGCGGCACCACGTTGGGCGGCGCGGCTATCGGTGGCCTTGCCGGTGGCAAGAAGGGCGCAGCAATCGGTGCGCTTGCCGGAGCAGGCAGCGGCGCACTCTATACCTACAAAATTCGCAAACGTCACCGCAGGTACTAAGTCGCGCCGAACGTTGTCAGACGCTGCGAAGCCATAAAGCCACTAATAGGGGCACGGCCTGCCGTGCCCCTAAAGGTGTTTTCTGGGTTGTCGTGAATGTCGTTTGCTAAGCTCGCTCGTCGCTGGAAGTTTCGGCGAGGGTGGCGATAGCGGTGACTAGTTCTTCCAGTTGCACTGGCTTGGGCACAAATAGGTTGAAGCCCGCGGATAGCGCGCGCGTACGATCCTCAACGCGGACGTAGGAAGTGAGGGCGAGAGCTGGAATCTCGTAGCCGCCGGCTACACCAAGCGCCCTTACTTTCCGAATCAGCGAGTAGCCATCTTCACCAGGCATCGCCAAGTCCGACACCAACACATCCGGGTTATACCATTCCAGTATTTCCATGGCCTCGCTTGCTGAGGCCGCGGTTTGCACCACAGCTTTCGACCCATCCAACATAGCGCTGATTACATGCAGCGTATCGGGATCGTCATCCACCAGCAGAATCTTTATATCGTTGAGCGAAGGAAGAGAAGTGAAGTGTCCGTTGGAAACTTCTTTGGCGCGTAAACTTCCAGTGACTGCTTTCCGCCGCGCTGTGCTTTGGGGGGCCAAAGGAAGGGTGATAGTGAATGTCGCCCCTTTTCCGGCGCCCTCGTTGTCGGCCTGGATCGAGCCGCCGTGAAGTTCAACCAAATGACGGACAATTGCTAATCCCAAACCAAGCCCACCATGGCGGCGCGTCGTGGTGCCGTCGGCCTGGCGGAAACGATCAAAGATAAACGGCAGGAAGTCAGGGCCAATGCCCTGACCGGTATCGCTCACGCGGAGCTGCATGTTGCCCTTTGCGCGTTCTACCTTTACTTCGATGCGTCCACCGGAAGGCGTGAACTTGATGGCGTTAGACAGCAGGTTCCAGACGACCTGCTGCAAACGACCGGCATCACCAAAAGTGTGGCGGGCCGAAGGGTCAAGAGTTACTTCCAGATGCAGTTCTTTGGAATCTATTGCTAATTGTACTGAGTCGATCGCGGCGTTGATGACGGAGGCGATGTCGACCGGTTCATTGTGGAGGCGAAGCTTGCCCGTGATCACGCGCGACACATCCAGAATGTCTTCGATCAACTGGGCCTGCGCCTTTGCATTGCGATCAATCGTTTCCATCGCGCGCGCGGTGGCGGCTTCGTCCAACCTGCCGCTGCGAAGTAAGTGCGACCAGCCAATGATTGCGTTAAGCGGTGTGCGTATCTCGTGGGAAACCGTCGCCAAAAATTCATCCTTCAGGCGATTGGCTGTTTCAGCTTCGGCGCGGGCGAGTTGTTCACCAGCTAGCGCCATGCGCAAACGGTCCTCAACCTGCCGTCGTTCCTTAACCTCAGTCTCCAGAGTTCTGGCCTTTTGTTGCAGCAGAGCAATCGCGCGGAGTCGAGCGTCTTGGTCATCAAGACCGGCATAGCTTTCGGCTGGAATTACGCGCGAGTGGGCGCTGCAAACGTTGCTGTGTGGTTCGATAAACTGCTCGCCGCCGAATTGGTTTATTGGATAGGCGCAGAATAAGGAAAACGAATGCACTTTCTGCAGTTCGTTCCAAAGTTCTTCAAGGCGAATCGCGCCGGCACAGTTACCTTCTGCCCAAAGCACTCCCACCATTTCACCAAAAGCTCTGATGCCAGAACGTCCGTCCGTCACGCTGGCTATCACGCCTCCCAGCACTTCGTTGAAACGCTCGCCATCAGGCGCGCCGTCAACCATGAACTTCGAGAGGGTCTCGGACGCATCCAGCGAAACATAACGGCCCCTCGCCTTAGGGCTGACCACATCGAGCCCATTGGCCTGCAGCAACTCATCAAGACCTTGGCGGTGTGCTTTTGTCGCCACCACGATGGCGCCTTCCCCCGACGAGATGGCTTTTCCGATGAAGCCACTCAGGGAGTTTAGAAGAAATCCATCCGCCTCGTAGAATTGTACGAAGTGCTCTGTATCACTCATCTCCGCCCAATCCGCGCGTGGAGCGCGGTTCCACTTCGCGATTTCAGTGAGATCGAGATTACCCATTTCCGGAGCAGGATTAATATTGTTTGCCATTAGATTTGATTAAGAATAATTCCGTATTAACTTCAACCGAACTTCGGCTAGTCATTCTAACGAATTACTACGCTTGAACCTAGAAGCGCGCCATTGAGAAGTTGTGATATTTGTGTGTCCGTCGCCCCCTTTCCTCAGGCCGACAATTCTTACGTAACTATTACCTGCGAATTTCTGAATCGGGACTAGGATTGAGTTTCGACGCGGCGGTATGTTCCCCCGATTTTGAGTCCCCAGGTGGCCAAGCTAATAACCGGCGAAGGAGCACGCGATGAACGTTCTGTTGGTCAACCCGGAATTTCCCGATACGTATTGGAGTTTTCGTCATGCGCTGCCGTTCGAGCGCAAGCGCTGCGCTTTTCCGCCGCTCGGGCTATTGACCGTCTCAGCGCTGTTGCCAAAATCCTGGAAGCGCCGGCTGGTTGATTTAAATGTGCGTTCGCTGAAGTCTGCCGTCATCGAGTGGGCCGACATTGTTTTTGTCACCGGCATGCTGGTGCAAAAAGAGTCGGTGCATGAAGTTGTCAGGCGATGTAAACAGATGGGAAAGCGCGTTGTCCTGGGCGGTCCCTACGTCACCACCACGATTGAGGATCTGCCGGCAGTGGATCACGTTTTTCTCGGCGAGGCTGAGACGACCCTGCCGCAGTTCATCGAGGACCTGGAACGCGGCGAGGCAAAGCGAACGTACCAGGCTGGCGAACGTCCGCCGCTGGCAGCAACGCCGGTAGCTGATTTCTCGCTCGCGGAAATGAAACGCTACAGCTCGATGTCAGTGCAGTATTCGCGGGGCTGTCCCTTCAACTGCGAATTTTGCGACATCATTGAGATCTACGGACGCGTTCCGCGCACAAAAAGCAATCAACAGATGTTGGCCGAGTTTGACGCGCTGTTGCACCTCGGGTGGCGCGGCACCGTTTTCATCGTTGACGATAATTTCATCGGTAACAAAAAGAATGTCAGGCGTCTATTACCGGAACTGACGGAGTGGCAGGAAAGGCATGGCCATCCGTTTTCGTTGCTTACCGAAGCCAGCATCAATCTGGCGGACGACGAAGAACTGCTCCGCGAGATGCAACGCGCCGGCTTTCGTCGCGTCTTTCTCGGTATTGAAACTCCGGTTGAGGAGAGTCTTAAGGAGGCGCAGAAATCTCAGAATCGCGGCAATCTGCTCGAGTCGGTAAAGAAGATTCAGAGTTATGGAATGGAAGTGATGGCTGGATTCATCGTTGGTTTTGACAACGATCCGGAAGACATCTTCGAGCGCCAGATCGACTTTATTCGCGCGAGCGCGATACCACTGGCGATGGTCGGCCTGCTCACTGCGCTTCCTGATACGCAGCTTTGGCGGCGCCTGGAGAAAGAAGGGCGTTTACTCGGCGAGAGTTCGGGCAACAATACAAATTGCGCGCTCAACTTTGTGCCAAAAATGGACGCCACGCGTTTAATCGAAGGTTACCAGTCGATCATGCGCACGATCTATAAGCCCAGCGAATACTATCAACGCGCTCTCGATTCACTCAAACGAACAACGCAGGAGATTTCCGAGCCTGAACGAATCAAGATCATGAGTGGTATAGCGGCATTCATTCGAGTAGTAATCAAGTTGGGAGTTTTGGATGGCGAGCGCAAGGAGTTCTGGCGCTTCCTGAAGCGAACAACCGAGCTGCATTACAGTCAGTTCCCACAGTCGATGCGTTTAGCAGCGATGGGTTATCACTTTCGGAAGTTGAATGAGGCTTATGGTAATTAAGTTCCGTTTCTGCTTTCGTCCCTGATGATTTCATAGCACCCGCACGAAATCTCCAGCAGGCCGGCACGATCAAGTACCTTTAGGAGACCGCGGCTGTAGCGAATCAATTTACGTTTCTGTAAATCACCCGCCGCAACGCTGACGCCCTCGCGCCTCACGCCTAGCATATGAGACAAGAACTCCTGCGTGAGCCGAAACTCGTCGTCGCCCATGCGGTCGTGAGTCATTAACAGCCAGCGGGCCAAACGGGCATCCACGGAATGAAACTGATTGCAGACTGCAGACTGCGTTATCTGCATCAACACCGAATGAGAGTATCTTTGCAGTAGCCGTTGAAACGCGCCGCCACTGTTAGAAACCTTGCGAAGCGCATTCGCTTTCATTTTCATCGCTGAGCCGCCGCCCTGCACCACCGCGCGATTCATTGAAGAAGTAACTCCCAAAAATGCGCCGAGACCCACCATGCCTTCGTTGCCAATTAAGCCCACCTCGAGCGTGGCCCGCTCTTTGAGACCAGCGAGCAGAGAGATTATGCCGCTGTTGGGAAAATACACGTCGCTAATCAATTCATCGGGCCGGTAGAGAATTTCCTCGAACACCAGCGGGACTTCTTCCAGGTGACGCTGTACCACCTGATAGTCTTTCTTTGGCAGGGCAGCGAGCAGTCGGTTTGGAATGGGTGGACTTTTTGCGGGCGGCATCGGAGTTACTCCTTTGAAATGTGCGTCGTGAAAGACTGCAAGCGGCACAAGGAGAAGTTCCGGAAACCCGGTCCCGATGTCGGATGGAAAGTTAGGCCGAAACGACCCTACAGCAAAACGAAGGGCATTGTCGTTGTCAGCCCAGCGCTTACCTTCACGCATGCGCTTTAAGAGATTACATGTTTGACGGCCCTTTTAGTCCCGCGGCCAAAGTGTCTACCGGCCCGGCCCATGTGTTTGCCAAAGTGTTTGCCGCCTCGAAGTATGCGACCATGCCTGACGTTATGGCCCATGCTGGTTCCGGCCTGTTTCACCTCAGAGCCGCTCTTCTTCATCTGTCCGCCGGCGGTGTTGTTATTCTGGGCGAAGCCGCGCGCCGGCATTAAAGCTAAAGACAGCGCCATCATCGCCATTATCAACGACTTCATTAATCTTCGTTTCATATTCATCCTTTCACTATGCACTGACCGCCTAAGCGAGTCTGTGCGCTGCCGCGCTTATTGGGTGGTAAAATTGGGGGGTAAAAAGGGGGGAACGGGAACTTTCTAACCGAGCAGCCGGTCATACTCTGTTCTGACGACCTGGTAGCATTCGCAGACACCGGTCTCCAGCCCTTGTCGATCGAGAATGGTCATATCGCCGCGAACGTAGCTAATGTAACCAGCTTGTTGCAGGCGCTTGGCGGCGTGAGTGATCCCTTCGCGGCGCACCCCCAGCATGTTGGAAATTAGATCCTGCGTCATGATTAATCGGTCTGACGGCAAACGGTCGTGGCTTAACAGTAGCCAACGGCAAAGTTGCTGATCCACTGAGTGTAGCCGGTTGCAAACAGCGGTCTGTGAGATTTGGGTAATTAACGCCTGCGTGTAGCGCAGGCATAGACTATGAAAACGGCCGCCGCGCGTAAACTCATCCTTCATGAGCTCTGCCTTCATCTTGAAAGTCTTGCCGGCGCTTTGAACCACTGCCCGGTTGGGAGTGGTGTCGCCGCCCATGAAGATCGCAATGCCTACCATGCCGTCGTTGCCGACTACGCCGATCTCAGCACTCGATCCGTTCTCCATTATGTAAAGCAGGGAAATGATCGCCGTTGTCGGGAAGTAGACATAGTCCATTTTTTCCCCGGACTCGTAGAGGACCTGACCGAGCGGAAGAGAGATGAGCTGTAGGTTCGGAAGCAGCCGCTCCAACTCGTCGGCTTTAACGCCAGCGAGCAAATGATTCTGAAGTGCTTCTTCTTTGATTGCGGCGGTGGTAGTCATGACGTCGCTTTTCCAGGTTGCAAGTCGTAAAGTTGCTTTTCCCAGTGAAAAGCAGAAACCCCCTGCTCGTGTTGGAGGCGATGTGTTCCTGAGCCCAGTCAGAGAACCCGCGAAGAAATCATACAACTCTTCCGGTATGTGCGTCAACGCACAGACAAGCTTTACAACCAGGTCCAATATTGCGTCAGCCTGTAGAAGTTCCTTTATTCCAAAGGAGTTACAAATGTTATCGAAGCCCCCATCCCACGTGCTTAGTGTGGATGACGATGTAGAAGCCTGTGAGATGCTGAGCTTGCTGTTGAAATCGCATGGAATTGACCTGACTTGCGCGCAATCAGCCGCCGAGGCCTGGTTAAGGATCAAGGGGGAGAGCTTTGATCTCTATCTCCTGGACGCCTGGTTACCCAAAACCGACGGGTTTGAACTATGCCGCCAGATTCGCCAGTGCGACTCGAGTACGCCAATTCTTTTTTATTCGGGCGCCGCTTACGAAACCGACAAGCGAAAGGGGATGGCAGCGGGAGCAAATGCTTACGTGACGAAGCCAGACATTGACGGTCTTATCGAAACGATGACAGACATGATCGCAAGAGCAAAAGCTGATGCCTTTGCTGCGCGCTGTGTCAGTAATCCACGGCCAGCCGAGGGCTGGCTTCCATCTCAATTCTTCGGCGCTGAAACGGCGATCGACTAATTTCACTCAAACCAGTGACTCCGTGGTCCGTTTGGGGTATGACAGAGCACAGACCCGAACGATCTTCCGCAGTAGTATCATTCTTAAGAAATTACCTGCGACACCAAATTCAGCGAGCCCGTTCTGTTTTGTCTCCGCGGTTGGTTCTGTAAGACATCTCGACGCGGGACTTGTGGTGCCCGACACACCTCATCACCTGGCAGCATCTTCAGACGCGGCTGACACCCCGGGACCCGGAGTTTCGTGGTAATTCGGATGCAAAGCTCGTCGGTGGGTACAACAGTTGCCGTGATCAGCGACAAAGGAGTAATTATGAAAACAAATAGTACACACATCAGAATTGGCGCAGCGATAGTTTTATGGTCGTTTCTGCTTATTGTTGGGATCGGTATGAGTTCAACGGTGCAGGCGCAGTATCCAAATAACCAGTATCCAAATAACGGTAACGTTCAAGACCGTCGTGACGATCGTTACAATCGCAATCAACGGCGTGGACGAAACTGGGACAATTACGGGAACTACGGCGGCTCTTTCGACCTGCGCCAGACGGCCCTAAATGCCGGCTACAACGAAGGTCTGAAAGACGGCACGGCCGCACGGCAAAGGAGTCGCAACTCAGACTTCGCGAACCAAAGCACCTATCGCAAGGCCAGCAAAGATTACAGCTCACGTCTTGGCGACCGCGAAGTATATCGCCGGTATTTTCGTGAGGCTTACGAGACTGGATTCAACGACGGTTTCGATCCCGGTCGCAACGACAACAACAGCGGTAACCGAGACTGGAATCGCGATCGCGATCGGAATCGTAATGATAACGGCGATTGGAATCGTAACAACAACGGAGACTGGAACCGTAACAACAATGGCGACTGGAATCCTCAGGACCGCCGCGGCCGCAACTGGGATCGTTACGACAACTACGGTGGCTCTTTCGAACTTCGCCAAACGGCTCTGAACGCGGGCTACAACGAGGGAATCAAAGAAGGCCGCAACGATCGCAACCGGAACAACCGCTCAGACTTTCCAAACAAGAGCGCATACCAGAAAGCAACCACAGACTACAGCTCAAAGCTGGGCGACCGTAGCCTGTATCAACGCTACTACCGAGCAGGATATGAGAACGGGTACTACGATGGCCTCAACGGCAACTAGAAACCACTCTATTCTCTTGAAGTAGTCTTAATGATCACCTGGAACGGGCGAGTGCAATTCGACCGTTCCAGGCTTTCTTTCAAATCCGCCCTGACCGCGCACCCTCGTAATCGTCGAATCTCGCAGCATGAAAGATAAAGTCAAACTCATCAAGAAAGAGGATCGCAATGGTCCGCCGCTTCCCGTCGAACCCGAAGCGAGCACCGACCCGCGAGAATGGTCTACGGCAGTCAAGTCGTGGGTTAAAGACTTCAAGCAGGATCGCCGTAACGAGTCACTCGAAGCCTTCGATAACTTGTTTGATGACCCAACCACCTAACCCTCGCAAAGGCCATATTTCCTTGAAGAACCTCGAATTGTCGCAAGAGCAAGAAGCCAAAGTCGACCGTGCCATGAGGCGGCAGCAAGAAATATTTCGAGGTATGTGCGCTAGCGCACATACACCCGCATTTGACTTGTCTTAGGCTGCGATACCGCGGTTTTACCGACGGTAATTTCCTCCGAGGGATAACTTGCTCGCGCGAAAAAGCCCGATGGCGAAATCCGTTTAAGCGAGTTTTCACCGGGGATGAAGGGTGGATTTCAGTGGGGGCTGACGATCCACCCTTCAGATTTTCATTCACGACCGAAACCTGCCCTTACCTCTACATCGCCTCTGATTTCAGCCAGAAGGAGCTTTACGTGTCACTAGCGCAAAGATCAGCGCTGAGAATTGTTGACGGAGGACCGCGAAGTCTTTATCCGGAGGGTTTGGTTCCGTCTATTGCAGCCGGAGAAGGGCCGGCCGTTGCTCGCTTCTACGACGCGACTAGCGGCCTGCTCTTCGGACTACTCTTGCTGATCCTCAACGACACGACGACGGCCGAAGCAGTATTGGCGGAGGTCTACGCGGAGGTAAGACAGCACGCCGCCAGTTTCGACAAGAATCACGAGAGTTTATTGGCCTGGCTAGTCACGATTGCTCACCGGCGCGCGCTTGAGCGTCTCTGCTCGAAAAGCCGGGATCAGCAATTCGCAATTTCAGTTGGGCTTGCACGTCCGCAGGGTTCCCGCCAAGGCCGTTTTGCCATCAGCAAGTCTGCGCATCGAAGGCTAGTTGGGGCTACTCTTGATGATCTTTCGCCCAGTGAGAAAGAGATGATTGAACTGGCCTACTTTTCCCGGATGACCCCGCGTTCAATCGCAATGAAGCTGCGACTCTCGCCAGAGAGCATCAAGTTCGGTCTGGAACATGGAATCTCGCAGCTTTATAAATTATTCAAGAACCAGGGATTTCTTTTCGAGGTGCAAGACAGTGCAGAGGATGAGAGCAAACGCGGTGAGTCGCCTACACCCGAGCAACTTCTTCTCGTGCAGCCATCACCTTGATCTTCTTTAGCTCCGGTCCCTTGATGCCAAAGTAGGTGGCCATCTGCACGATCTGTTTGGGATCAACGAAGTCTTTGGGGTCCGCACAAAATTTTTCCAGGGTGGGACCAAACTCGCGGCACGTCATGCTCTTGGGAATCTTGAGGCCGAGTCCGCATTCACCGTTTTGCTTGTACTGGAAACAGAATTCACAAACTATCATCGCGCTCTTTTCTCAAGTTTCAGATCTCAGATTTCAAAATAGATTGCGCAGCTGGAGGACAATTACTACTCAGTGTCCCACGGGTATTCGTTGAAAACGCGTTTTCCCCTCCGGATCCTGCCACGAAATATCCAGCACATAAGGTTTGACTTCACCGGCTATCACTTTCAAGCGTGCCAAGAGATCGGCGCCGGCGCCGGCAATCTTGCCATTGACCCATGTCTTATGAGAAAGAACCACATTTTCTTTGGGCCGAATGGAACCAACCACTTCGAATCTAATATGGGCTTGTGAAGGACCGCCACCTGGTGTTTCCAGATCTTTCAGGAAGACCGTCAGAATCTCCACACACTTGAGGGGCTGGTCAGCATCGTTGCTTAATTCCAAACGAACGTCGGCTTCGCCATCGATGAATCTAAACGTTAAAGGCTTTTCGAGATTGCTACTCATCTTTGCTTCTTTCGTGGGCGTTGACCCGGAGAACTTTTCTTCCCGTTGCTTTTCGCCAGGGCAAGCACGTCACCCGGTTGGCATTTGAGCGCCTGGCACATCTTTTCCAGCGTTTCGAAGTTGATGCCGAGCGACTTGCCCTTCTTCAAACGCCAAAGGGTCGTGTGGCTAATACCGGTCTCCTTGGCCAACCAATAGAAGGTTCGCCCGTGCTCGGCCAGTAGCTGATCTACGCGAATCTCAATCATTAATGTTTCCACGTGCACTACACTACTTACCACATGCGGTGAATATTGTCCATCTGAAATATATGCTGTATTTGACATATACGCGCGGTTGCCGTAAGGTCGAACTGGTGATTAATCTCTACATCAATGAACGCCGGTCTGCAGATGTGACCATTCTTGACTTGAAAGGCAGGTTGAGAGTTGGCGGCAACGCGGTAGCGCTGCACCGGACAATTCGGTCCCTCATTCTGGAAAAGAAAAGTCAGATTCTTTTGAACCTGGCCGGCGTTACCTTTATCGACTCGTGTGGTCTGGGTGAACTGGTGGCGAGTCAGGTATCGGTAGAGAACAAAGGCGGGGAAATCAAGTTAATGGGTCTCACCGAGTCGCTTCGGGAGTTGTTCACGGTAACCAGGTTACTTGCGGTCTTCGATACTTACGAGGACGAAGCCGCTGCGATCCAGAGCTTTGCTGAGCGCGTTTCAAAGGTGGAGAACACTCCGCTTGCGTTTGCGTAGGGCGGGTCAGCCATTACAGAAGAGTTTTTGCCGGAGTCTTGAACGTGACGGATATTCTGAAACAATCGTTGGTCGAGCATGGCGCAGGGATGATGCCTTCGTTGCCACAATCTTCGGCTGAATCGCGTTGGGGGTTTTTCAACGGCTGGAGCGTGGCGCCACAGTCTGACGACCGGGCGCCGGTGCGACCACCAGTACATGCCGCGGCAACTCCAGAGAATGCATCGCCGTCAGCCCGTCGCTCTAGCGCGCGCCGGAAACATCAGGCGATGTTCAAGCAATGGTCACAAGCCAGGCATGACTGATAAAGGTTAACGACCGCCGGGTTAACTGCAACTCCGCGACCCGTTATTCTTAGTCAGGTATGCTATATTGAACGTGTAGCTGTTCGTCGAAAATTTACTCTCGACATCAGGATTTGTTCGTCGCTCTCTTCTCCTTGTGCCGTCTGTTTGTTTTTCAAACTCGACCAGTGCCAGGGAACTCTGATGTCTGTCTACACAACCAACTCTAACCCGAAAGACCGTAGCGCCCGCGAATACGTTAACGGCGACGTGTGGCTGGTGAAGTGTGCGTGCCACTCACTTTGGGCCCAAGAGCGAGTACATCCAGTTTGCAATCGGGAATTGATCAAGAATTGAGGAGTAGACAAATGAGCTACGCGAGAAAGAATTTGAAGAATGTAATCGGATCGATCGTTGGTGTGATTGTAGTTGCCGCGATCGCTGTTTGGCAGTTTTACCTGTTCGCCACCTTTAGCGGTGCGCAGAGCGGGAACGGCCATTTGTGGTGGGCCATCGCCATGACTGTCCTGGCTTTTGGCACAGGATTCCTGGTGTTGTCAGTTTTTGTGCGGCACGACACCGATGATGATCTGCACATCACTTCAACACGGCGCGCTTGATCGGTATTGGATTGATAGAGGGCTTTCTTCATGAATACCTTGTTTGCCATGCGACGCGCCAACGGAGATTGGTTTGCGCTAGATGATCAGGGCAGCTTTCGCGTTCCGGTATTTCACAGTTCCGGCGACGCGATGCTGGCGCGCTCGCGCGACCCGGGAATGGAGTGCTTCAAACCGGTAGTGCTCGATGCTGCGGCATTTTTGAACCTTACAACCACGGATGAAGGCAAAGCCTGCTTCTGGTTAGTAGCCGATCCCCTGATGAAGTTGAGCCGCGGCCGTGCTCTCGACGGTCAGCAGCTTGAGCAGTTCATGAGCAACGGTGCCGGACAACCGGCGAAGAGCGGGGCCAGCAAATGATTTCCTCGTGCGATGAATGCGGCAGGATTCTGGCGCTGTGGCGGATACGTTGTCCCACCTGCAAGAAGTCGACGTTTAATTGGCTGCAGCTTTTGGCCGTCGCGGTCTTAGCGTTACCGGCGCTTTTTATCGTGTTGAAGTTTATTTAGCTCGAGGAGCAAACCAGTCGGAAGATTTGAGAATTCTGGACTCTTGAAAGTTTTGAGAAATAACAACTGATGATCAGCAAAGAAAAATTAAATGGAAACGGCTCAAAAGAAAAATTGAATGGAAACGCCCTAACGGGCGTGGCGAATGAGGGAACCTGGCCGGGAATAGACTCCCGGTTTCGTCTAATCATCGTTGCCGGCTTGAGGACGAAACAACTGCTGCATGGGTCTAAGCCGCGCATCGAGGCCGACAAGGGCAGGCGCAGAAATACCAGCATTGCAGTGGAAGAGGTAAAACGCGGGCTGGTGAATTTCACAAAAATTGAAAAACCAGAGGTGCATCGAGACCACGGTGGCGGTCTCGACTGAGGGAGCGAAAATGTCGATAACCATGAGTGGACTTCGGGTGTACATCCATGCCCCGCGCACAAGCCCGGCGAGCCCGGTTGCTGTTGACGAGGACGCCGCCACGGCCAATAAGACTTTCTACAGCCGGCGCGGCAATGGTCCGATCTATCGCTGGCTATACGAAGAGAAGCTCGCACACTGGCGCGTCGTGCGCATGAATACTTCGGACTTCGATACTCATAAGCTCTCGAATGCTAGTTGGAAGTCCGTGCCCGAGACTTTGCAGGCGCAACTCGGCGCCCACTACCTCGACTAATTTGTGTTCCTGCATGAAAAGCGCTTAGCTTATCCTTGCCCAGATCTCTCAACCAGTTCAAAGTTCAAACTTTAGTTTGTCTTACTTGCTGAGGCTGCAAGCTAAAGCTTGGACTCTGAACTTCTGGCCTCTAACCGGAGAGACTCTGCGTGACTAACGACTGGACGCCCAAAGACACTACCACTCATCAGGATCACGTCATCGCCCACGTCCTGGGCGCAACCTTCCTCGGCTACTTTGTTTTCGAGGAGGCGTTGTATGTTTTGCTGGACATTGGCTTCATGTGGACGATCTTCCTCGACGGCGAGATGGGCCTGCTGCCACACCCGGTGGCGGTGAGTGAATTAGAAATCGGCGAAGAAGCTAAAGAACAAATAAAGAGTGATGTAGACGTTCTGTTGGGCGCCGGTGCCGCGGAAAACCTGTTGCTATTTCAGTTGCCGCCAGTTCCGTGCCAGATCAGAGATGTCAACTTTTTGGCGAACGGGGAACGCAGGCGTCTGCTGATTTCTGGTGAAGAAGCTAACGTGACTATAGAAACTTCATTGGAGACCGCAAAGATTCAAGTCTATCCCTCTTGAAGACATTGATGAGTGATGAGTAAGAAAGGCGCCGCGATATTGAATCGCGGCGCCTTGTTGAGTTCCCTTGAACTTAGTACTCAGTACTCATCACTCAGTACTCATGACTGTCTTCGATTAACCCATTACCATAATCTGATTATCAACCTGTTTGACGCCCTTGATCGTTCTAAGTGTTCTGTCGACCTGAGACTTCAGGGCCTCGCTCTTCACCGTTCCTGTTACCGTTACCTTGCCGTCCAAAACAGTGGCTGTGATTCCCAGGGCTGAGAGAGTTGGGTCATCGCTAATTTTCTTGTCGACTGCTGTTTGCACCGCACCGTCGTTCGAATTGTTAGTCGGCGCCGTATTACCGCCAGTAGCAGGCTGATTAATAATCACCGGAGGTTGATTCGCTGCCGGAGCGGCGGCGGGTTGTTGAATTATGATTGGCGGTTGTTGCGCTGCGGGTTGCTGAGCAACCAGTGGCTGTTGTGCCTGCTGTTGCGCCGCAAGGTTAGCGTTTGTATCAGCCGACTGTTGTCCGTTCATCAGAAACAACACCACAATTGTTATGAGCGCGATTGCCACCACCACAATCACGCCGACGGTCGCTCCCGAAATGCCACCGCGATCGCCGCGGACGGATTCCGTGCGGGTGACCTCACGCCTTGATGTTGGCGTATCCACTACGACCCTGCTTCTCGTAGCCTCTTCATCATCGTATGCCATATGCTTCCTCCTGATATTGATAACTCGAACACTGAAAGGTGCGGGGAACTCACAAAGCTCCCCGCCATCCTGCAAGTGCAATCTCCATTCCCTGGCGTGGAAGAAGCCGGCGTCCGCCCAACTTTCACGAAACACCAAAGAAATTGAGGAAATCGATTTATGGTTTCGTCGCAAGTGCAACTTGCGCGTATGCTTTTGATTCTCGCAGCGAGGTAGAGTTATTGAGATCAAGACACTGGAAGAAGTGAATAGTAATCGTGAATAGTTGTAGACTGGCGGCCTCGAATGTGTCCAGGGCCCAGTCTTAATCTATTTACGATTCACGACTTACTATTTTACGATTGAACCAATGACCACAGCGATCATTCATCATCCAGTTTTCAAGGAACACGACACCGGCCCTGGCCATCCGGAGTCGCCTTCGCGTTACAGCGTGGTGATGAAGGCACTCCGCGAAGACGAAGAACTCTGGCCCAGGCTCCGGGAAGTGCAGGCGAAGGAAGCCCCGCGAGGTGAGGTGCTAGCTTGTCACACCCCACAGCTTTACAAACAGATCGAACGTGTAGTCAGCGAAGGAACCGGCTACCTCGACGCCGATACTATTGTTTCAATGAAATCGATGGATGCTGCTCTGCATGGCGCCGGCGCAGCGTGTCAGGCGATAGATCTGATCATGGGCGGCGAAGTTTCCAATGCCTTTGTGCCCGTGCGTCCACCAGGTCATCACGCGACCTCCGAGCGAGCGATGGGCTTCTGCCTTTTCAACAACGTAGCAGTGGCTGCGCGTTATGCGCAAAATCATTATTCAGAGGTTGAGCGCGTCGCGATAATTGATTGGGATGTGCATCACGGGAACGGGACGCAGGGTGTTTTTTACGACGATCCGACGGTATTCTTTTTTTCAACTCATCAATATCCGTGGTATCCGGGAACCGGCGCCAGAGGCGAACACGGTATCGGCCGCGGCTTAGGTTCTACGTTGAACATACCCTTGCGCGCGCTGACGCCCGCGAGTGAACAGAAGAGAATGTTTGAGGCGGCGCTCGATGAGATATCCGGAAAGTTCAAACCCGATCTGATAATGATTTCCGCAGGCTTCGATTCTCACCATGGAGACCCGCTCGGTCAGTTGCTGCTCGAGGATGAGGACTTTGTTTCACTGACTCGCGCGGTGAAGGACTGGGCGAAGCAGGTTTGTCAGGGGCGCATCGTTTCGTGTCTTGAAGGTGGCTACAACCTGGACACGTTGGGCCAAACGGTTCGCGCTCATGTCAGCGAGTTATCGCTAACCACATAATGGAATTGTAAGAACATCCGGATCGAGAGGTGATAGCGGTTACCTGGGTGGCCCTGGAGCGTTCGGTTCTCTTATGAAATCCATTATGCGGTGAATAACAACTGAAAGCACTTTCGCTATCTCATCCTTTTTGCCGCAGGAAAGGTTTATTTCCAGTTCAGAATCCAGGAGTTCATTGCAACTCGTCTGCGCGAACTATCAATTCCCATCCACTTGTCTCCGATTATCGCCAGTAGTACATCACACTGTCCGGCGGCGTTCCCGATGTATTCGCGAAAATCGACTCCCAGAGGAATATTATCCACATCGAAGAAGACAGAGTTTTCTCCAAAGTGTTGTTGTAATTTGTCGCTTAGGGTAGCAGCGAGATAGGCAGTATCCTGGCGCCGGTAGGATATGAAAATCTGTGCCATAACGTTTGGTGAAGGTTGATGCGATTGTGCGGAGAGTATTCTAAACTCACATCCGCAGCTAGACAACGCTTTTCTGTGCGTTTATCCCATCGAGCGCTTCGCTTACGACCCTCCATCGTGAGCTTTTTGTAAGGCTTCCGGAGCCCCAAAGAGCAAGGCGTTCAAATAAGCTTTGAACCCAAGGTGACGAAGGAGTAAACTCAGCCGCATTTAACCCGTTTCGGTACGCGAGCCCCGTAGGCGAGTTTGAGCGTTCCCCGTACCCCCGGCCCTGGACGACATCGGAAAAGGGAATGATTCGCTCACGCCGAAAAGAGAGCAGGGAGACCTCAGTCCCACTCAGGAGAATCAGCGATATGCCAGACATCGAGATCACTTGCGCGGAATGTGGAGAGATATTTCCCTTTACCGAGCGTGAGCAGGAATACTATCAGGAACGCAACCTAACACATCCGAAACGTTGCAAGCCCTGCCGCGATGCTCGCCGTTCAAACTTTGGAGGTCCAAAAGGCGGCGGCGGCGAACGTCAAAGATTTGAGATTACCTGCGATCAGTGTGGAAAAACCGACACTGTCCCCTTCAAGCCTTCGACTGGCAGGCCTGTGTTGTGTGGTGAATGTTTCGGCGCAAGTCGGGCCGCACAGCCGCGAACCTGAGTTTCCCAGTCCAGCTGAAGGCAGGCTAAAATAGCCGTCCAATGCGATAGCGAAAAACTGTAACGCAAACTGTTAGTTTGCGGCGTGGCGTGATCGCTTACACGTCGTCCGCAAACTAACAGTTTGCTTTACCGAGTCGAGAAGTTCGCCAGGGATCCGGAACTATGAGTTACGAAACCATTCAACTCGAAATGCGGAAGGCGGTCGGCATTATCACGCTCAACCGTCCGGCGTCGTTGAATGCGCTGACCACCGAAGTGGGTCAGGAGTTTCAAGTCGCGGTCGCTGAAGTTCAGCAGGGCGGCGCTCGCGCGGTAGTAATTACGGGGGCCGGTCGAGCGTTTTGTGCGGGTGGCGATCTGCGGGAGATGCAGAGAATCGCCGAGCAGGAAGGAAAAGTCGAGGCGTTCTTTGACGAACCTTTGCGGCTGTTGAATCAATGCATACTGCTGATTCGTCAGGTTCCTTTGCCCTTCATCGCTGCGGTTAACGGAGCTGCATCGGGAGGTGGTTGTAACCTCGCGCTGGCTTGCGACTTCGTCGTTGCCGGCGAATCGGCCCGCTTCAATCAAGCCTTCATCAAGATTGGACTCGTGCCCGATTGCGGTGGGACCTTCAACCTGCCGCGGCTGATAGGTTGGAAGCGCGCCAGTGAATTGATGATGACCGGTGATGTGGTGACGGCCGGACGCGCTCTGGAAATGGGGATGATCAATGCAGTTGTCCCCGACGACGAGTTGCTGGCCCGGGCACTAGCGATGGCCGAACAACTGGCACAGGCGCCGACCGCGGCCATTGGCCGAATAAAAGAATTGTTGGAAGCAAGCGCGACGAATGATTACGGCGGACAACTTGAACTAGAAAGAAAGGTGCAAATTCAGTCGGGACTAACAAAAGATTTTAGAGAAGGCGTCGCAGCCTTTATTGAGAAAAGACCACCGAACTTTGTGGGCGGATGATTCTCAAGGCAGTTTTGAAGGTTGCGAGCCGCTGGTGATGAACTGGCGGCTCTTTTATTACAAGTACTGAGTGCTGAGTTGCGACCGACTCACAGCAAACTGGAAGACTAGTACTCAGCACTCAGTACTCGGTACTTGGCGTTACATATGGATTCGCTTACCTATCTACAACTGCTGCGGCGCAACCGTTCTTTCCGGCGGTTGTGGTGGGGACAGGTCATCTCCGAACTCGGCAACTGGTTTAACTTCATCGCCGGGCTCGGACTGGTGCGCATGATCTCGCATGGGGACGCGGGCGTGACTACCATCATGCTACTGGCTCGCATGGTTCCGTTTACGCTGTTTGCACCGCTGGCCGGGGCTTTTGTGGATCGCTGGTCGCGGCGCACGGTGATGATCGCAAGTGACTTCGCACGCGTTGCTGTCGCCATTGGTTTTCTCCTGGTGCGCCGTCCCGAAGATCTCTGGATCGCCTACCTTTGCACCGCGCTGCTTTCCTTCTTTCATTCGTTCTTTGAGGCGGCGAAGAATGCGGCCGTGCCCAACATCACCGGCGAACGAGACTTGCTGGCGGGCAACGCGTTGATGTTTTCTTCGCGGTTTCTCCTGATGGCTTTGGGGGCGGCGCTGGGTGGCTGGACGGCCGCTAACGTCGGCTACCGCGCGGCCTTCATCGTGAACGCAGTATCGTTCTTTGGTTCGGCGCTGTCGGTCTGGCTTATTCCGGAGCACGAAACAAAACAACTGGCGTTGGAGAAGGAAAGCGTTGAAATAGAAAAGAGGAGTTATTGGTCAGACATTCGCGAGGGTTGGTCATACATAATTAGCCATGCACCGGTGGCCTCGCTGCTGGCGATCAACGTGCTGTGGGCCAGCGGCGGCGGCGCGGTCAATCTCATCATGGACCGGCTCGGCGGTATCGTCTTCGCTGGCCAACGCGGAATCAGCGGAGACTCAGGCGTGGCGGCTCTTTACTTTGCCGGCGGCCTTGGCCTCTTCATTGGCATGATGATCGCGCGGCGCGTCGGGCAGCACTTTGAGTTTCTCGGGAAGACGCACGCTTTTATTGGTTGGGGCTTGCTGCTTCAGGGCTTCCTGTTTGCGCTCATCGGCGTAATGCCTAACTTGTGGTTTGCGTGCCTGTTTCTATTCCTGGGGCGGATAGTGCTGGGCGCCGAGTTTGGCGTCCAGGATACGTTGTTGATGCGTTTGGTTCCGGATAAGCTGCGTGGCCGCGTGATAACTACTGATCGCGCATCCGAATTCTTGACGTGGAGTTTGTCGACCACCGTTGCCGGTTGGTCGTTGCGCGGGATCACACCGCGTACGCTAACGATCATTTCGGGCTTGCTATCGTCAGTCTCAGGCTTAGTTTGGTTGGTGTTATTTGCTGCGGGAAAGGTAAGACTGCCGAAGAAATTCAACGCGGCCGCAGCGAAGGGGAAGTAAGACCTTGGAGTGCCACCGCACTCCAAAACAGTATTCCTGGGCAACAAAAAAACAAGGCCGCGCTTGATGACGCGGTCTTAGTTCTGTTGCAATTGAATTAGAAAGCTCTAGGCATCGGAACGCGAATGAATCAGCCGCCGAATGCGATCTGCAAAGAGCACATCGATCTTGCGCGGTTCGATTAATGCCGTAACTTCACCCGGCCCCCAAATCGGATGACTCATCGTTTGCCCGGTGCGATAGGTGCGCGTGCGATCATAAGGCTCGCTGTTCACGGTCTTTGAGCGGCCCTTCGTGAGTTTGGCTCCGTTGGAGAATGAACCACGCGTCCCGCACTTCGGGCAGGTGACCCGCGAGATTAGTCCTCTCTTGGTAATTGAAGCCACGACGTGGCCACGTTCTTCCTGGCACACCGCACATAGTTTTTCAACGCGATCGCCGATCGCATAAGTCTGTCGTTCGATAACTTGCTTTGGAGTAGTTCGCTTTTCTACAGTCTGCTTTTCCATGGATACCTCAAGAAGTGAATGGTGAATGGTAAATAGTGAATAGTTGTTGTGAATACTCGAACTGGTCAGACGCTGATGATAGTGAATGCTTTCGTATTGCTATTTACCATTCACTATTCACCACTTACTAGTTACTGCTTTTTCTTACCAGCGAGGCGAATTGTCGCGTCCGCCGCCGCCGCCACCGCCATAGCCGCCACCACGACCACCACCGCCGCCGCCGCGACCACCACGATCTTCTCGTGGCCTGGCCTCGTTGACAGTCAAGTTGCGACCGGCGAGGTCGGTGCCATTAAATTGTTCGATTGCCTTGTCGCCTTCTTCCTTTGTTGCCATCTCCACGAAACCAAATCCGCGTGAACGTCCGGTGTCGCGGTCTTCCACAACAGACGCTGACTCTACTGTGCCTGCCTGCGAAAATAGTTGCTGTAGGTCTTCGCTCGTAGTCTGAAACGAGAGGTTTCCCACATAGAGTTTCATAGCCATGTTGAAAGTTTTCCTTAGCTCGCTCGGGGAGCATTAAGAGAAGCTTCGAATCAAAGGTGGCTTCGGAGTACGGCAGCAGCGAAGGCCGCGTTCGGGCGCTCAGTTGAGCAGCTTCTTCAGATTTTCATTGCCCGCTCTCGTACTATCGCGAACGCCCAAGCCAAATATCAGGCGTGGCGCATCACCGTTGATGCAGGAGAGAAGGAGTAACACCCTAATAATGCACTAAGCAGCGTGTTCAGGCAAGTTGGAGGACCACCTGAGACCTTTGGAACACAAAGCCAAGAGGCTGGTTACATAACTATTACAACGCTCGCTCTAGTCAGTTGTTAGTATTCCTACTCGGTCAGCATCAAAGGTATGACTGAAATAGTTTCCGGAGAATATTGGAGCACTAATGAGCAGTGAAACGATAAATATTAACAAGCACGGCGCTATCATGTGGAACACCACGATCTTCATGATCATTTTTCATGCAGGAGCTATCGCGGCTCTCTTCATGCTGAGTTGGAAAGTAGTCCCGATTACATTACTGCTTTGGTGGATCTCGGGAAGTTTGGGCATAGGCATGGGATTCCACCGGTTGTTGACGCATCGTGGTTATAAGGTACCAAAAGCCGTCGAATATTTTCTGACGTTTTGTGGCTTGCTCGCCCTGGAAGGCGGAGCGGTCAATTGGGTTGTGACTCATCGCATTCATCATGCGAACACCGATGAGCCCGGTGATCCACATACACCGCGAGACGGACGTTGGTGGGCGCACATGGGTTGGATTCTGCGCGGCACCGCGCAGCAACACGACGACAGCGTGCTGCAGCGATACGCGCCCGACCTGATGAAGGATCCGGTGCACATGTTTCTGAATAAGTTCTATTACGTGCCGTTGATTCTCTCTGGTATTGCTTTGTTCGCTGTCGGCGGTTGGTCGTTCTTGTTTGTGGGTGTCTTCTTGCGAGTCACTGTCGGACTGCACTTTACCTGGCTCGTCAATTCGGCGACGCACTTGTGGGGAACTCGCCGCTTTCAAACGACAGACGACTCAACCAATAGCTGGTGGGTGGCACTGCTCTCGTTTGGTGAAGGCTGGCACAACAATCATCACGCACATCCGCGGGCCGCAAGGCACGGTCTGACCTGGTATGAGATCGACTTCAACTGGTATGGCATCCGCACGCTCCAGTTGCTTGGTCTCGCGAAAAGGATCAGACTCATTAGCAAGGAACAGATAGCAGCAGCCGCGAATCCTCAGGTTGCTGAGCTGCGGAAAGCAGCTTGAATACAGTTGCCAGTGGGCAGTGGGCAGTGGGCAGTGGGCAGATAATCTGCTCGCTGCCCTTTTATTTTGACCCAGCTCTTGTGCTCTTCCTGCCTTACTGTTTACCGGTTCTGAACACAGGCCACTGACCACTGACCACTGGCCACTGGCTACGAACCTTCTGCCCACTGCCCACTGCCCACTGCCCACTGTTACAATCCCCCCATGGCAGTCAGTGGTCGTCGCAAGTCAATAGCTTTCTTCATAACGCTCGGCGCTTCTCTGGTGGCGCTGGCGGTAGCGTTGAATGTTGGCTGGATTCTGCTAAATCCCCGCGAAATAGCCCTGCTGGTTTTTGGCATCACTTTTTTCCTGTTGATCATTACGGGTCTCGTCCTAAACACGACCTTCCTTATTCGCGAGATCCGCCGCAACGAGCAGCACGACGCATTCATCAATGCAGTAACTCACGAACTGAAAACACCTCTCGCTTCCATTCGGCTTTATCTCCAGACCTTAAAGGCGCGTGATCTTGAAGAGAACAAGCGTCAGGAATTTTACGATGTGATGCTGGCCGACAGCGATCGGCTTTTGCAGACAGTCGAGCAGGTTTTGCGCGCGGGTCAATCGGGTCAGCGTCGTCGCAAACTCAATCTCAGAAAGATAGACGTTGGCGAGTTGGCGCGTGAATGCGTAGATCTTACGCGCGTCCGCCACAACCTCAACGCTGATTCGGTGCGCTTCACGGAGTCGGTCAACGGCGAACGACCGCAAGTGAAGGCCGACGCTGACGAATTACGCGCGGCGATTTCAAACCTGCTCGACAACGCCGTCAAGTACTCAGTTAAGGACATTCAGATTTCGGTTGAGGTCGCAACGCTCGATGCCAAGAAAGTGGCGGTGCGAATCGAAGACAGCGGCATTGGTATTCCCGCGGCTCAGTTGAAACGAGTCTTCAGGCGTTTTTACCGGGTGCCGGGCCGAGTCATGAGCAGGATCAAGGGCACCGGCCTTGGACTTTTCATTGTGCGTTCGGTAGTTGAAAGACATGGCGGCAAGGTATTCGCTGAGAGTGAAGGACCGGGCCACGGCAGTAGATTTACAATTGAACTTCCCCGCGTGTGAAACAAGTGCGCGTTTCTTATTTTTTGCCATGGGCACCAAAATGCGATCCACGAAAGAACACGAACTGACACGAAATGGCGTTCGTGTCGTTTAGTGTTATTTAGTGGATCGTATTTCTTCGACATGTCTGCGACAGCCGCGTTGTGAACTCGGCTAGATTGGGAAGGACTGCAATCGATGAGCGCTGTGCTGGTAGTAGAAGACGAGCAACACCTGGCTGATGGCTTGCGCTTTAACCTTGAAGCCGAGGGCTACACCGTCGACGCCGTGAGCGATGGCGAGGCTGCGTTGGCTTTGGTTTTCGACAAGCGCCAAACCTACGATGTGTTGGTGCTCGATGTAATGCTCCCCGGCAAAGACGGATTCACAGTGGCTGCTGAACTTCGCGCCGCGGGTTATTTCGTGCCGGTGCTGATGTTGACCGCGCGCGGACGTCCGGAAGATGTGCTGCGCGGTTTCGAATCCGGCGCTGACGACTATCTGCCCAAGCCTTTTGAGCTGTCGGTGTTGTTGGCGCGCCTCAATGCGTTGCTGCGGCGGCGCCAGTGGTTTCATGAGGGCCTGTCTCAGGAGCAAACGAACAGTGCTGAAGTGCAGCAAACAGATCAAGGCGAAGAGTCGAGCGAAGAGTTTGGCTTCAATAACCGGATCATCGATTTCGGAAACCTTGAACTGCGCACTCCCGAGCAGACGATTCGCTTAACTTTGATGGAAGCGCAATTGCTGCGTTACCTCGTCAAGCACGAGGGCAACGTAGTTTCGCGCAAGGCAATTCTGGAAAACGTCTGGGGCCTCAACGAGGATACCGACACCCGCGCGATCGATAACTTCATCGTCCGCTTACGCAAATATATCGAAGACGATCCTACCAAGCCCGAACATCTGCTGACGGTCCGAGGCGTAGGTTATCGCTTCGTTGCTGAGACTTGAGAGCTGATTAGGTTTGTAGTTAAAGTGGAATCGACATTGCCACGACAATTTACCCACTAGCAGTAACGATCGCCGCGCGCACGCCGAGTAAGTCCGAAAAGTCTTTGGAGTAAACTGCGTCCACTTTGCGGACGCGTCCAATTGTTTCGACCAGTTCGTCAGTCGAGATGAAGCCATTCTCCGTATGCGCGATGGCCCAGCCGGGCAGATGTGAAGCGGTGTGGAGCAGGTCCTCGACCAGGCCCAGGTACTGTTGTTTGCTTTGAACCCGCGACCCCAGTTTTCCCGCACGGGCTTTTTCAAAGTCGCCCCAAAAATCGTCACCACCATGTAACCACTCCTCGCGCCAGGCGAAAGCAAAGTGTTGTGCCGGCTGTGGCTGCACCGGCGCCGGCAGTCGCAAAAAAAGCAGATCAGTGTGGCGGCGTTCGGCAACGAAGGTGCGCACATCCTGGTTAGTAGACTTGCTGTGCAGCGAGTTCCTGTATGGGAAGGGCGTAGCTTGGGCAAACTCCCTGAACACGCGCGACAATGAGAAGGGCTCACGCAGGTGCCGGCTTTCCGCGCTGAAGGAGAGCACGTAATCGCCGACCATCATGCCCAGTGTTAAAGCCAGCGCACGTTTGTATTGATTGTCGAATCTCTCGGCATTGAAGCGTACGTTATCAAACCACCAGGCGTCAGTATCATTAAACCAATTGAGAAGCGAAGGATTGTCCAGTAACTCGCGCGGAACGTAGGCGTCATCAAGTATCGCTTCCAGATCATCTTCAGTGAGTCGCTCAGCTTCATTCTCAATCAGAGCAGTCGCTTTGGTATGCGCCCAGATTAGCGGATCGTTTGCCGCTACCCGCACCTGCCAACGCTTCAGTTGCGCGCCAAGATTAGGCTCGCCAGTAAAGGGAAACGCAATGGAAGAAAACTTCAAGCGCCGCAAGACGCTTAGTTCGAAGTTTAGCCAGCCGTTCGGAAAAGTTGTGGTTGCGACGTAACTCACTTATTGATTCCTAAAGCGCAAGCAGTTCAGAGTTCAACCTTTAGGTTGGTACTCCCCAAGGCAGACAAACTAAAGTTTGAACTCTAAACTTCTCGCCTTAACCTCACGTATGGCGATCACTTCATAAACAACGAAAAAAGATTCCAGCCATCGTCAGTTGTTGCAATATCCGATAGAGGCGCCATCGGTTTTGCAAATGAACGCAGCTCTTCAAGATCGTGTAATGAAAGCAGCACGTTGACGACCGCCGGATCGAATTCGATTGCGGCCCGATCGATGATCCGCGTGCGGGCTTCATCTTCGGTCATTGCCGGACGATAAGGTCGCGCGTCAGTTAGCGCCGCATATGAATCCGCAACGCGGAGAATTCGCGCCGCGAGCGGAATCTCGTTATGCCTGAGCGCGTCCGGGTAACCGGAACCGTTCCACCATTCATGATGCCATCGCACCAACAGTTGCACGTCGCGGTCGGCGCCGGCGCGTGCTGCTTCCTGTTCCCCAATTACCGGATGCCGCTCGAGGTCGATTCGTTCTTCTTCCGAAAGCGAGCCGGCTCGTTGGATGTATTCCCGCTCCATGGCTACCTCGCCAAGGTCGTGCATGCGCGCGGCTGTGCGCAGCGATTTGCGATCCTGAGGAGCGAGGTGAAAAGTCTCGGCAATTTTGTCGGCGATTGCGGCAATGCGAACCGCGTGCGGGTTGGCATACTGCTCAAACTCGTCGGCCGCGGCGGCCAACTGGAGGTAAGCCTCGCGCGCGGTGCGTTCTTTTTCACTGTTGCGGTAAATTGTGGACATTCCCTATTGAATTTCAGATTTCAGATTCCAGATTATTCCA
This sequence comes from bacterium, assembly GCA_040004575.1. GTDB lineage: Bacteria > Acidobacteriota > Blastocatellia > Pyrinomonadales > Pyrinomonadaceae > PSRF01. The sequence continues at coordinate 28,987 of JBDUAQ010000005.1, forward strand.
GATCTCAAATCTCAAAACTCAAAACTCAGCTTCGCTAGCCTACCTTGCGCGACTTTTCAATTTTGCGCAACAGCTGGTTCGCTGCAGCGTTATGCGGATCAATCGCCAACGCTCGATCCAACTCCGTCTGGGCGCGGCGGTGAAACTTCAACTCAAAATACAACTCAGCCAGCATTGTGCGAAAGGCGGCGTTGGCCGGCTCGAGTCTAACTGCAGCCTGAATCTCGTTTTCGGCCAGCCGCCGGGTATTCTCGTCGGCTGCGAGTGCGCGGCCGTAGTGGGCACGATAGCGCGCCTCTTGCGGTTCAAGTCGCGCAGCGTTAGCCAGGTACTTGATCGCAGCGTTGACGTGTCCCAGCTCTAACGCGCCACAGCCTTGCCGGAAACTGTATTCAGCGCGCCCCAACCCGGTTTCGGAGTCGTCAATTCCCCCGTCGAACTCGTCCGCTGATTCAGCGGCGCGACTGGCTTTGTTTGCTTTTGCATCCGCTTCGGCAAACTGCCTGGCCCTTTCCAGCGTCTGGTCATAACCCGCTCGCGCGTTGGGATTCGTCAGTGTTTCATAGGCCTGGGTGACGCGGGCAAACGCCGAACTTATTTGCGCGTGGAGCTTCGTCCCGGATTTCAGATGGAATCGATCGGGGTGATAGCGGCGCGCCATAGCGTAGTAAGCATCTTTTATTTCGTTCGGCTTCGCTGTTGATTGCAGTTCGAGCACTTCGTAATGAGATGTCGCCGCCTTCTGTCGTTTCAAGAACTCTTCCACGTCTTCATTCTCGAGGTCGGCCGACATCCAATTACCCTTCTGTTCAGGTTGCGTGCTGCTGACAGTAGGCGGAATCGGAGTTGCGGTTTGCTCCTGGCCTGGCTTCGGGATCTCGGTCCGAAAAGCATTTTGCCAGTATTCGCGTATTAACAGGCCACCAAGAGCCAGGCCGTAGATGACACGATTGGCCTCCGGCTCCGGCAGTCCACCAAGCGAAACCAGCTCGTCCAACCTTAGCGGATTATCGAGACGAGAAAGAATAAAGCTTTCGGCCGGCCGGAAATTGCTGGTCCGAGATACCTCTGAGGCGCGCGAAATCGTCTCGGCCGGATTGAGAAGGCGGCTAGAAACAAAGCTAATGGGCATTCTTTGCGCAGCTTCGCGCAGCAGAGTTGCAGTGTCCAGGTTCACGCGAACCAGATCAACCAGGCGGGCGCGCGGGTCGAAGTCCCAATTTCCTTCCATCCATAACAGGGAGATACGCAAGACGTCGCTTACCAATAGGGCCAGCAGCGCATCAAGATCTTTTTGCCTCAGGGTGCCGGCGGCAATCAGTGCCGCCGCGAGATCCAAATCCGAGAGGTTGTTGTCTATCCTGGCAAATGCTTGTTCCGAGAGGAGGCTGCGCTTGTTGAGGTATTCGCGCAAGCGCAGTGTGCGCAGATTTGAAGCCGCATAGATAAGCTGTCCCTGGTCAAAATAGACCGCCGTTTGCATGCGCTCATGTTCGATGCGCAAGGTGCCTGATAAACCTTTGCTCGATATCTCGCGAATGAGTTCCGCCAGCGGTTGCTCTGTGAGTTTGCCCATCGTTGCTTTGTCTTGGAGATTCGCGGAAGTTGCTGCGCCACTTTAACCACCAGCATGATAACGCACGATTTAGTTAAAAAAGAAGCACGGCTTTGACACTCAACCGGTGCAGTCTTATATTGAACTTTCCGAAACAATTTGAGGCAGGTGAGTGGTGAGCCATGGGCTCGAACCGTTCACGGTCCGCCATTCCCGAGGGCTGGCAATGCTAGTGTCTGATAATTCCAAAGGCAACAAGAAAGCAGCTGTGGGGCAAGTAGAGGATAAACGTGTCGCTGATCTGATCGAGCAACTCCAGGTACGAACGGTCGAACTTGAAGAAGCCAATCGTGAGTTGAGACATGTCTCGCACTATCGTTCGTTGTTTCTGGCGCGCATGTCGCATGAGTTGCGCACGCCTTTGACTTCGATACTGGGATTCGCTGAAATCATGCTTGACCAGGAAAAGTTAAGCGAACCACAGCAGCGCTTCTGCCAGAAGATCCAGAACTCCGGGTTGCAATTGCTCACCAGCCTCAATCAGTTGGTCGATTTGTCCCGGCTCGAAGTTGGCCCGTCTGAGATCTTTCTTCAGGAGTTTTCTTTTCCTGAAACCCTGCGCGAGACTTGCGCCGCAGTCGGGAGGCAGGCGCAAAAGCGAGAGATAGAAATCGAGTGCCAGCTGGAGCCGGAAGTAACTACAATCGTGTCTGACCAGGGCCGCCTGCGGCAGGTGCTTTATCCTTTTCTGGCCTGGGCCGTTAGCCGGAGCCGGGAAGGGCAGCGCGTCACGATTGCTGCCAGACTGCTTGAGGGACCGTCGCTCCGGGTACAAATAGACGATGAAGGCGAACCGATAAGAGACTTGTCGCGCGTGTTCGATCCGGTTGACACACCGCGTGCCGGAAAAACTGACCTCAACGAATTAGGGATAATAGTTGGCCGGCGGCTGCTCGAACTACTGAAGGGCACGGTGACACTTGAGAATCGCGAGCCTGCCGGTCTGCGAACAGTGATATTGTTGCCGGCCGGTCCACCAAAGTATGAGTAGATCCGTGGCGCTTTTGGAATCCCCCACACAATGGCAGACATCGTAATTCGCGAATGCGTCACAATCGATGAACTCGATAACTGCATTCGGCTGCAGCGCGAAGTTTTTGGACTTCCCGACCTTGAAATCTCGCCGCGACGCCATTTGATCGTTTCCCGACAGGCCGGAGGTTGGACGTTGGGCGCCTTTGTTGGCGACCGTCTGGTTGGTTTCGTTCATCATCTGGCGGCTGTTCGTGGTGACTCCGAGATCTTTGGTTACTCCCACATGATGGCCGTCGATCCGGCTTCTCAGAATCAGGGGGTCGGCGCGCGACTTAAATGGAGCCAGCGTGAGCGAGCGATTCAGGAAGGCAGAAGTTTTATTAGGTGGACCTGGGATCCGCTGCAAGCTCGCAACGCTCATTTCAACCTGAACCGGCTGGGCGTGACCGCCGGTAGCTATGCCGTGAACTTTTACGGGACTGACTATGCGACCAGTCCGTTGTTGACCAATGTCGAACCCGCGGGAATCGATAGCGATCGTTTGTTTGCCCATTGGCAACTTCAGTCGCCGCGGGTGATCAGTCTCGCGAATGGAAGCGTTGCACCAGGCGAAACTGTTAGGGACAAGCCGGAAGCGACCATTGACATTCCGATTGACTGGACCAAACTATGCCGGGAGAGTCCCGTACAGGCGAGGCAAGAGCAGTTGCGAGTGCGCGCTGAGTTTCAGCAAGCATTTGCCGCTGGCCTGGTTGCCGCCGGCTTCGAGCGTTCAACAGACCCGCCGCGCTACTTGCTCTACCCCGAAAAAGTTTTACGATCCGAGTAGTAGTGACGCCACTACTTACAGCGAGACTAGTTCAAGAAAGAAAAACAGCGAGTCGTTCGCACGCGGAATTCAAGATGCCATTCACCCGTTTCGATCGCTACGTTGACCGGCACGCGCGCAGTTTCACCGAGCGGCTGCAGTCGCTTTGCCGCATGCCTTCCGTCGCTGCCCGGGGCACGGGTATGCGCGCGATCGCCGAATCTGTCGAACAGATGATGCAGCGTGTAGGTATCGGCACGCGCTCATTTCGCCTGGGCAATGGTTATCCGATTATCTACGGTGAATGCGGCAGCGGTTCGCAGAGCTTCGTGGTTTATGGTCATTACGATGTTCAGCCGGTGGGACATTTGAGCGACTGGTCCGTGGGACCGTTTGCGGCGACGATCATCGATGGGAAGCTTTACGCGCGCGGCGCCGCCAACAGCAAAGGCGATCTGGTGGCTCGCGTGGCGGCGGTTGAAGCGTATCAGAAAACGTTCGGCAAGTTGCCGGTGTCGCTAAGATTTTTCGTCGACGGTGAGGATGGTTTGGGTAGTCCGAGTCTTTATCGCTTCGCTGCTGAAAACCCCGAGATGCTGGCCGCGCAGGGATGCATCTGGGACGAGGGCTACAAGGACACAAAGGAGCGGCTGGTAATCAGTCTCGGTTTTAAAGGAATTCAGTTTTTGGAACTGCGAGCCCACGGTGCGCGCACCGACCTGCATTCAAAGTGGGGCGCGATCGTCCCTAATCCGGCGTGGCGTCTGGTGCAGGCGTTGGCGACAATAACTTCGCCGAAGGGCGTGATCACAATCGATGGTTTTTCGTCGCAAATCGCGCCGATTAGCGCCGAGGACAACGAAGCACTCAAGGCAATCGAGCTTGACGAAGCGGGCTTGAAACGGGAATTCCGCATCGGTGGTTGGGTGCGTTCGTTGAAGGGTCCGGCTCTCGTGAAGGAACACATATTTGGTCCGACCTGTACGATCTGTGGAATCAATACGGGCCACACTGAGGCCGGCATAAAAACAGTGCTCCCGAGTACGGCGATGGCCCGCCTAGATTTTCGCCTAGTGCCTGATCTGACTCCGGAACTGGTGCTCGAGTTACTGCGAGCCCATCTCGACGTGCGGGGTTTCAAGGATATAGACATCATCGAACTCGGTAGTGCGCCGCTGGCGAAATCATCCGGAAGTTCTCTGGTAGCTCGCGCCGTTATCAGCGCCGCTACGGAAGTCTATGGCGCCACTCCTTTGGTTTATCCGATGGATCCTTCGAGCGGGCCGGTCGGCGCGGTTTGCGGGGCCTCTTCACCGCCAACACCCGTTGCGTCTTTCGGTATCAGCTATGCCGGATCAAATCCGCACGGGCCAGACGAAAACATTCGCATTGATGATTTTCTGCAGAGTATCAAGTTTATTGGGCGAGTTATTCACAAACTTGGCGAGCACAAAGTCGCGGAAACTAAAACCAGGACGAGCGGTATTACAAAGGTCAGCGGCATCCGGGAAGGGCGAGCTTCGGTGTCGCACAGTTAAGGATGGAAGAGCGGGGGCAAGCCCACCTTCCCAACCTGAGAGACGCCTGACTAGCTCGGTTAGCGTGCCTTGAAGATCCTTCAATCAAAAACCAAGAATCAACTCCATTAAGCTCTCGTGGTTGGGAAGGTGGGCTTGCCCCCGCCAATTGGTTGAAAATCCAAGGGAATCATTTGGAGGAACAGTCGGTTGGCAAGAGCCTTATCAGTTGCACAGCAGATCGGAAAACTTCGAGAAGAGATTCGGCGTCATGAGGAACTCTACTACGTCAATGACAACCCCGAAATCTCGGACGCGGAATACGACGCGCTGCTCGAGAAGCTTCAGCAGCTTGAGAAACAACACCCGGATCAAATAACCTCTGACAGTCCTACCCAACGCGTTGGCGGGAAACCGGCCGAAGGTTTTTCCCAGGTCGTACACCGTCGGCCAATGCTCTCGCTTGACAACAGCTACAACCTCGAGGAATTGCGCGCTTTTGATCTGCGCTGCCAGCGGCTCGCGGATGGCAAGAGTGTCGACTACGTCGCGGAGCTGAAGATTGACGGGCTCTCGCTATCGTTGCACTACGCCAATCAAATGCTGGCGCGCGGAGTGACGCGCGGCGATGGCCGCATTGGTGAAGATGTAACTCTCAACGCGCGCACTATTCGCAGCATTCCGCTTAAGCTGCGCACTCAAATCTCAAATTTGAAATCTGAGATCTCAGAACTGGAAGTGCGCGGCGAAGTTTTCATCCCGCGAAGAGTGTTTGAGCGAATCAACGCCGAACGCGAAGAGCAGGACGAGCCGCGCTTCGCAAATCCGCGCAACGCCGCCGCGGGAACCATCAGACAACTCGACCCGAAAATCACCGCCAGTCGCAAACTCGAAATGTTTGCCTACGATTTACTGGCCGGAGAGCGCAAGCCTTTCGCGACTCATTGGGAAGCACTGAACTGGTTGGAGCGAGCCGGGTTCAAAGTCAGTCCTGAGCGCAAGCTTTGCAACACGATCGAAGAAGTGATCGAGTTTGCCGGCAGGATTGAAGCGCAGCGGGACGATTTGGACTACGAGATTGATGGGCTGGTCGTAAAGGTGAACTCCACCGCGCTTCAGGATGAATTCGGCGCCACGAACAAAGCGCCGCGCTGGGCTATCGCTTACAAATACGCGGCGCGGCAGGCCACGACGAAGGTTAATGACATCGTGGTGCAGGTTGGCAGAACGGGAGCCCTTACCCCGGTCGCCATCCTGGAGCCTGTTAGCCTTGCCGGCACCACGGTCGCACGCGCCACGCTGCACAATCCGGACGAGGTCAAGCGTTTGGGAATTCGCATTGGCGATTGGGTGCTGATTGAAAAAGGCGGGGACGTTATCCCCAAAGTACTGAAAGTCATGGAGTCGAAGCGCACCGGGCAAGAGAAAGCGTTTCGCATGCCGAAGAAGTGTCCGGTCTGTGGCGGCGAAATCTCGAAACCTGAAGGCGAGGTGGTTTCGCGTTGCATTGCGGCCGACTGCTCGGCCCAACTGATGGGACGCTTGTTGCACTTTGCTTCGCGACGTGCGATGCGCATTGAAGGACTGGGCGAGTCGCTGGTCGAACAGCTTGTTCAGAGCGGCAAGGTCCATGACGCGGGCGACCTCTACAGTTTGACACTCGATGATATTGCGAGCCTCGAGCGCATGGCTAAGAAGTCGGCGTCGAATCTGTTGGCACAAATTGAAGCGAGCAAGAAGCGCGAACTTTCGAACCTGATTTACGCGCTGGGGCTGCGCCACGTCGGAGATCGCACGGCAACAACGCTCTCGCGGCAGTTTGGCTCGCTCGAAGCGCTCAGCAAAGCGACGGTAGAGGAACTTGACGAGGTGCCGGAGATTGGCTTGACGGTAGCGCAGAGCGTGCGCGACTGGTTTGACGATCGTGGCAACCTCGAACTCTGCCGCCGTTTGGAAGCCGCCGGCGTTACCACAAAAATGGAACAAACAAGTGAACCCATGGATGAAAGCTTGGCGGGCAAGCTGTTTGTCCTGACGGGAACGCTGGCTGGATATAATCGCGATGAAGCCAGAGCGGCGATCGAAGCGCGCGGGGGCCGGGTCACTTCTTCAGTTAGCAAGAAGACTGATTACGTGGTAGCGGGCGAGGAAGCTGGATCTAAACTGGATAAAGCCACAGAACTCGGCGTCACCGTAATTGACGAGGCAGCATTCAAGAAGCTGCTCGAGTAGGACAGGCATTCCTGCCTGTCCACTTTTCCAGCGCTTGCGGTATATTCGTATAAAGCAAATGAACGATCGGACAGACAAGAATGTCTGTCGTACTTATTTGGGAGACTTATATGTCAGACGCGATTAACAAGAACGAGAAACTGGAACTACTCTACACGCTCTTCTGTGACGATGTTCGCCTCGAGGTAGGCAACAAGCTTTCGTTCATGGGCGTCTTTCAAAACATTATGGTGCAGCAGATGCCCGTGTCTTTGATCAAGTTTGCGGTGGTGAATCATTGGCGTGGTGAGGGCACGCATCTTAGCGAAGTCAGAATTCTGACGCCGGATCGCCAGCAACATATTGTCGCCTCGCAGCCCACCAACCTTCAGATCACGCCTGGCGGCTTTGCCGACAACATCAGTTTCTTTGTGAATGTAACTTTTCCGGCGCCGGGCCAGTACTGGGTACAAACACTGGTTGACTCAAGCCTCTTCGACGAGCAGCAACTGACAGTGTCCGACGGCCGCGAGCCGCAGGCAGACGATTCTTCGGAAGCAGTTAACTAGCCTAAGTAGGACAGACATTCTTGTCTGTTTCTGCCTTTCTTATGCGTTGCTAACGAACATCGAAGGCCTAACCCTAAGGACAGGCAGGAATGCCTGTCCTACGATCAGTACTCGATCCCGTAGAGCTTGATCTTTGAGTTCAGTGTGGTGGGTTTTATGCGCAGCAACCTGGCCGCCTGGGCTTGGTGGCCACGGGTATGGTCGAGCGCGAGCCTGATTAGGCCGGTCTCAAAGCGCTTGACCTCGTCATAGAAATCAATGCCTTCGGAAAAACTCAGGGTTTGCAAGCGAGTGGATTTCTCAGTAAACGCATGGTCGCGCGCGAGCGAATCCGTTTCTCGTAACAGCGAATCCGCGAGATCAAGCAGCCGCTTGAAGCGGTTGCGCGCAGGCCGTTGCGCTATTTTTTGCTGGAGCGGCAGCGAGGATGCAGATGACTCCTGCATGCGGTGTTCACGGTGTTCCCCTTTCGACTCGACTTCCCGGTTGCTCGCGGCAACTCGTTCAGCGCTCATTTGAACCCCCTCCTTTTAGAGCTTGTTATTTGGGAGACACCGCTGCGCCTTGTTCGGTTACACGAAAAGCACTGCGACTCTGGTTATACGCCGCCGTGACAGAGTGGTTCCAAAAAAAAGGGAAAGAAAAGCGAGCCCGCGAATCCCAGATATGAGATCTGAGGCTGCGGGCTCGCTTCGTGTGCAAGAAATGGTGCGGATGAGAGGACTTGAACCTCCACGATGTCACCATCACAGGCTTCTGAGACCTGCGCGTCTGCCAGTTCCGCCACATCCGCATGCGGGAGATTCATTATGCGAATGGGCTCTAACAGTGTCAACTAACCACTCGGAAATCGCTGGTTCGCTTCGCTGATTAACGGTTTTCCATGACGCGCCGGCCAACTCGCCGACCGTTATTGCGCCAAAAGTGCCGGCCGTGCTGATTCACTTTTCTATTACGAAGTATCAGATCATCGTTTTCGAAATTGCGATTGCGGCGGATGCGGGTGCCCAGGATGTTACCTACGCGATTACCACGCGGTCCGCGGCCGTCGATCCGACCGTCGCGCGCATCGTGGCAGTTTACAAACTTGCCACACTTAT